>MAAD01000185.1 GCA_002162985.1 Bermanella sp. 47_1433_sub80_T6 | reverse complement strand
GTGGCAGACAGATTCAAGCAAATTAGAATAATTATAGATAGTTACGGTTGCGGAGAGTGTATACATGAAAGCGAGTGCAGGCGGTGCAATCCGTTCGACATTATCAAATAACACTGCACGAATAGGTTTTATCGCCGCTTTCGTAGTTTTTATTTTGACCTTCCTGGCAATAACTGTATTTGTACAGTACAAGTCCGCCCAGGATAAAGAATACATCTCCCACTCCTCCGAATTACGAGTGCTGTCCCAGCAGATCGCAAAAAACGCGGTAGAAGCGGCGGCGGGTAAAGAAGAAGCCTTTAAATTGTTAGGTGTTGCTCGTAAGAACTTTGAAGTTCGTTGGGGCTACATCATGAATGGTGACCCGGAAACAGGATTGCCAGCCAGTCCGGTTGAAGGCATCGAACAACTTCAGAAAATGTGGTTGGAAGCTAGCAGCTCGGCCGACAGAATTATTGAAACCCGCGACACTGTATTGTCCTTGCACGAAGTGGCCGCGACCCTTTCTGAAACCATCCCTCAGTTACAAGTAGAATACGACGAGGTTGTAGAGATCTTACTGGATAACGATGCTCCGGCCGAACAGGTGGCGGTGGCTCAGCGTCAGTCATGGTTAGCAGAACGTATTGTACGTTCGGTTAACAAAGTACTGTCTGGTGGTGATGATGCGGTAATGGCAGCAGACAGTTTTGGTCGAGATGCTAACTTGTTTGGACGTGTACTAAACGGCATGATCGAAGGTAACGTAGCCATGCACATTCAGCCGGTAGTAGATGAAGAAGCCATCGACTCTCTAGCAGAAATCTCTGAACTATTTGAATTCGTAGCCGGTTCGGTGGACGAGATTCTTGAAACGTCACCTGAACTATTCCAGGTTCGTGAATCAGCCAACAACATCTTTAACTCTTCTCAAGACATGTTATCCCAAACCTCTGCTCTGGAAAATCGTCACGAAGAACGTGCCGATTCCTGGACGCTGTTGCAGTCTGGTGGTTACTTATTAGCGATCATCGCACTGGCCATGTTGGGCGGCGTAGGTTACACCACTTATCAAGATACTCAGGTTACCCTGAAAGAAGAAGAAACCAAAAACGAAGCCAACCAAATGGCGATCTTGCGATTACTGGATGAACTAGCTGACCTGGCCGATGGTGACTTAACCACGCAGGCAACGGTAACGGAAGACTTTACCGGCGCCATCGCCGACTCCATTAACTTCGCGATCGACCAAATGCGTGCGCTGGTAACTGCAATTAACGAGACGGCGGTACAAGTAGCATCGGCAGCACAAGAAACTCAGTCTACTGCGATGCACCTAGCAGACGCGGCAGAGCACCAGGCACAAGAAATTGCCGGAGCCTCAGCGGCGATCAACGAGATGGCGGTGTCCATCGACCAAGTATCCTCTAACGCATCCGAATCAACCTCGGTAGCAGAAAGATCGGTAACCATCGCCAACAAGGGTGCCGAAGTGGTACAGGCCACCATCAACGGCATGGATAACATTCGTGAACAGATTCAGGAAACCTCAAAACGTATTAAACGTCTGGGTGAATCTTCTCAGGAAATCGGTGACATCATCTCCTTGATCAACGACATTGCCGACCAAACTAACATTCTATCTCTTAACGCTGCAATCCAGGCCTCCATGGCCGGTGACGCAGGTCGAGGCTTCGCGGTAGTTGCGGATGAAGTACAGCGTCTAGCAGAACGTTCGGCGGCAGCAACCAAGCAGATTGAAGCTCTGGTTAAAACCATCCAGAACGATACCAACGAAGCGGTAATCTCAATGGAGCACACCACGGCGGAAGTGGTACGTGGAGCCCGACTTGCACAAGATGCGGGTGTGGCACTGGAAGAGATCGAAATAGTATCCAAAAGCTTGGCAGATTTGATTCAAAACATCTCCAACGCAGCACGCCAGCAGGCATCGTCTGCTGGTCACATCTCAAATACGATGAACGTAATCCAGGAGATTACCTCGCAAACATCTGCTGGTACGACGGCAACCGCCAAGTCCATCGGTAACCTGGCCGAAATGGCCACCAAGTTGCGTGAGTCCGTAGCCGGCTTCAAGCTGCCTGAATCTAACGTCTAGTTAGGTGAATGCAGTGTCGGCAGCAGGGTGGTCGTTAAAAGCCCTGCCGGATATGAGCGAACAGCAATTCTTGTTATGGAGAGAGTTGCTGGAAAACCGCACCGGAATTTTTGTTACCGAACAGCGAAAATCATATTTGCAGTCCAGTTTAATGCAGCGCATGCGTGAGCTGGATTTTGATGATTATCAAGCCTTTTACGACCATATTAT
>MAAD01000206.1 GCA_002162985.1 Bermanella sp. 47_1433_sub80_T6 | reverse complement strand
CAGTAATTGCCCTGTGGCCTAGTACGAGGGCAGCCCCTGCCCGACTTCTTTTAGCTAGTTGCACATACAATGGCTAACCCGCTTCAAACACCCTAGCCAACTGCCCCATCACATCTTCAACCTTAATCAAGTCCATGGCACCCTCGTGATGCACCCTCTCGTGCCAACCCGCTTCTTTAAAGTCCTTTCCTAAATACTTTGTAACCGCTTCAGGGTATTTATCCACTGTGTAGTCTGGATTTTGAAAGGGGCCTGACAGTCCAGAGCGCGCCACCGCATACAAACCAATTACAGGAGTATGCATGGCCACGGCTATGTGAGCAGGTCCGGTATCCGGTGCGATTAGGCAATCCACCTCACCCAGTAACGCCGCGATTTGTTTATGACTGGTTTTGCCCACTCGATTTTCCACAGAGCTCTTGGCCAACTGCTGAATCTGTTCAGCCAATTCAACTTCATTTTTCGCCGGCCCACCGGTTAACACAAATTGGCACTGGTATTTTTCAACCGCCGCATCGATGAAGTCAGCATAGTTATTGGCCGACCAAGTACGTTCAGCCTTGCTGGCAGCGGCATTGATGGCCACCAGTTTTTCTGATTTACGCTGTGATTTCGCCCAGGCCTTATCCTCATCACTAACATGTAAATGCCAGTTTAATTCTGAACCCTCAAGCCCTAATAGTTTGGCAAACCCCATGAAACCCTGGGCTAAATGCTCATCCGCCGGGGTGATTTGCTCCTTTACAAAAAAAGAATGCAAATCACGAGCGCGGCCATTGTCGAAACCAATTTTTCGCTTGGCGTTTATAAAGGGGTAAATCAGATTAGTGCGCAAACTGGCCTGTGCCGCCAGCAATACGTCAAACTGGTAGTTTTTAAATAGTTTGCGCAAAGACAAATAATCACTAAGGGATTTAGGTTTTTGAATCACTAAAAATTCCACATCCTCCAGACCCTGCAATAGCGGGTAAACCGCCGAACTGGTGATCCAGGTGATCTTACAATTTGGCCACTGTTTTTGCAGGGCACGAATAAGCGGAATGGCCAGTACCACATCGCCCAAGGCTGACAGGCGAAAGAAGGCGATATTTTTAGGGGGGGTTAACGCTTGGTCTGTCATGACATGCAATTCTTATGTTTCGACAGATTATATAGCAGTACCGGCTAGGATGGAAAATGTAGGAGACCAAGAGGTGGCCCCCTACAGGGCTTTTATTCTACAGTTACGGACTTGGCCAGGTTTCTAGGTTGATCCACATCAGTGCCCTTCAGGATAGCCACGTGGTAGCTAAACAACTGCAATGGAATGATATACAAGATCGGCTCCATCAACTCACTAACGATGGGCAGCTTCAATACTTGCAATCCATCACCAGGTAATACATTGGCACGCTTATCGGCGAATACAAACAGTTCCCCACCACGGGCACGCACTTCTTCCAGGTTGGACTTTAGCTTATCCAGCATGTCGTTGTGAGGCGCCACGGTAACGATGGGCATGTCTTTATCAACCAGCGCCAACGGGCCATGTTTCAATTCACCAGCTGGGTAAGCCTCGGCATGAATGTAGGAAATCTCTTTAAGCTTCAACGCTCCTTCCATGGCGATGGGGTACATGGCACCACGACCTAAAAATAAGCTGTGATTTTTCTCGGCAAAGGCGTTGGCCATGTCTTTGATTTCATCGTCTAGCAACAAGGTTTTTTCAATTAACTCGGGCACCTTGGTTAGCTCTGCGATAATTTCTTCTTCTACCTGTTCTACCATGCCATGACGGCGTCCTAACGCTATGGTTAACAACATTAACGCCACCAGCTGCGAGGTAAAGGCCTTGGTAGACGCCACGCCAATTTCAGGACCCGCGTTGGTCATGATGGCCAAATCCGATTCACGTACCAAAGAAGATCCCGGCACGTTACAGATGCTTAGACTGGCAAGGAATCCAATTTCTTTGGATTTGCGCAAGGCGGCCAGAGTATCTGCAGTTTCACCGGATTGGGAAATAGTTATAAATAAGCTGTTAGGCAAGGCTACGGTTTTGCGGTAACGATATTCGCTGGCCACTTCAATCTGGCAGGGTATGCCCACTAGAGATTCGATCCAGTACTTGGCCACTAAACCTGAATGGTAGGAGGTGCCACAGGCTATAATTTGTACCGCCTGAGTTTGATCAAATACTTCTTTAGCTTTTATACCAAAGGCTTGCTCTAACAAACGAGTTTTACTGATGCGTCCTTCCAAACAGTTACGAATCACATCCGGCTGCTCGAAAATTTCTTTCATCATGAAGTGGCGGTATTCGCCTTTGTCAGCAGTGCCCAT
>MAAD01000146.1:1281-4925 GCA_002162985.1 Bermanella sp. 47_1433_sub80_T6 | reverse complement strand
CAGCAGCTCAGGTGCTCTAAAGGCGTTGCCGTAGATTATTTTATACATAGCGTTTTGGGAGGGGGAGTACAGCAAGCTGATGCGTGGCGAAAAATGATGGCCCACATCATTGTAGTGATCCAGTCTTGCGCCATATACCAGCTGCCAAGTATCAGCCTTAATTTGGTAGCGACCATCTACTATCAAGCTGTTAACTTCTCGCTCAACACCTACGCCAGGCCCCTCTTTGGTACTGCTGTCACCATTATTGAGGGTGACATTTTCGCTGAATTTACTGAGTGTGGTGTATTGGTATTCATAACCCAGTGCTAATCGATTTTTGGCATCAGCCTCAACTGTTTTTAATATGAAGCTGGCCCCCCAATGTTTTTCATTTCTGTATTCATCTAACTTTCGTGCAAGAGGGGAGCGACGTGCATCGGCAGAAAATTTATCCTGAGTCGTAAAATAGTAACTCTTTATGTCCAGCTCTAAATTGCTTGATAGTTGCTGTTGATACATTGCTTTAGCCATTTGTAAATTCTGGCGCTTATCTGTCCAGTCTTCATCAAAGCCAAAGTTTATCCCGCCCAGTAGCCGGCCTACGCCGGGCGATTGATAGCTTTGGTGATGCAGGGCATAAAAATTCACACTGAAGCGTGAGTCTTTTTGGACGTCGCTGATGAGCTTATAAATGGCACTGTAGCTTTCTATTTCTGCTGCCCGTTCACCATAAGCGTTTATTTGGGTGATGGGGTCAGTGTATTGGTAGCGTCTATGCTGGTCGGGTCGGTCAGAATAAGAAAGTGCCATGGAGCTGCGCAGGTTGTTTGATAATTGCAGACCACTGAGTATGTGTGTCTGATGGTAACCGTCATCGCCCATTTCGGCGCCAATTTCATGCTGCAAAGGCAGGGCTTCTTTACTGGCCATGGAAAGCACGCCATGGAAGGCATTGGCACCATGCATAGCCGAGCCCGCGCCGCGTACCAGTTCAATGCTACTTAAAGTGCCCAGCTGGAACTGGTGGATGTCCTGCGCCCCACTACTGAGCCGGTAACTGTTCATGGGCACATCGTCCAGGCGAATGGCCACCCCTTTTACAGAGCTTCGGTTGCCATACCCGCGTATAACCAAGTCACTGCCCCCGGAAAAAGCACTCACCACGGTAGTGGCTGGCAAGTAGGCTAGGGCCTCGCTGACATTTTGCGCACCGGTTTGCTGCCAGCGTTGGTGATTGATGACAGAGACGCTGGCGGTGCTGTTCCATAGGGTTTCATCAAAATAGGAGGTAGAGCTGACCTGGATGGTCATTAATTCTTCCAGAGATAGAGAGAACAGTAGCTCCATCTCGGCATCATCGGCTTCATTATTGGCGAAAGAGCCCAAAGAGCAGGTGGCTAACGCCAGGACCAGGAACGTTCTCTGGCACTTGCTTAGGGCTGAGCTAGGCATGCTTCACCGGTAACAGCAACGGACATAATACTGGTCAGTATAGGCCAGGCCATAGGACTTGCGTAGCTTTCCATAAAGGATAAGTTGAGGGATAGAATTGACTAGAGGTTAAAAAATAATCAGTTTTTTCGCTTTAGTTCTGGCGCATTCGCACCAAAGGTGCGAGAATGCGCGCCGTTACCAAAGTATCCCAAATTTCCAACCTGAGTTTGCAGTCTATCTGCCCTCTAACTCAGCCAAAAAGCGCCAACGCTTAGTCGCGGATGTCGGGATAAATGGTCAAAATTTAATCGTGAATGAATTTTGGTTGTGCGTCCTAGGGCCAGTTGCCCCCGTGCCGATCTTTATGTATTTCCCCTATAAAACAGGTTTTTTATGTCTGAATCATCTACTGGTTTCGCCAGCTTAGGTCTTCCGTTCAATCTTTTGCGTGCCGTAGAAGAACTGGGTTACGAAACTCCGTCTCCTATTCAAGCACAAGCTATCCCGCATTTATTAGAAGGCAAGGATGTTCTAGGTCTTGCTCAAACCGGTACCGGTAAAACCGCTGCCTTTGCTTTACCTATTTTAGCCCGTACCTCTGGCGAGAACCGTGTTCCGCAGGTATTGGTTTTGGCCCCTACCCGTGAATTGGCCATGCAGGTTGCCGAGGCCATTGAAGGTTTTGCTAAACATGTGCCAGGCATTAAAGTGGCCACTATTTATGGCGGTCAAGATTTTGGTATTCAGTTGCGTCAAATTCGCAATGGCGCCCAGTGGATTGTAGGTACGCCGGGTCGTGTGATGGATCACATTCGTCGCGGCACTTTAAAGCTGGATGACATCAGTGGCGTTATTTTGGATGAAGCCGACGAAATGCTACGCATGGGTTTCATCGACGACGTTGATTGGATCTTGGGTCATGCACCTAAGAAGCGTCAAGTTGCACTTTTCAGCGCGACTATGCCTCGTCAAATTCAACAGGTAGCCGAGAAGCACCTGAACAACCCTGTTGAAGTAAAAATTAAAGCCAAGAGCGCCACCAACGATTCCATCACTCAGAAATTCTGGATGGTACGTGACGCCGACAAGAGCGATGCCATGGTGCGCATCTGCGAAACCAGCGACATGAACGCCATGATCGTGTTTGTACGCACCAAGCAGGCCACTGAAGAAGTAGCCGAGCACATGCGCACTAACGGTTTTAAAGCCGAAGCGTTAAACGGTGACGTGGCTCAAGCACAACGTGAACGTACCGTTGATCGTCTTAAGAAAGGCCAGATCGATATTCTAGTGGCTACCGACGTAGCGGCCCGTGGTTTGGACGTTGAGCGTATTACTCACGTAGTGAACTACGATATTCCTTACGATGCAGAATCTTACGTGCACCGTATCGGCCGTACCGGTCGTGCCGGTCGTACCGGTGAAGCCATCTTGTTTGTACGCCCTCGTGAGCGTCGCATGTTGACCACCATTGAGCGTGTTACCAAAAACAAAATCTCCGAGATGCAGTTGCCATCGGCCGATGATGTAAACGCCAAGCGTCGTGAGCGCTTCAAGGTTCGCATCGTTGAAAACATGGAAGGTCAGGACATTGAGATCTTCAAGAGCATCATCACTGAAATCATGGCTGAAAACCCTGAAATGGTGATGTCTGACGTGGCCGCGGCCATTGCTCAGCTAGGCCAGGGCAAGAAGCGTTTGTTCATGCGTGAAGGTGAGCGTATTAAGCGTCCTCGCCAAGAGCGTAGTGATCGTGGCGAACGCGGTGGTCGTAATGATCGTGGCGATCGTGGTGGTCGTGAACGTGGCCGTGGTGATCGCGGTGATCGTGCGCCTCGCGGTGGTGCGGACAAGGTTATGGATCCCAATGCCATGCCGTTAAAAGGTCACCCTGATATTCAGATGCAACGTTACAAATTGGCCGTGGGCTACAACGATGGCGTTAAGCCTGGCAACATCGTAGGTGCCATTGCTAACGAAGCGAACATTGAAAGTAAATTCATTGGTCACATTGAAATCTTCGACGGTTTTGCCACTGTGGATTTACCAGACAATATGCCAAAAGAGACGGTTGATCACTTGAAGAAGACCCGTGTATGCGGTCGTCCTTTGAGTCTTGAAATCGCCAGTAAGGCAGCCAGTGGTGGCGACAGCAATAAACGTGGCCCTGGTCCTCGTGACAGCAAGCCTCGCGATGCCAAGCCTCGTGGTGATCGTAAACCTCGCAA
>MAAD01000146.1:0-1272 GCA_002162985.1 Bermanella sp. 47_1433_sub80_T6 | reverse complement strand
AGCCAGCTTCTGCTGGCTTTTTACGTTCAGGACGAACGGTATCTTGGAAATGCAGGAGCAATTTCCAATGGTACGTTCAGGACGAACCGTATGTCGCGGTGCCAGGGATGGCAAAGAGCGTGTATACCCAGGGATGGGCCTTCTCGCTTTAGAATGGTCTAAAATTGCACAATTATATGGATGTAATTGGTAGAGCGAAGCAGGATGCCAGAGCCGAGGAGTAATATTTTAGGGAGTGTTCAGGACGAACTGCTGTTTTTACATCTACCTCATCGCGTATAAATATTCCTGTTCAACACTTCCATCATCCCCTCGTTATTTTCCAAATAGCGTTTAGAAATATAAATCGCAAACGGTTTTTTAATTTCTATGGTTTTCACAAAGGTTTTAGGGTGAATGGCCAAGCTGCGAATACGCGTTTCAAATACAGCCTGTGCAGCAAATACAGCATCTACTTTTTTATTGATGAGTAAATTGGGTAAGTCATTAATGCCGCTGGGTACCACCCGGTAACCGGAGCGGGTTAACCAGCGAAAGGTATTGGTTTTGGCTATGGTGGCCACCGTGCCGCTAAGTTTAAAGTCATGGCTGCCTACTTGGGTGGCACTGCCTTTCAGCGCAAACCAGGCCCAATTGTTAGTGGTGACGGGCTTGGAGAATACCGCATATTTATCACGCTCGAGGTTTTTCGAGGCAAGAAAAAAACCCTGGATTTCATCTTTGCGTAGTGCTTTCAATAACAATGAATAGTTAGCGTATAGACGTATTTTAAAGTTCACTCCGCTGGCCTGTAAGGCGTTGCTTACGGGATCAATAGCGCTGCCGATAATGTGACCCTTCTCCTGATAGGTATAGGGCCTAAAATCAGGTACACCCAGCACCATGGGTTCATAGGCTTGTAGCTGACAGCACAATATAAGCAGTAGCCAGGGCAGGGACTTGAATAGGGTGCTGCGCTTGGATTGATTAAATTGCATGGCATGAAGCTTTTGAGTTATTCATATTAAGTTTAGTCGTGATCAGTCACTTGTCATGAGCTAAAAACCCACGAAGTTGTTCATTAAATGACCGTTTATGCTTTAAATCTAAGCTTTTAGAACAAGTTGGCGGAAAATGACTTGAACCCTGCTTAAAGCCGACTATTTTTAAGTCAAAGGTTAAGGATTAACCGGTAAGGACACAGCAACAGGATGTTGCAAACAGGATGTTAAGGGAAGAGTGATAGGGAGTTGGCCAGGATGGCCTGTCAGGAAGACACCTAGGGTGAATAAA
>MAAD01000216.1 GCA_002162985.1 Bermanella sp. 47_1433_sub80_T6 | reverse complement strand
GCGTGATGGAGGCATCTTAGGTAGTATCGCCTCCTTCCTGTAGTAGGTGGATAGATATGCGTCGCAAATTTGTGGCAGGAAATTGGAAAATGCACGGCTCGTTGGCCGAAAATCAGACTCGGTTGACTCAGTTGTCAAATGGGTTGA
This sequence comes from Bermanella sp. 47_1433_sub80_T6, assembly GCA_002162985.1. Lineage (GTDB taxonomy): Bacteria > Pseudomonadota > Gammaproteobacteria > Pseudomonadales > Oceanobacteraceae > Bermanella. The sequence goes on along the minus strand of MAAD01000216.1, from coordinate 3,493 downwards.
AAACGTTTTCGACGCTTGACATGGCGGTTTTTTCAACCGCACCATACTTGTTTCAGTGCCAGAGTTTATTGGCTGGAACGCCCGTTAAATGGGGCACGCAAAACATCAGCGAGCACGCACAGGGTGCGTTCACTGGGGAAACCAGTGTTGCTATGCTGCAAGATTTTGCTTGCGAATATACCATTATCGGTCACAGCGAACGGCGCGAAATATTTGCAGAAGACGATGCCCAGGTAGCGGCAAAGTTTGTGCAGGCTCAGGCAGGAAATATCACCCCCATTTTATGCGTGGGTGAATCGCTAGAGCAAAGAGAAGCAGGCACTACGGTGGATGTGATCTCTAATCAAATACAGGCAGTATTAAATGTCGTGGGCATTCAAAAGTTTGCTCGGGCAGTCATCGCTTATGAACCCATTTGGGCCATTGGCACAGGTAAAACAGCAACACCGCAACAGGCGCAGGAAGTGCATAGCGCCATTCGCGGTTTACTGGCGAAAAACGATCAAAGCGTTGCTCAAAACATGCAGATTTTGTATGGCGGCAGTGTTAAACCTGGTAATGCGGCAGAAATTTTTGCCCAACCAGATGTAGATGGAGCATTAGTGGGCGGTGCGTCTCTTAATGCAGATGATTTTATTCAAATCTGTAAAGCAGCAAGTTAGGCAGGATTTATGGAAAGTGTAATTATAATTGTTCATATCGTTATCGCCATTGGCATCATCGCCTTGGTGTTGATTCAGCAAGGTAAAGGCGCAGAAGCCGGTGCCAGTTTTGGTGGCGGTGCTTCGCAAACAGTATTTGGTAGTGCTGGCTCGGGTAACTTCTTAACTCGCGCCACATCTTTCTTTGCCGTTGTTTTCTTTGCGACCAGTTTTTCTTTGGCTTATTTCGCTAAAGAGAGAGCTACTGGAATTGTGGATGCTGGCTTACCTAGCATCGAAGAAGTGCAAGTGGTAACACCTACTGAGTCTGAAGTTCCAGTGTTAGAACAGGTTCTGCCTGAAAGTACTGAAGCGCCAGTTGTAGACTAGTCTGCCAAGTAAAAAAGTTTTGCGGATGTGGTGGAATTGGTAGACACGCAGCCTTGAGGGGGCTGTGGCCTTACGGCCGTGAGAGTTCGAGTCTCTCCATCCGCACCAATATTTGAAACGGGCCTCGGCCCGTTTTTTTGTGCCTGGTTAAAGGTGTTTTCCTTTGGTAGGGGTTAAATTTAAAAACTTCTCTAACGGCCTTGCTGAAAAACCAGTGAGGCTCTATAATATGCACCATTAACGCGGGATGGAGCAGTCTGGTAGCTCGTCGGGCTCATAACCCGAAGGTCGTTGGTTCAAATCCGGCTCCCGCAACCATTAAATTTAATGTGTATATAGTGCTAAGCTATCATTAAGTTTAAATATCCAGATCTTTGATCTGATGATTTTGACCCCTGGTGGGATTGCTTTAAGAGGTTTTAAAGTGGTTCCGATAAGGGGTTTTTTGTTGGTGCGAAATGGTATCGACATTTAGCCAGTATTTAAAAACGCTTCGAACTTCGGTTTGAACGCAAAGATTGGGCTCGGATGTCTGGGAAGTTACCGGTTATCCTTTAGCCCAATTTTTATATCTGTGGAGTAAACGTGGCCAGTAAAGAACAGCAGTTAACTGAACTTTTGAAACCCGTGGTGGAAGCCCTGGGCTTTGAACTTTGGGGGTTGGATTATACCTCTCAAGGAAAAAACTCTGTGCTTTGTATCTATATAGATAGCGAAAAAGGCATTCATGTAGATGACTGTGCAGCGGTGAGTCGCCAGGTGAGTGGGGTGCTTGACGTAGAAGACCCTATTACCAGTGAATATAATTTAGAAGTGTCTTCACCTGGTATGGACAGGCCACTTTTTACTCTAGAGCAATTTAATCGTTATGTTGGCGAGTTTGTTGATGTGAAATTACGTTACGCCTTTGAAGGGCGTCGTAAATTTAAAGGCAAGCTGGTGGGCATCGAAGAAGGCGAAGATCTCGTGGTGCAAGTTGATAGCCACGAATATTTGTTGCCTATCGATGCCATCGATAAAGCCAACTTAATATTTCAAAATAGGACTACGAGGGCAAGGGTTATGAGCAAAGAGATACTGCTAGTTGCCGAAGCCGTCTCTAACGAGAAGGGCGTAGAGCAAGAAGTAATTTTTGAAGCAATCGAGCTTGCATTAGCCGCGGCGGCAGCAAAACGTTACGAAGATGAAGAGGCCACTATTCGAGTGGTAATTGATCGCCACAGTGGCGAATATGAAGCATTTCGTAGCTGGCTAATTGTTAGCAATGAAGTGGTGCCTGCCTTGGGTTCAGAATTGAACATGCAAGAAGCGGCTGATATCGACGTCAACCTGAAAGAGGGTGACACCCACGAGGAGAGTATTGAGACTCCGGAATTTGGGCGAATCGCAGCGCAGGCGGCCAAGCAAATTATTATGCAAAAAGTACGTGAAGCTGAGCGTGCTAAAATTACTGCACTGTATGTAGATCGTGTGGGTGAGTTATTGCATGGTACCGTTAAAAAAGTAACCCGCGATAACATTATCGTTGACTTGGGTGGCAATGCCGAAGGCCTGTTGCCTCGTGATCAGTTGATCGCTCGTGAAGTGTTCCGCATCAATGATCGAGTTCGCGCTATTCTTAAGGAAGTGAACCCTGAGAATCGTGGCCCGCAACTGATGTTAAGTCGCTCAGCCAACGAAATGATCATCGAATTGTTCCGTATCGAAGTGCCTGAAATTTCTGAAGAAACCATTGAAATTAAAGCCGCTGCCCGTGACACAGGTAGCCGAGCTAAAATTGCGGTGAAGAGCAATGATCAACGCATCGACCCAGTGGGCGCATGTGTAGGTATGCGTGGTTCCCGCGTGCAAGCGGTGACCAATGAACTGGGCAATGAACGCATCGATATTGTGTTGTGGGACGATAACCCGGCTCAATTAGTGATTAACGCCTTGGCGCCTGCCGAAGTGGCTTCCATCGTGATGGATGAAGATACCAACTCCATGGATGTGGCCGTTGAAGAAGATCAGCTAGCCATCGCCATTGGTCGCAGTGGCCAAAACGTAAAACTGGCATCCGAGTTAACAGGTTGGGTCATCAACGTGATGACCGAAGAAGACGCCGGTGCCAAGCAAGAAGAAGAGCAAGGCACGTTGGTTGAGAAACTAATGAAAGCGTTGGATCTGGATGAAGATGTAGCCGTCTTCCTGGTGGAAGAAGGTTTCACCGGTCTGGAAGAAGTGGCTTATGTTGAGCGCGAAGAAATGCTGGCCATTGACGGTTTTGATGAAGAAACAGTTGATGAATTGCAATCACGCGCCAAAGATATCTTGTTAACGCAAGCTATCGCAAACGAAGAAAAACTTGAAGACTCCAAACCTGCCGAAGATTTATTAACGATGGAAGGTATGGATCAACACTTGGCCTTAGTGTTGGCAAGTCGTGGCATCTGCACAATGGAAGACCTCGCTGAACAAGCAGT
>MAAD01000300.1 GCA_002162985.1 Bermanella sp. 47_1433_sub80_T6 | reverse complement strand
TTAAAAAGGTTTAACCACGGCCAATATCACGATGGCCACTAGCATGAAAACAGGCACTTCATTAAGTACCCGGAAAAATTTGTGACTTTTGGTATTTTTATCATTGGCAAAGGCCTTAAGTAAATACCCACAATAGAAGTGAAAGCCCACCAGCAGCAATACCAGTGTTAGTTTCACCTGCATCCAGCCTGCGCTTAAATAATAACCGGGGTTCAAACACAATAACCAGCCACCTAATACCAATACCGCAACCATAGAAGGGGTCATGATGCCGCGATAAAGTTTGCGCTCCATGATCTTGAATCTGTCGCGACTCACCTTATCTTCACTATCTGCGTGATAAACAAACAGGCGAGGCAAATAAAATATCGCCGCAAACCAGCAGATAATCGCGATAAGGTGAAAGGCTTTAATCCACAGCATAGTGTTCCTTAGTGCTTGTTAGCTAGAGGTCTGTTGGTAACGATAATGATTGTGGATTTTATCATGCTTGATAATCCCCATAACAGAGCTGGCGTTGGCATTTTTGCCCGAATGAATGCTCAGGCATTCCACCTGAAGTTTAGCCATTAAATCTAACGCTTCCTGTAAATTGGCTTGCATGGAAATGCTGCCACAGGTCTCTCTTTGTGCAGGGATGGCCAGCAGGTTCATCAGCATTACCCCTTCATGTTCTTCCAGCCAGTTATGCAATTGTTCTTCATCTAACAATAAGTTGGCCACATCGCTGGCGGATATAATGGCCAATACGGTTTTGCTGTTATCAAATATCACCAGCCACTTAGGGTTGCCCTTCAAAATTAGTTGCAGCTCATCCACACTTGAAAACTTACTCACTATTTTAACGTCCTTGTCACTGATGCTCAGCACACTATGCTGGCGCAGCATCTGCTCTACCGGACTGGTATCCACCGTTAAACCCCTTAGCTGTAATAGTCTTGGAAACAAGGCTTTTTGCTTGAATACTTCGCTGGCGGTGAGGTTGGCCACCACCACCACGAGCATGGCAGGTAGTAAAATCTCCGAGTTATTGGTGAGCTCCAATAAGGTCATGAGGGCGGTGAGCGGCGCCTGCAAACAAGCCGACATCATGGCCGCCATGCCTAGCATGGCATAAAACCCAGAGTTACTGGCATGCTCGGGGGCAAGCCAGGCTCCTAACTCGCCCACCAGACCTCCGGCACAGGCCCCAATAAATAACATGGGGCCAATGGCACCACCGGGTTGACCCAATCCCAGGTTTAAACTGGTGATCAGCAACTTGGCCAGGGCAAAAATAAACAGGGCAATCCACGGCAGTTGACCAATTAACGCCAGGTTCACCGTGTCGTAACCTATGCCCATAATTTGTGGAATGGCCAGGGCCAGCAGGCCATTTAACAGGCCAATGATAAAAAAGCGTTTAAATAAACTCTTAGGGGCCTTTTGTGCAACATTTACACACACCCAGATAAACAGCGCAGCCAATGCCCCCATTAATAACCCTTCCAGCATCAAAAACGGAAACTCCAATAATGAATGCAAGTGGATTTGCGGCACACTAAAAGCCGGTTCGCTGCCATACACAGCTCGGGTTAACAGGGCCCCGGTGACCGATGCCAGAATCACGGGTATTAAGCTAATAAAGCTATAACCCATGACAATCACTTCCATGGCAAAAATTACCCCGGCGATGGGGGTATTAAAGGATGCTGAGATGGCAGCTGCTACCCCACACGCCAGCAACAACTGCACATGATGGCTGGGCAGTTCAAATTTACGACCCATGATGCTGCCGGTGGCGGCGCCTAAATGCACGGCTGGCCCTTCACGACCGGTACTCTGACCGCTGATGGCGCTTATGATACCGCCGAAAAACTGCGCTAAAAAGTTACTGGCCGGCATGTAACCCTGGTGGTGTTTGATACGCTCCAGCACATGGCTAATGCCCACGACTCGCGACTGTTGGCTAAAGGCTAAAAAGATCAAAGCGGTTAAGATGGCGCCGGCCATGGGCAGGGTGAAACGTAACCAGGCGGGCAGGCTTTCAAAGTATTCGTGATGTTGGCCAGGCAGCGCGCTGTCCAGGGGGACTTCAATGGCCATGCGAAATAACAGGATGGTGCCGCTGGTGAGTAAACCGGCAAATGCGCCTAACAAGGCCAAAAGTGGCAATGCATCGGATTGGGCAAGCTGTAATCGTAGTTGGCGAAGCAAAGAAGCCATGAATTGTTCTGTCACTTTTTAAAGAAGACGCTATTATAAGGCCCTCTTGAACAAAACGAAAAAGAAGGTGGTAGTGTGATTAATGTAGGTCTGGTGGGCGGCACAGGTTATACCGGTGTTGAACTGCTACGTATTCTGGTTCAACACC
>MAAD01000064.1 GCA_002162985.1 Bermanella sp. 47_1433_sub80_T6 | reverse complement strand
CCGTTTATCAAAGAAAGTCTAAAAGACCTATTGGCTTTGCAGGACAAGCAGGTCAGTATTGATAACATTCAGCGCATGGTGGCCGAGTACTACAAGATCAAGATGTCCGACTTGTTGTCCAAGCGCCGTTCACGCTCTATTGCGCGGCCCAGACAAGTGGCCATGGCCCTTAGTAAAGAATTAACCAATCACAGTTTGCCTGAAATAGGCGCTGCCTTTGGTGGCCGTGACCACACCACCATATTGCATGGTGTGCGAAAAATTAAAGAGTTACGCGAAAGCAATGCAGACATTCGCGAAGACTATAAAAACCTGTTGAGATCATTAACCAGCTAATGGTTGAATTTGATCAAAAGATTATAAAAATTACAGCGGTCCCAGACCAATTAAGAGTAAAAAAGGCATGAAATTCACAATCACCAGGGAAGCCCTGTTAAAGCCACTTCAACTGGTTGCAGGCGTTGTTGAACGTCGTCAAACCTTACCGGTACTGTCTAACGTACTGCTGGAAGTTCAGGGTGAAAAACTTTCATTAACGGGCACCGACCTGGAAGTGGAAATGATTGGCCGGGCACCGCTATTAGAAGCGGGCGTGGATGGCGCCGTGACGGTACCTGCTAAAAAGTTAATGGATATCTGTAAGTCTTTGCCAGATCAATCTACTATCGAAATTAGCCAGGACGAGCACCGGGTTCAGTTGCAAGCCGGGCGCAGTAAATTTGTACTTTCTAGTTTGCCTGCCAACGAATTCCCAAATGTAGAAGACATAGAAGCCAATGCCAGCTTCACCTTGCCGCAAGCCAAGCTACGCCGTGTTATCGACAACACCGCCTTTGCTATGGCTCAGCAGGATGTACGTTACTACCTAAATGGCTTGTTATTGGAAGTAACGGCCAGCGAACTACGCGCCGTGGCTACCGATGGTCACCGTCTGGCGACCTGTGGTGTGGCCACCGAGTTAAGCGTAGAAGGCAAGACTCAGGTCATCGTACCTCGTAAAGCCGTTTTAGAGCTGGCCAAGTTAATGACCAGTCAGGAAGACAGCGTAGAGCTTAGCCTGAGCAATAATCATGTACGGGCCCAGGTAGGTGAATATACGTTCACCTCTAAGTTGGTAGACGGTAAATTCCCTGATTACGAGCGTGTTATTCCCCGTAACGGTAACCGTACCTTGCTAGCCGATCGTCAGGCGTTACGTCAGGTATTTGCCCGTACTGCGATTCTTTCTAACGAAAAATACCGTGGTGTACGTTTGTTGTTGGACGACAATAACTTGCAGGTAGTGGCCAACAACCCGGAACAAGAGCAAGCGGAAGAGAGCATCGGTGTTGAGTTTCAAGGTGAAGCCCTGGAGATTGGCTTTAACGTCAGCTACTTACAGGATGTATTGTCTGTATTGAATGGAGACGACATGAAAATGACACTGGGTGATGCTAACTCCAGTGCCATCATGGAAGAAGTGGAAGGCGGTGACAGCTTGTATGTTGTTATGCCCATGCGTCTATAAGGGCGGCTCTTGTTGTATATATAAGGGCAACCTGTGGCCATTGAACTATTAGCACTTCAAGGGATGCGTAACTTCGCATCCCTTTCTATTTCCCCCTCGGCACAAATTAATCTGATTCACGGCAGCAATGGCAGTGGTAAAACCAGTTTGCTGGAAAGCATTCACTATCTGGCCTATTGCAAATCGTTTCGTACCCATAAACAGAAATTCCTCATTCAGCATGGCCAGCCAGCCCTTACCGCATTTTGTAAAATTAACGGCAAGCAACTGGGCATCGAGCGTTCGGTAAAAGGGGAGCGCCGCATTAAGCTAAATGGCGAGTGGCTGCACAGCGCGGCCGAGCTGGCCAGTATATTGCCGGTGCAATTGCTCGACCCCACTATGTTTAAACTGTTAGAAGGCAGCCCTCAGTACCGCAGAGAATACCTGGATTGGGGTGTGTTCCACGTGGAACACGAGTTTATCTCTGTGTGGCGCCAATTTAAAACCGCCCATAAAACCCGTAATGCTTTATTGCGACAAGGGGGGGGTGGGGAGGGTGAGCGTGAAATATGGCATCAAAGCCTGGCTGGCTTAGCCAAAAAAATTACCGAGATGCGCAAATCTTACCTAACCAAATTGAAACCGGTCTTCGATGAGTACATGGCCCGCCTTAATCCTGACATAGACGTGACCATGAACTTTTACCAAGGGTGGGGGAAAGACAAAGATTACCTGCAAGTTTTGAATGACGGCTGGTTTAGCGACCTTAAGATGGGGTTCACACAGCTTGGTCCACAGCGAGCTGATTTACGCCTAAAGGCCAATGGAATGCCTGCCGTGGAGGTTTTATCCCGCGGACAGCAGAAAATGGTGGTGTGTGCGCTTAAGCTAGCCCAGGCAAAACTGTTTCAAGTGGCAACGAAAAGCCCCTGTATCTTCCTGGTAGACGATTTAGCCGCAGAGTTGGATATTACCCACAGAAAAGCTTTATGTACCCTGCTAGAAGAATTAGAATGTCAGGTCTTTGTTACTGCAGTTGAGGCCGCTCAAATTGCAGATTGCTGGTCACCATCAAGCAATGTAAAAAAGTTCCACGTGGAACACGGACGCCTAACCGAAGAGTAATTGGACAGGCTAAAAGACAAGAATAAAAGAACTGTGTGGGCTGTTATTTACACCGCCCAATTAAGCCCATACCGTATCGAATAAAAATACCCGCTAGGAGCTAGTGATCAATGAGCACTGAAGAAAATACTTACGACTCTTCCAGCATCAAAGTTCTTAAAGGACTGGATGCGGTAAGAAAACGCCCTGGTATGTACATCGGTGATACCGATGATGGTTCTGGCCTGCACCACATGGTATTCGAAGTGCTGGATAACAGTATTGATGAGGCCTTGGCTGGTCACTGTTCTGAAATGAAAGTAACCATTCACCCTGACGAATCCATCAGCGTGAGTGATAACGGCCGTGGTATTCCCACCGACATACACGAAGAAGAAGGTGTATCGGCCGCTGAAGTGATCATGACGGTATTGCACGCCGGCGGAAAGTTTGACGATAACAGCTATAAAGTATCGGGCGGCTTGCACGGCGTGGGTATCTCTGTCGTAAATGCATTATCCGACAAGCTGAAAATGACCATTCGACGTGCCGGTAAAATTTGGGAGCAGACTTACACTATGGGTGTTCCAGATGCTCCCATGGCCACAGTGGGCGACAGTGAAACCACGGGGACTATCATTACTTTTCACCCGTCTCCAACAACCTTTACCAACATCCAATTTAATTACGACCAGTTGGCCAAACGTATTCGAGAATTGAGCTTCCTAAACTCGGGTGTTCGTATCGTATTGAAAGACGAACGCTCGGATAGAGAAGATATTTTTGAATTTGAAGGGGGCCTAACCGCCTTTGTTGATTACCTAAACGTAAACAAGACACCGGTTAACGATGTTTTCTACTTTCGTTTAGATGGCGACAAACGTGAAGATGGTATCGGCGTTGAAGTGGCCATGCAGTGGAACGACGGCTTCAGTGAAAGCATCTTCTGTTTCACCAATAATATTCCCCAGCGTGATGGTGGAGCACACCTGGCGGGTTTCCGTGGTGCTTTAACACGTACCCTGAATAACTATATTGAGCGTGAGGGTTTAGGTAAGAAAGACAAAAACAAGGTTAACACCACAGGTGATGATGCCCGTGAAGGTCTAACCGCGATTGTGTCGGTTAAGGTGCCAGATCCTAAGTTTAGCTCGCAGACCAAAGACAAATTAGTCTCTTCTGAAGTGAAAAGCGCGGTAGAACAAGAAATGGCACGCTTGTTTAGCGATTTCTTGGTGGAACAACCTGCCCAAGCTAAACTGATTGTTAGTAAGATGATGGACGCCGCTCGTGCTCGTGAAGCCGCCCGTAAGGCCCGTGACATGACCCGTCGTAAGGGCGCGTTAGATATTGCAGGCTTGCCCGGTAAACTGGCTGACTGCCAGGAAAAAGATCCGGCGCTTTCAGAAATATACCTAGTGGAAGGGGACTCAGCCGGCGGCAGCGCCAAACAAGGCCGAGACCGTCGCACCCAGGCTATCTTGCCGCTTAAAGGTAAAATCCTAAACGTAGAAAAAGCGCGCTTCGACAAGATGATCTCATCGCAAGAAGTGGGCACGCTGATTACTGCTTTGGGTTGCGGTATTGGCCGTGAAGAGTTTAATGTTGAAAAACTGCGTTATCACAGCATCATCATCATGACCGATGCTGACGTGGATGGATCACACATCCGAACTCTGCTGCTGACTTTCTTCTTCCGTCAAATGCCTGAAATTGTAGAACGTGGCCATATCTTCATTGCTCAGCCACCGCTTTATAAGATTAAGCGTGGTAAACACGAGCAGTACATCAAAGACGATGAAGCCCTTAGTGAATACCTAACCACTACTGCCTTAGATGGTGCGGCTTTGTTTGTTAACCCTGAGGCCCCTGGTATCGGTGGTGAGAACCTGGGTAACCTGGTGGCCGAATACCGCGGTGTGATGGATGGCGTTGCCCGTCTATCTCGTGTGTACCCTGAGGTAGTGTTAAAGCAGCTTATTTACGTGCCCGTGTTAAGTTCTGACGATCTTAAAGACAAAGCCAAGGTTGACGCTTGGTGTGAGCAGTTACAAACACGTTTCCCTCACCCCAAGGGTAATGAGAGTCACGTCGTAATTGAAGCGGTTGAAGATACCGAGCGCCATATATACGTGCCAGACGTGAAAGTGATTAATCACAGTATCCCAACCGATTACATACTAACCCACGATTTCTTTGAGTCGGCGCTTTATAAGAGTATTTGGGAGTTGGGTGCTCATTTGGAAGGATTACTGGAAGAGGGGGCCTATATTCAGCGTGGCGAACGCAAATCTGAAGTGAGCACCTTCGAAGATGCTTTAGCCTGGTTAATGAATGAAGCCAAGCGTGGTTACAGCATACAGCGCTATAAAGGGCTGGGTGAGATGAACCCTGAGCAGCTGTGGGAAACCACCATGGATCCAGAAGCGCGCCGCATGCTACGTGTGACCATCGAAGATGCGGTAGCCGCAGATCAGATGTTTACTACCCTGATGGGAGACGATGTTGAACCACGCAGGGCGTTTATTGAAACCAATGCACTGTTGGTAGATAACCTGGACTTCTAAAGCGCCGAGTTATCTCAACCCATAAAAAAAGCCCGCTTGTTGCAAAACAAGCGGGCTTTTTTTATATCTGTCTGCGAGCCTTAATCGATGTCTTGTTTAAGGGTTAAAAACACTGCGGTGCTTTGAATTTGATAATTACCCGCATCTACATCGGGTACATTAAATTGCTGGAATTCAAAATTAAGCGCGCGCTTATTTTCGAAGCGATAACTGATACCGCCTCCAAAGTAATACTGGTTTTTGTTTATGCTATCACCGGAATTAGCACTTAGAAAAACCTTACCTATGCCACCGCGAACAAAAAACGACATGGGCGCCTTTTGCTCTGTAGTGAGTTTAATACCGGTGGAGATCATTTGGCTGGTTAGATCCACCGCCGAGTTGGCGTAGGTGGTCTTAGCGTTGTAGTTGTACATAAGCTCGAACCAGGCATGGGGCGAGCGATTTAATCGACTGCCAATAAGAACTTTAGCCGATGGGCTGACAGGGGCGTCGTTAATAGTACTGGCACCCAGGTTTGAGCTGTATTGAGAGGCACCTATTCCGGTTTCCAAATACAATTCATTGATTGAAAAAGCTTGTGAAGAAAAAGCCAGGCCGCCCATGATGGAAGCGATTAGTGTTAGTTTGCGCATTGCACTGTCCTTTGCATTAAATCTTTAAATTTGTAAGGGCCGTGTGACTGGCCCTTTTTGATCGTGGTTAAGCTTTTCTGCGATACATAGTTAAGGTCATTAACATCAGCATCAATAGATAGTGCAGCGATCCTGCACCAGAATCTTCCAGACTCTGGTCGTCTAACTTTCTTGATTTAGCGGCGTCGTTAGGGAAGTCATCGCCATTATCGCCAACTCCATCGCCGTCGGTATCAACCGTTTCATCTTTGTCAGTGGGGAAAACATCGGTATTGTCGCCTACACCGTCGCCGTCAGTGTCTTTGGTTTCTGAAGCATCATTAGGGAAGGCATCGGCGTTATCACCCACCTCATCCTCATCGCTATCCAGTGTTTCATTTTTATCATTGGGGAAAACATCGGTTTTGTCGCCTACACCGTCACCGTCACTGTCTTTGGTTTCAGTAGCATCAGTTGGGAAAGCATCGGCGTTATCACCCACTTCATCGCCATCGGTATCCAGTGTTTCATTTTTGTCATTGGGGAAAACATCGGTTTTGTCGCCCACTCCGTCACCGTCACTGTCTTTCGTTTCAGAGGCATCATTGGGAAAGGCATCGAGGTTATCGTTAATGCCATCTTTATCTGTGTCACCGTAAACCAGGGTTAAAGAAATGAACTCCTGGAAAGCGTTTGATGGAAGGCCATCGTCTGTGGCAGTTACGCTAATTATGTAAACACCAGGCTCAAGCGCAGAAGGGTTGAACGAGACGCTTTGCAATAATGCATCGCCCTTATTAAGACTGGATAAATCCCAATAATAAGAGAGATTATTGGTGTCACTGAAACTAGCGGTAAGTGTGATATCCCCATCAACATTATTAGGAGTGGAGGTAACTGTGCCATTTTGGTTAATAGTATTACTTACAAAGGTAGGAGCTGCATTAACGTCTACCACGGTAATGGTATGAGTATTTTGGTTAGTATCCACCGTCCAACTTGCATTACCTGGGCTGCTGTTAAAGTCATCGGTAATTTCAATGATCAGAGATTCATCACTTTCGGCGAGTGAGTCATCAATAAAACTAAGCTCAATTACCTTTTCCGTTTCACCTTCGGCAAAACTCACGGTTAAACTATTAATATTTTCGGTTACATCGGCAGCGCTTACATTACCGCCGTTAATGCTCAAGTTTACAGTCACTGGGTACTCTGGAGACGTACCACTTAATACCAGCTTAACCTGGGCTGTTTGAGTTTCCCCTAAGTGCTGAGAAGACGTTTCAAAAGCAATGCTTGGATAGACCCAAATCTCTTGTGAGGTAGAGGTGCTATTACCCCGAACATCTTGTGCCTGCCAGTTAATGGTGTGTTTACCTGACGTTAGGTTAGCTTCAAATTCCCCCGCAATTTCTAAATCGTCATTACCTAGCTTGTTTTGTAAACTAAGGCCCAAAATTTGAGCGGTTGCTGTGGGGGCACCAAAGCCTTTAAATTCGTCATATATGTCGGTGGTTACAGGGGCTATTAGGTTTAAAGTAGTCCCAAATTCGGCTGTAATGGTGGGCAATGGCGTCTGAACAAAGCTTGGGTAGCCATGATCAATATCATTGGTTGGATCAAGGTCGTTTTCTGGGATATTGTCTGAATCTAAATCATCTAATACACCGTCATTATCAATGTCGTTTAATGATGGGTCAGGAAGAATGGCTCCATCAGCTTGATTATCTCCCATGTCATCTAAATCGGCATCAGCCCATTGAGTAGCCTCCAATGGAAAGTGATCCCGATAGTTTAAGTAGCCATCATTATCTTCATCGTCAACCGAGCTGGTATTGACGGCTAGTCTAATATACTGATTTTTAAATAGGCCAATAAGGGAAGTACCTTCGTCAGTGATCAATGAAGTTAACTGGCCTTCATCAGTGGTCATATTACCCAAGTCATAGGCGCCCAGTTCTACCAGTTCGTATCCGTAGTGTAATATTGCTTCGTCATATTCAATGACCCAGGCTTTTAAGGTTTGTCCACAAACCGCCATTGCCACATCGACATTGTTACCTAAACGAAGGTTGTTAATGATTGAAAATTCTTCATCGCACGCTTGCACCGATGCCAATATGTCCATGTCTTTAGGTTCAATTAAATACAACATGCCAGATTCACTGGAGGCTAAAGCAAAGTCATATATTCGGTTATTAAGCCTAACAGGCGTAAAATTAGTAAGGTCCTGATAGCTTTGCTGGTAAAAACTACTTTCCCCAGGCACAGCATTTGGGTTGTAAGAATAGAGATTTCTACGAATACCACTAGCAATAGTAAAACCACTGATACCCAAAATTTCAGGTTCGTTATCCCCTTTAACATTTAACGGGATTACTTTATTAAATTCGAAACTAAAAAATGGCGGCTCATAAATGCCAGAACTTGTGCTGGTATCGTCATAATGGAACATATAAAACAATCCTCGTTCTCCATCGTTCCTTGCACCTAAAGCAAATATATCAGGTGTTGACGAGTGATTAATATCACCAACAATTAAATCGGTAACGGAGTCTGTAAACAAGGCTTCAAGGCGGTTATGGTCGGTTCCATCAAGGTTAGAACTTAGAACAATACCGCCTGGATTTGCATAGGTAGCTTGTCCACCGGCATGCAACTCGTCTATGCCATCTTCATCAAAATCAAAGGCAGAAAACACGTGAACCGACATCATTTCATCATCGGCATAATCTGGCGCAACAACTTCAACCATATCAAAATTGGTTATATCAAACTTTTTATAAGTGAATTGGTAGTCTTCATCGCCGTCTAAATTGGTTTGTTCCAGTTGCACTAAATTAAAATCGCTAAGCGTATTACCAGTTTGTACCCTTGCTATGGTTTCAAGGTTTCTTACCGCTACACTGGTTACCCCGCTCCAAGATATCGTTAAATCGGTATTGAGTCTGGCAAGTAATGGGTCTAACGGATTGATAGTTGCTTCATCAGGAAGAGGGTCTAGCGCGGTGATGAACGTTTTGCTTGATGTAAAAAAATAAAAGTTACCTGGGGTATTATTAATTAGAGTCGTGGGAAGGTATTTAATAGACTCTATACTCAAGTGGGGCGAAACAACTTCTTTTTGAATGATATGACTATCAAGATCTGTATCCCACCCTACTTGCACTATTTTAGACTCATGGGGCTCTTCAGTATCAATATAGTCAAATAATATTTCGTCAGTGCCATCGCCATCCAAGTCAACAGTGTAAAAGGTTCTAAAGGCATTTTGAGTGGCAGATAATTCGATCCACGGGCTACCATTTAATATCGACCTATATTCTACTCCCGCCCAATTACTTCCCACTTGATCGAGTATTTCATAGGCTGGGTCATCATCAATATTAGCAAAACGGAAGTTTTTACTTAAACTGAATGACTCTATATCATGCTTTCTTTGAAAATTAGAGCCATCAAAGCCATAAATATAACCGCGACTTGATAGTAATTCTTCATCAAACTCACCATCAATTTTTTGATAATCCGCATTACCAGTTTGACAAACACCTATACCTGTAAATTCGGACGATACTTTTATTACTTCTTCGACATCATCATATATATGGGCAAAGCCAGCACAAAGGACAACATATTCGTTTTGATCTGTCCCCGTTAATGAAACGATTGAGCTGATACTAACAAAGTCAGGATCGGCTCCGAACCCTTCTTCAGGTAAAAAGGTGCTTAATAACCGGCTGTTACTGGTGATGGTATGCTGAGTTGAATTTGGATTATCCACAAATTCAATTGTACTAAGTAAGCCTCCAGCATGGCCCAATAATATCTTTTGATAATCTACCTGATAACTAGACCTATATTCTTTGGACTCTCCCTGTAACTCACCCCGAGCTATGATGTTGTAATCGGTATCAGCGGCATTTCTGTCGAGTATTATCCAATGGTCACTATAAGTTTTAATTGTATTGGCTGAGTCTTTCTGAATTTTACTTGAGGCAGTGAAAAATATTTCCAAGTCATCGTCATCATCAGCTTGTACAGAGTACATAGCCACTGCCCCAATATCACCTGCTAGGGTAATTCGTGAAGCTTCAAGAGATTGAATTAATTGATTATCAAGTGCAGCGTGTGTGCTGGTGGCGAGCAATAGCAGGCTTAGTAGCCTCAATCCTTTGGGCATGGGAATCATCCTTTAATTTACATGTTCTAAATTCTATAGTTGTCGCTAACTTACCACAATCATATTTAAGTCTTTTTCTAATAAAAAAGTATTTATAAAGATCAAAAAGTAATACTAAGAGGGGGGCGATGAGGGGAAAATCGCCAGCCTTATTGTTTTATCTGGCTGGCGATAATATCTACTTAATCAGGTTATCTACAAAATGGTTTAAATCATCAAACACGCCGATGCCAGGTAAACCATTTTCCTTGTCTAGGGTGCGCTGGCCTTTACCGGTTAATACCAGTGCTGGTAAGAGCCCTGCGGCT
>MAAD01000190.1:2601-3232 GCA_002162985.1 Bermanella sp. 47_1433_sub80_T6 | reverse complement strand
AATAGAGCGACTGGAATTAAGTGACCACTTGACCAAAATAAACAACGCTGCCAATACCGGAATAAAAGCAAAGGACAGGTTAAGCAGGGGGATGGTTTGAATGGACTGGCTCATGAGAAATCAATATAGAAGAAACAACCTGCAGTGTACTTTAACCATGGGTAATCTTAAATGACTCTGCAGGGGTTACGTTTTCTTTAGGCGGCTGCTTGTTGCGGCTCTTTCTGATAATAAGCTTCTACTTTGGGATTCATGATGGCCATCCACAGGGGCGGTATCATGGCAACCACAAACATAGTGGCATAACCAAAGGGCAGTTGCGGGCTCTGTTCATGATGGCGCAATACTTGGTACCGTCTGGCGGCAAAGGCGTGGTGGTCACTGTGGCGTTGTAGCTGAAACAAAAACATATTGGTTAACAGGTAGTTACTGTTCCAGCTGTGCTCTATGTTTACCCTTTGATATTTTCCATTGCTTAGCTTTTCGCGGTGTAAACCGTAATGCTCTATGTAGTTAATGATTTCTAACAAGGTAATGGCAATAAAGCTTTGTGCCAAAAAGAAACCCACACCCAGTAAAAATTCGCTGCCCAGCAGAGTGAAAAATAATCCCATTAAACAAGCTGCTACTA
>MAAD01000190.1:2393-2586 GCA_002162985.1 Bermanella sp. 47_1433_sub80_T6 | reverse complement strand
GAATCTTCCAGGCATTTGTAAAGTTTCCAACATACGCTTTTGGCAAAAAGTTATACAGGCTTTGCTTGTAGCGCGAGGAGCTTGCATCTTCCGGGGTGGAAACGTGCACATGGTGCCCGTATACATGTTCAACAACAAAACCGGCATAACTGACTAATGAATATAAAAGTCCACCGGTTACTTTTTCTAGTTG
>MAAD01000190.1:0-2380 GCA_002162985.1 Bermanella sp. 47_1433_sub80_T6 | reverse complement strand
TACTTTTATGAATCAATTCATGGCCTACGTTAATGGCAATAATGCCCCCCACGACTCCCATAGACATGACATAACCCACTTGCCCCAGTAACGACAGCTCAGGCCAATTTAATAATAGAAAACCTGTGCTAAACAGGCAGATAACATAAAGCGGTAAACAGGAAAGTGTGAGGTAGCGGTAAAACTTCTCTTCGCTCAGGCTGGGCACATCTTCCTCACTTGGATTAACCGGGTCTTTTCCCAATAGCAAATCCATCAGGGGAACCAGCCCGTACACCACCAACAAAGTCAAAAAGGCAAAAAAGTCATGGTAGCCGCTGAGGTGCCCCCAGTAATAACTCAGTGCAGGCATGATGAGCGGCATTAAATAAATAAAGTAACCATATTTTTTTATGGTCAGTGCGGTACTGGGTTTAAGTGCCTGCAACTGCATATTCAACTCCTGATGACGTAGTGGGTATTATTATTTTTGGGTGAGTGAATAAAGCATAGTAGAGCAATAGCAGGATTGTCAAACAATCTGGTTGTTTGGCGTAAAATTGGCGTGTTTGAGCGAAAAACAGTCAAAAATCAGGCTTAATGGACAGATATTTCTCTTCAAACTCCCTTAGAGGCAAGGCAGGGTTCCAATAAAAGCCCTGGGCCACCTGGCAATCTAATGAGTTAAGGTAGTCTGCCTCCTCTATATACTGCACCCCTTCGGCCACGGTATGGGCATGGGTGGAGTGAGCCAGTTGAATGATGGCTTTGACGATATTTTGATTGGTCTCGTTTAAGTGAATGTCGTGAATAAAGGCCATGTCGATTTTAATTTCATCGGCTTGCATGGTTTGCAAATACTGCATGGAGCTGTAGCCAGTGCCAAAATCATCTATGGATATTTTAAAACCCGCTCCCTTTAGATTTTTGATGGTGGCTAAGAATTTTTTGGGGTTATCCATCACTGCCGACTCGGTTATTTCAAGCGTAATTTGGTGAGCGTTCACCTGGTATTCGTGCAGGGTGTCTTGGAAAAAAGGCAGTAAATTATCTTGTGCCATATCTAACGCCGACAGGTTAATAGACACATTAAAGTGCTCCATGTCGGGGCTCTGATGGGCTAGTCGCTGCAACCACAAACAGGTTTGCTTGAACACCAATTGGGTAATGGGGTAAATGAGCCCGCTTTTTTCCGCCAATAAAATAAATTGCACAGGGGGGATATTGCCTTTTTGTGCATGCTGCCAGCGTAATAAAATCTCACCGCCGCTTAAGGCATCATCTTTTAAACTAAACTGGGGCTGAATATGAATTTTTAGGGTTTCATAAATGATGGCCGATTCAAGTTCATGCATAAGTGAGAGCTGCTCTTTAATCAGTGCATCCTGGACGGGATTGTAGAGCTGGTATTGACCGGATTGGCGCTCGTTACTCAAGAGGGCTGTTTGGGCTTGTAAATAACATTTATGAAATTCGTTGGGGTCGCTTAAAAATGCGTATCCCACCTCCAATTCAATGGACATCTTAATGGCACTAAACCTCACAATGCGGTTGGACTCCTTAATCAACATGTTGATAATTTGTTCCAGGCTTTTACTGGAATCGGTTGTATCAACACTGAGCAGGATGAATATTTGTGAACCAGGCAAGCCAATAATATGTACCTTATCTCCCGTGGGTAATGGCAAATCCACCCCCCAATTCTGCTTGGCTAAAAACAGGCTAAGGTGGTCGGTATAGTACTGATAGGTTTTACTGATAATGGCTGGGCCATACAGGCTCAACATTTCTCGAAAACCCTTGGTATTGGCCACCAGTAGCGCCAGTTTTTCATGGCGTTGTAATATATCCGGCAGGCGATCTGGCAGTATTTGTTTTAAATAACTGTAGTTGGCAATGGATGATTCTGGCTGTTTGTACGATTGGCTTAACAGTTTTTTCTCTATGTACTTAATGCGGCTGGCCAGGGCGATGGACAGTAAAAACAACTCGGCCATAGTGCCAAACAAAAAGCCATGCATATTAAAGAAATTGGCGGGCAAGAGATCCATAAAGGTCATCATGCCAATGGCGCCACCAAAAATGGTGAACGACCAGGACAATAGAAAAAACCGGGCCGGATAAAATTTATTCATAAGGGCGCGGTAGCCCATGGAAAGTCCAAATACGCTGCCAATAAATTGCAAGGCAGCAAACACCGGCACAGTGTTGTATTCGGCAATAAAAAAGCACGCCACAAATCCCACTAATCCACAGATGCTAAAAAACTTTATATATTTGTAATGGTTGGGTGCGTATTTTTTGGCTTCCAAAAATACGTTGGCAAAATTAACAATGATAAAAATCAGCAAAAAATTCATGGACATAATATTCTGCCCCAGCGCCACCTGAACTTTTAACG
>MAAD01000113.1:117-10442 GCA_002162985.1 Bermanella sp. 47_1433_sub80_T6 | reverse complement strand
ACGAAGTGCATTGAGTACTTACATCAATCAGTTTTATAATGCCGTGAGGTTACACTCAGGGCTTAACTATTTATCGCCCATCGAATATGAGCGAAGCCTAGTATAAATGGAGAGGGTGTCCATTTTATCGGGGGAAGATCATCCTAACCATTAGTGGTGCACTTTGAAGTTGAATTCGGGGGATCATAAAAGCCCTTAAGCCGGTTTTTCCCTACGTGCCGAATATTATTGCCATGTGTGATGATCACAGTGTGATTGGTTGCGACTTTTACGTGATGGAAAAACTGAACGGCATCATTCCTCGGCAAAATATGCCCAAGGAATTAATCCTGGATGAATCACAGACTCGCGATTTATGTTTGAGTGTGATCGATAAAATGATCGACCTGCATCAGGTGGATATAGCGGGCACTGAGCTGGAAAAACTCGGCAAGGGCGAGGGTTATGTTGAGCGTCAAATTAGCGGCTGGAGCGATCGCTATGTGAAGTCTAAGACCGACGATGCCGCTGAATTTAAAGGCGTCATGGATTGGCTTAAAAATAATATGCCCCAAGACAGTGGCCAATGTTTAATCCATAACGACTTTCGCTTCGATAATGTGGTCTTGAATGTGAACAATCCATTGGAAGTGATGGGTATTCTGGACTGGGAAATGGCCACAGTGGGTGACCCTTTGATGGACTTGGGCAACAGCCTGGCCTATTGGGTGGAGGCAGGGGATGAACCACAGTTTCAAATGTTACGCCGCCAGCCTACTCATCTACCCGGTATGCTTACCCGTAAGCAGTTGGTGGAATATTACCTGGAAAAGACGGGCCGCAAGCTGGATTCGTTTGTATTTTATGAGGTGTATGGTTTGTTCCGTTTGGCGGTGATTATTCAACAGATTTATTACCGTTATTATCATGGTCAAACCAAAGACAAACGCTTTGCCGGTTTTGTGTATGCGGCCAAGTACCTTGAGAGCCGTTGTTTGGCTTTGATCAAGGGTGCATGATTGCACTAAGCATAGCCTGCCGCTTTGACCTGTGAGGTCATACCAGTGCTTAAGTTAGCTGTGATATATTCCAGTGACTTTTGACAGCGTTAACATCAACAATTTATAAGTTTAAGATGGGGAAAAACATGAGTTCTAATTTATTTGATTTATCTGGCAAGGTTGCGTTGGTAACCGGTGCAAGTCGTGGTATCGGTGAGGAAATCGCCAAGTTGCTGGCTCAACATGGTGCTCATGTGATTGTTTCCAGCCGCAAGTTGGAAGGCTGTGAAAAAGTGGTTAATGAAATTAAAGAAGCGGGTTTCAGTGCCCAGGCCATACCTTGCCATATCGGTGACATGGATCAGATTGGCAGCTTGTTTGAACAAATTAGCAGCGAGCACGGCAAACTGGATATCCTCATTAACAATGCGGCTACTAATCCGTTTTTTGGTCACATTTTGGATACCGATCTAAGTGCCTTCAAAAAGACCGTAGACGTGAATATTCAGGGCTATTTCTTCATGTGTGTTGAAGGTGGCAAGTTGATGAAGAAAAATGGCGGTGGCAGCATAGTAAACGTGGCCTCTGTAAACGGTGTAATTCCTGGTTCCATGCAGGGTATTTACAGCATCACTAAGGCGTCAGTTATCTCCATGACCAAGTGTTTTGCTAAAGAATGTGCGCAAATGAACATTCGTGTAAATGCATTGTTGCCTGGTGCTACCGATACTAAGTTTGCCGCAACCCTAGTGAAAAATCCGGCGATTCTTGAAAAAGCTCTGGAACACATCCCCATGAAGCGTGTGGCCACGCCAGATGAAATGTCTGGTACCGTTTTGTATCTTGTAAGTGATGCTGCTAGCTACACCACTGGCGCCTGCATCAATGTAGACGGCGGTTATTTGCTGGCTTAATTTTCTAAGATAGGGGCGATGCAATGAAGGCTTTGTGTTTGTCCCTGCTCTATGAAATATACATGTAGATTTTAAAAGGCGCTTTGGCGCCTTTTTACGTTCAGGACGAACGGTATCCTGGCACTGTCAGGAACTTGTGCCAGTGGTATGTTCAGGACGAACGGTATCCTGGCACCGTCGGGAACTTGTGCCAGTGGTGCGTTTAAGGAAAATAGTATCCTGACGTGGCTGACAACAAATGTTATCTTAAAAATTATTCAACCCCTCTCTCAAAAAAAAGGAAATAATAATGATAAAAAAATCCCTACTGTCACTGTCGGCGGTATTAGTCGTCTATTTACTTACTTGGCCGGTGGAAGTTGAACCGGTTGCCTGGCAGGCTCCGGAGAATTTAGGTTATACCGAGAGATTTGCTCAAAACCAGCAGTTAAGTCAATTACATCGCATCGAACTTGATGGCGACATTGGTCCTGAAGATTTTGCGTTGGATGACAATCAAAATATTTACTTTTCCCTGGCAAGTGGTGACATTAAATACCTGGACCCAAAGGGTAAAATTCATGCCTGGGTAAATACCGGTGGACGCCCCTTGGGCATCGAATTTGACGGCCAGGGTAACCTCATCGTGGCGGATGCTTATAACGGTCTATTAAAAATAGATGTGAACGGCAAGATTGAAACTCTGGTAGACATTGTAGATGGCATAAAGGTTAACTATGCAGATGATGTGGACATTAGTGACAATGGCAAAATATATTTCTCGGATGCTTCTACCAAGTTTCATGCAAAAAAATACGGGACTTATGGCGCGAGTCTTTTGGATATAAATGAACATGGTGGTCATGGCCGCTTAATCGAATACGATCCCGCAACCAAAACTGCAATCACTCTTGCCAGTGGGTTTAACTTTGCCAACGGTGTCACCATGAGCCACGACAACCAATGGGTATTGATGAATGAAACCGGTCACTACCGAATTTTAAAGGTAGCAGTGGAGGGCGAAAATAAAGGTCAGTATCAGGTGGTGATCGATGGTTTACCTGGTTTCCCGGACAATATAAATCAGGGCAGCAATGGTTTGTATTGGTTTGGTATGGTCAGCCCGCGAAGTAAACCTTTGGACATGTTATCTGGTTCTGGTTTTGCCCGTAAAATTATTCAGCGCCTGCCTGCGTTTATGCGCCCCAAGGCACAGCATTTTGGTCATGTGGTGGCCATCACCGAAGACGGTGTAGTGAAGCACAATCTACAAGATCCATTGGGAATGTATGGGCAAACCACAGGAGCGCTTGAGGTGGGGAATCAGCTTTACATCAGCAGTTTGCACGAAACTGCCTTGGCAAAAACGTTAAACCCTAATATGGCCAATACTGTTGAGGTGACTCCAGAGAACGGAGAGCAAGTGGGGTCACAACCCTAGAAATGTAAGGTAACCAGGGCCGTTAAATTAATAACGGCTTTGTGTTTTAGGGTATTGCGGGCATGGAAGTAATATCTTCATTACGAGCTCTGACTTTGATCCTGCTTGGCATCATCCACAGTTATAGTCTTGGGAAGCTTAATACTGAAACTGGTACCCGCTCCCACCTCTGACTTGGCTTCGATGCTGCCTTGTAATTTATGGGTCACCAAATTATAGATAATGTGCATGCCCAGGCCTGTGCCGCCCTTGCCTCGTTTGGTGGTAAAAAAGGGGTCAAATATTTTTTTAAGCACGTCTGCCGGCATACCCGAGCCATCGTCCTGATACTTAACCACTAAAGTATCACTGGATTCCAAAACCTGAATACGAATATTACCCTGGTCGGTCTTGGTATAGGCATGGTACAGGCTGTTCATTATCAGGTTAGTGATAATCTGCGAAAAAGCCCCAGGGTAACTGCACCATTCAATGCTTTCATCACACTCCAATAACACCGCCACCTGATAACGTTTTAAGTTGGGTTTTAGGGTATAGACCGTTTCTTGCAGATAGTCGTGTAAATTAATGGTGCGGATTTCGTCATGAGACTGGTCAGCGCTCACCTGTTTAAAGCTGTTCATGAGTTCGCTGGCGCGAATTAAATTGGCGGTCATGAGGTGCAGACCGTCTTTGCTAAGGTCCAAAAAGCTCTTCATGTCGCTCTTGGTTAGGCTGCCGTCATCGAAGGCTTTTTGTACCTTGGTTAGGGCGTCGTTTACATGGCTGGAGCTGGTACGGGCCACCCCTAGAGGGGTGTTTATTTCATGACTAATGCCGGCTACTAGACTGCCAAGCGAGGCCATTTTCTCGCTTTCCACCAACTGGGTTTGCGCTTCTTTTAATTCAATAAAGGCTTGTTCAGCCTTGTCTCTTTCCGAGGTGAGAATTTTTTCATGATGAATCTGGCGTTTCTGTGCTTCATTAAATACCTCAACCAGAGTACCCACCTCGTCCTGGCTGTGCCAATCCACGGGGTGATGTTGGCCGTCCTTTTGAAATTGTTCAATGCTTTGCATCATGGCCTGTATGGGGTTCACCACCCAGCGTTTAAACACTATAAACACCACAAAAAAGATGGACAGCAGGGCCACCAGTGCCACCGGAATGCGGCTGAGCAATATGAAATTTAAGCGTTGGTTATCCAGCTCTATGATGAAAGAGGCCACCACCACCCCAATATATTGGCCCTCATAGATAATGGGTTCGCTGTGTAAAAACGCCCCCTGTTCCGGGTGTTGGCAATCTTTTGGAGCCTGTTCTTTTAAATTGGCGTCCGATACCAACTCTATGCAGCGAATATAGGGGGCCACTGCGTATTGTTTTAGGTAACTGTTAATGAACTGCTGGTCCAGGTTCCAGGTGGGGATGGCGATGACTTGCGCCAACTGTTTAATTTGTGCCTCTACCTGCGCATGCTGACTGTCTTTAAGGGATTGGGTTTCCATATACACTATGCTGCCGGCATAGATAAGCCCAGCCAATAGCGTGAGCGGCAGGGATAAAAAGAATAGTCGCCTTACTAGGCTATTTTTTATCTTAATGGATGCTGGCAAAATTCATCCCAATACACAGTTGCGGTATGCACTGTAAAAAAGATCTCATTAATAGAGGGTAGCAGCGAGCCCGCCATAACGCTCAAAATCCACCGATATTGTCGTCTTCCTAAGGAACCCCTTTAGCAGTCATTAATCAGGGGCATAAATGTAATGTAAGTTTGTCTAACATCTGGACTGTCTGGGTGCAATGCGCCAAAATACAATTACACTTTGTTACAGTTAGATACAAAAAATAAAAATAAATAAAAGGCATGCCATGACTCACCGTTCATCTCTTAGTGTTGTTTCGTCTTTACAGGGTAAACAGGTCTTCATTACCGGGGCCAGTGGCTTTCTTGGGAAGGCCATCGTTGAGAAGTTACTACGTGAAGTACCGGAAATAGGGGGGATTCATCTGCTCATCCGTGGCAGTAAGCGGCAATCTGCTCAGGAACGTGCCATGGACGGGGTCTTTGGCTCCAGCTTATTTGATACCCTGCGCACCACCCATGGTGCTCAATTTGAGCAGTTTATCGAGCGCAAAGTGCACATCATCGCCGGCGAGCTCACTCAGCCCCTATTTGGCCTGGACAGCGACACCTTTGTATCAACTGCGAAGCAGTTGGATTTGATCATTAACTCGGCGGCCAGCGTAAACTTTCGGGAAGCCATGGATCAGGCGTTGGAGATCAATACCCTATGCCTAAATAACATCATCGCCTTGGCCAATTACAGTGGCCAGCAGGATAGTGTGACCTCGGTGGTGCAAGTATCCACTTGTTATGTAAACGGCCTAAATACTGGAGTGATGACAGAGAAGGTTGCCGCACCAGCCTCCGGTTTAATTGATGCCATTGATCATGATACTTATGCAATCGAGCCGTTAATTAAGCAGTTGCAGCAAAAAATTGAGCGCATACGGCAGCGTTTTCCAAATAAAGCCAAACAAGAACAAAAGCTAATTGAATTTGGCATTCAGCAATCTCGTCATTTTGGTTGGAACGATACTTATACGTTTAGCAAATGGATGGGGGAGCAATTATTGATTCAGGGCTTGGGTAAAAAGAACCTGACCCTGCTGCGCCCCTCCATTATAGAAAGCACCATTTCCTCCCCTGTTCCCGGCTGGGTTGAAGGGGTGAAAGTGGCTGATGCGCTTATTTATGCCTATGCCAAGGGGCGGGTTTCCATCTTCCCCGGAGACGATAAAGGCATTCTGGATGTGATACCTGTGGACCTGGTGGCCAATGCCGCCTTGTTAAGTGCCGCCGAATTAATGCAAGACAGCAAAGATTACCGTATATACCAGTGCTGCAGTGGCAGTGCTAACCCTATTCTACTCAAGCAATTTATTGATTACATGCAGCAGGCGTCACTGCAGCAATATAAAGCTTTGCCAAAGTTATTTGCTGGCAAACCCAATGAGACGTTTAAGACCGTTAGCACCAAAAAATTCAATCTGTATATGAAGGCACTCATTACTTATACCTGGCTTAAAACCAGTGTGGCGCGTTTATTGGGCTCAAAGAAGGCCGATAAACAAATGCTAAAGGCGCAAACCACGGCCAGTCTGGCAACTCTGTTTGGCTTTTATACCGCAGCGAAATATCGTTTTGACAGTAGTAAACTTGAGCAGTTGAGTGAGCGTTTAGAGAAGGGGGAGAAAAAAACATTTGAAGTGAACGCAGCTTGTTTTAATTGGAAAACCTATTTGCAGGACATACATCTTCCAGGCCTACATAAGTATGCCTTGGCCCATAAAAAGTCTTTGGTGAAAGCTGACACGCCAGTCGAAGGAAAAAAACAGGCTGCGTAACAATGTTGAGCGATATGTGGCCATTAAAGCAAAGTAATGGCCACTACTTCTATGGTGGTTTCCTGGTCTGTTTTCAGGTAGCGCCAATTCACATTAAAGCAATCCAGTTTGGCGCCATAGATTCGCGCCTCATCCACCTCATGAAAAGCCGGTCTGGGGTCTTGCGCCAGCACCTGTCTGATAAGAGTAGAAAGCTGCTCGCGGTTGTCTTGTTGATTTAGCGCCAATTGGGCCGGTGTTGAAAATATCACGCTTAACTCCTTAGGAGCCAATTGTGCAAAATCATAACGAGCATGGGTTAATGAGTCGCTGTAGGGAATGTAGGGTTTAATATCGACGATGGGAGTGCCATCAATTAAATCCAACCCGCTCACGTGCAGTATCACGCTTTGTTTTTCAATTTGAATGCTGTCCAGCTTCACCACAGATAAGCCCAGGGCATTGGGCCTGTGTGTGGCGCGAGTGGCGAACACGCCCATTTTTTTATTGCCGCCTAATCTTGGCGGGCGTACCTTGTTTTTCCAACCCTGATCAAGGCACTGATGAAATACAAACTGCAGCCACAGGTGGCTACAGCTCTCTAAACCTTCTACCGTGTCAGGGTGATTGAAAGGGGGGATTAATTGGATTTGACCCTTGGCGGCGCTGACCAGGCCCGGTTGCCTAGGGGTGGCGAATTTTTCTTTATAACAAGACTGGATGTACGCGATGGGGGTAATTTCAAATTTCATGGGCGCATTTTAGCGCTTAAGAAAGCGCGGCGCCATAAAGGGTTGAGTGGAGTCTCGAACCCTGGCAGCAACTTTGTATTAAATTAGTCGCATAGTATGGCTTGCACAGAGTGCTCGTGGACACAGACTTTATTACGGCCGGTGTTTTTTGCTTTATACAGGGCCTTGTCAGCCTTATCCATGAGCGAGTGAGCATCATCATCCGGATGTAATATGGCAAGCCCACAGCTAATGGTGGCTTGCAGTGGGCCGTTATCTGTTTGCAGGCAATAGGCCTCGATGCTCATGCGAATGCGCTCGCTGATGAGGCGGGCATCGGCAATGTTGGCGTTATTTAATAACACTACAAACTCTTCCCCACCGTATCGAAAACAAATATCCGTTTGGCGAATGCACTCTTTAATTTTTTCCACCACAGACTTCAATACTTCATCGCCTACCAGGTGGCCAAAGCCGTCATTGATGGCTTTAAAATGGTCCAGGTCCAGCATTAATAAACTTAATTCATAGGAGTGGCGACGAGCCAGCTCCATTTCGCGCTTCAAGCCATCGTTGAGAGCGATGCGATTGCCGGCTCCGGTTAACGGGTCTTTAAATGCCTGATCCAAAGCACTTTTGTAACGCATGGCGTTGCGCAGCGGGTAAACCAGGGTGCCCATTAAGGCTTCGATGTTGGCCAGTTCGTGTTCGCGAAAACGGGTACTGCGATAAAAGCTAATGTCACCCAGTTTGCAGTTTTGAGCGTTAAGCTGGTAGCTGCAAGAATGAGTGCCCAGGTGGCCTATGCTGAAATTTACGCCATTGTCCTGATTATCAAACTGAATGCCGTCTACTAGCACTGCCGCGGCAATTTCTCGCTTAAACAGGGTTAGAATTTTCTGGTAATCCAGTGTGGTTTGTAAAAACGTCGATAAACGCACCAGAATGTCGGATTTAATTTGCGGTTTAGCCGCAAGATCCGAATACGGGGTCAGCTTTTCATCGTGCTGGGCTGACATATTTGATACCTGAGTCGCCATAGGTGACCTCAAAAAAACAAGATTGACCCGGGATATAAAGCGATTTGTATGCCAATTATAGAAAAATGACAAATATCTATAATATTCAATGGCTTGGCGGGTTTCTATGGGTGTTTTCGAGGAGCGTAAGGTTAATGACGGTGGTGGGTGACAGGAAATTGAACGCTTAACTGAGTGTTTGGTTACAGAAATTTGACGCTTTTAGTCCAAGGCGGAGCTCAGAGCTCCGCCTGCCACTTGGTTTAAGGGGTTTTATTCCTCAGAGTAACCCAGGGCTTGGCCATTTATATGTTTGCTCTGGGCGCTAAATAGATACACATACTGCTTCATGAGGGCATCAACCTCTTTAACCGATGCTGGGTTTTCAGCCGGATAAGCCTCGGCACGCATGCTGGTACGGGTGGCGCCCGGGTTAATGCTGTTTACTCGCACATTACTGATGTTTTCAAGTTCACTTGCCATGGTTTGCATGAGTCCTTCAATGGCAAATTTGGATACTCCGTAAGCCCCCCAAAAGGCCTTGCCTTGACGGCCAACGCTGGAAGAGGTGAATAGCATGCTGGCATCTGCGGCCGCCTCTTCCAGCAATGGCAGTAAGGTGCGTGACATTAAGAACTGGCTATTAAGGTTAAGGTTCATGACCCGGTTCCAAGTTTGCCAGTTGTAGTTGGAAATTGGCGTGCGTTGCCCCAGCATGCTGGCGTTAAGCAGTAGGCCATCCAAGTGTCCAAACTCTTTACCAATCATGTCACGTAGCTGGAAATAGGCTTCTTCCTGGGCACTTTCCAGGTCAAAGGCCACAATTACAGGTTCGGGTAGGCCTTTTGCCAGTAACTCGTCATAAATTTCATTGAGCATGTCTTCGGTACGGGCCAGCATAATCACGGTGGCACCCGCTTCGGCAAAGGCATAGGTAGCCGCGCGACCGATGCCATAACTGGCGCCTGTCACTAAAATGACGCGATTTTCTAGGGCTTTTTCGCTGGAGCTCATGTTTATTTCCAATATATGTTTCAATTTATGCCGCAACTGGCAATGTCTTGCCGCTTGCTTTTAGTGGTTTGGTTTCGGCTGTAACAATGATTTTAACAGCTGGCTAAGGGCCTGGCTGCTTGGTACTGTCCAATCCGCTTGCCACTGCTGAGCTTCGCACTCGTGGTGTACATAACCGTAGGCGGCGGCGATGGTCTTCATGCCGGCGTTCTTGCCAGCCTGAATGTCTCGCAAATGATCCCCCACATACAGGCAGTCACTGGCAGATAGGGCCATCTCATCCAAGGCCCTATACATGGGTTCTGGGTCTGGCTTGGAATGGGTCACATCATCCGGACATACCAGGGTGGCAATGCCTTCATCCAGCTTTAGGGCTTTTAATAGCGGCTCTGAATACATTCGAGGTTTGTTGGTCACTATGCCCCAGGGGATATTCTGCTGCTGACACCAATTTACCAAATCCCGTAATGACTCAAATAAGTCACTACAACTGGCCAGGTTTTGTAGATAAGCATCCAGAAACTGCTGCTTTTTTTCTTCAAAACCCGCTTCCCCTTCCTTTAAGTCAAACGCCAGAGTGATCATGGCGCGGGCACCGTCACTGACCACAGTGCGAATCTTCTGCGGGGACAGGGGTGGGAGTTGCGATTGCTGGCGCATATTATTTAAACAAAAAATAAAATCGTCTGCGGTATCAATTAAGGTGCCGTCCAGATCAAACAAGACCCCGTGAAATTTTTTTTCTGCAATGATTGGCTGATTTTCCATATCTATTTATGGCTTATTGGTTTGCATTAAATAATTCACATCTGTATTGCGTGCCAACTTGTAGGTTTTGGTAATGGGGTTGTAGGTCATGCCCACCAGTTCACCTA
>MAAD01000113.1:0-106 GCA_002162985.1 Bermanella sp. 47_1433_sub80_T6 | reverse complement strand
GTCTGGCGTGACCAGGCTGCCAGCTCGCTGGGACGGATGAATTTTTTATAATCATGGGTGCCCTTGGGTAGCATATTCATGATGTACTCAGCACCCACCACCGCCA
>MAAD01000195.1 GCA_002162985.1 Bermanella sp. 47_1433_sub80_T6 | reverse complement strand
CCAGATTTATTCAGCGAAGGCGCAAAAGCCGATAACCCGTTTTTGCAATTCATCACCGGTATGCTGGCGCCTATTCAACAAAGTGATCGTGATTGTCACGGCACCAAAGCCATTTTAGTGGTGCAGGGCAATACCTCGCCGTACCCCTGGACCCCTGAAGTGCTGCCGGTATCGGTACACAAAATTGGCCAGTTAAGCATGTTGGCGGCCCCAGCGGAATTCACCATCATGGCCGGGCGTCGCATCATGGCCATGGTACAGTCTGTGTTGGGTGAACAAACCAAATACTCTGTGGTGGCGGCACTGTCTAACGCTTACTCGGGGTACGTGACCACCAAACAAGAATACGACATGCAGCATTACGAAGGGGGCTCTACTCACTTTGGCCCCTGGACGCTGGCGGCTTATGAACAGGTCTTTTATCAACTGGCGGCTAACATGTTGCCGCAAGGCCAACCCCCTGCACCTGAATTAAACCCAATTGCATTTCCTACAAACGAGCCCATGCCTAGAGATTTAAGCGGTGAACTGGTTAATTTCCAAACCGGTGTGGTGCACGATCAGGCGCCTATTTTTAAGAGCATTGGGGACGTGGTGCAAAACGCCAACAGCAGCTACAACAAGGGCGCGCAAGTACAAGTGAAGTTTTGGTCGGGCCACCCTAAAAACAATTTACGTACCCAGCAAACCTTCATGGAAGTGCAACGCAAGGTCAACGGCAGTTGGCAAGCGGTGGCCACAGATAACGATTGGGACACGACTTATGAGTGGCAGCGCATCGATGGTTTTTGGGGCACCTCTCACGCCATTCTTACCTGGAATATTCCTACTAATGCACCCAGCGGCACGTATCGTTTAAAACATTTTGGTGACAAGAAAAAACCCTGGAGTGGCAAGATTGTTTCCTACACGGGCACCAGCCGTAGCTTTACAGTTAACTAAATAAATTGTGTGGTGTTTTGTTTTAGGGCACTCTGAATTTCAGGGTGCCTTTTTTTGTTAGGTGTTGCCTGGCCTGGGCTGCTTGCCCTGGTTTGGCCAGATTTAACATGTTTAAGTTAAGGGAAGAGAGCAAGGTATCGCTTAGGTCTAGAGCTAACATCAAATAAAAAAAGAAGGCGCTATGAAACCTGAAATCGCTCATCAAGCCAGTGTGGCCCATAAACAAATTACCAGCCTGGGTGATCAAAACTATCCCAGCTTTGAGCTGCGCGCGGTCTTTGCGTACCTGTCTGCCCAAGGGCATGGCCAGTGGTGCCAGCAGTTGCGTAGCCAATTGGCCTTAAGTGACCATGATTTACAGCGCCCCTTTGTGCCCTCCCATATTGCCTTGGAGGGTTTAAACCGCGTCATTGAAAAATTTTATGAGCCGGGCCTGGGGTGTGACATCGCACAAACCTACAGTTTGTCAGAGCTGGGGGCCATAGGGGTGTGCATGGGCAGTGTGGCAACCCTGGGTGAGGCCATGGACATTAGCCAAACCTACTACGAGCTGCTGGGCAGTTTTACCGACATTGTGAATATTGTGGATGAACACAGCTTTACCAATCGATTAGTGGACGTGGCCAAACTGGACCCAAGAGTGCTGCAGTTTTTGTTTGAGTTAACCGTCACCGGCATGATTAAACTGGGGGAAGAAATATCCGGGCAGCGGGTCAACATTTTTTGTGTGCGTTTTAGTGCGTCTTTAAGTGAGGCTGCCAAAGCTCGATTCTCTGCCTTGTTTCATTGCCCCATAGAAGATAACTGTAAATTTAATGAATGTGTTATCGACATGAAAAGCATGGCGTTGCGAGTGACTCATAATTTATATCCTCCTCAGGAGGCCGCTGTAAACCTTAAATCTTTGTTAGATGAATTGCATGAAGAGCAGGGGCTAGTGGATAACATCGACATCATCTTAAAATGCTCGGCCGGTGACTTTCCCGACCCGGATATGATTTCCAATGCCCTGGGCATGAGTGGCCGCACCATGCGCCGCCGTTTAAGTAAAATGGGCACCAGCTTCACCGCCCTCATTGACAAGGTACGCTGCCAGTTGGCCATTAACCTGATTCAACATCAAAACTTATCCAACGAAGCTTTGGCCAACGAACTGGGCTATTCGGATGCCGCAAACTTTTACAATGCCTTTAAAAAGTGGACGGGCAATACCCCCAGCTTTTATCGTATTAATAAATAGTTCTCTTAGAATCGTGTTAACCTATCTGGGCCTTTCCACTTTTTATGTGCGAAACAACTAATTATCCAGATCAAGGTGACAATAATGAAAGCACTTTTAATGGCCAGTGTGCTGATATTTTTGGTGAGTGCTTGTAGCTGGCAGCAACTGGGCCAAGGGGCATACGACAGCGCCAGGACTAGCGAGTGCATGAAAAAAACCGGTAAACTTGAGTGTGACCTTTAAGCCATAAATCATTCGAGTGTGGTTGGAGTGAACCTTTTTATACTCCAGCCTCATATCTTTAATCCGATAATTTCAATCCCATTCTATTTAAGTCCTCCCCATGCCCAGTTACCAAACTCTCGATAACATTGCCGATGCCTATATTCCTGCCCTGGCTATTTTGTGTTTATGTTTATTAATAAAACAATTTATAGCGCGAGATTGGCAAAGATTACTGCGAGAAGGGGGCTTGTTTGTGATGGGTTTAGTGGTGGCGTATACCATTATGTTTGTGGATAACGCTTTATTGTTGTGGCCACAATTTAATATGGATTACAGCACCCACACGGCGGTGGCACTGGTATTGGTTATTACCCTGTGGGTGATGAAGAATTCTTTACAGGGGATATGGTCAGTATTTTTATTCGTATCTTTGCTGGGGTATTTTTTACTCATGCTCTATCAGCAGTACCACAGTGTGGCGGATATTATCAGCACCTCACTGGTGGTGGGGGCGCTGGTTCTTCCCTTGGCAGGGAAGATTCAGAATAAAGAATTAAAGTGAGACACAAGGGCCTCACTTCAAGGGCCTCACTTTAAGGGAGAGTTAAGATGCTAAGTAAGCATCCAATTCCACACTGCCACCTATGTGTTTACCCGCAATAAATACCTGAGGCACGGTTTCATTGCCCGTCATGGCACGTAAGGTAGTAAGGCTGGCATCACGGCCCAAGACCACTTCTTCATAGGGCATGTTGGCGGCGTTTAATGCGTCCTTTGCCTTAGCGCAGAACGAACAACCGGGTTTAGTGAACAGACTCACCGATTCAGACTGCGTGGCTTCAGGGTTAATGTAGTTAAGCATGGTATCGGCGTCGGATACTTCAAACGGGTCACCTGGCTTGTTAGGCTCGATGAACATTTTTTCAATGACCCCGTCTTTCACCAACATGCTGTAACGCCAGCTGCGTTTGCCAAAACCTAAATCGTTTTTGTCTACCAACATGCCCATGCCGTCGGTGAACTCGCCGTTGCCATCGGGAATCACACGAATGTTGTCGGCTTCCTGGTTCTTCATCCAAGCGCTCAT
>MAAD01000278.1 GCA_002162985.1 Bermanella sp. 47_1433_sub80_T6 | reverse complement strand
GAGCAATCATGCGCGCCGTATCCTCGGCCGCCATGTCCATCTTGTTTAAAACCCAGCCACCGCTGATGTCACCGCTGGCATTGGTATCGGAATGAGTGGGGATTAAACGCAATGTAAGCCTGCCATTGGGCAGGGGAGTGTCTTCGGTAAAGTTGGTCATAATGCACATTTTTTGATTATTTTTAAGATATGGCCGTTTTACGCTTAAACCACCTTGAACTCAAGCAGTAGCGCGGTGTTTTGCACATTTAATATTAAATTGAGGGCTGCGCCCGAAAGGCGCAGCTTAAAACACCATTAACCATAAATAAAGTGTGGCAACCAGGTGGCCAAGCCAGGCCATAGGGCCAGCAGTAACAGCATGCATAATTGAATCGCTATGAAGGGCATCACCCCTTTGTAGATATCCATAGTAGCCACACTCTTGGGTGCTACACCCCGCAGATAAAACAGCGCAAAACCAAACGGGGGTGTGAGGAAGGAGGTCTGTAAGTTAATGGCGATCATAATGCCCAGCCAAATAGGGTCCAGGCCCATGGCTAATAAAACGGGTGCAATGATGGGCACCACCACAAAGGTAATCTCGATAAAATCCAGAATGAAGCCCAGCAAAAATATCACCACCATCACCACCAGCGTGGCAGTAAACACCCCGCCCGGCATGTCATTAAAAATCTCTTCCACTAGCTCGTCACCGCCGTAACCGCGGAACACCAAAGAAAAAATAGCGGCCCCAAAGAAAATCAAAAACACCATGCTGGTGACATTTAAGGTGCTGTCCAAGGTTTCTTTCAGTTGCTTCATGGATAAGGATTTATTCCACCAGGCAAGCAAGGTCGCCCCCAGTGCGCCGATGCTGGCCGCCTCTGTGGTGGTGGCCACGCCGGCCAGAATACTGCCCAGTACCGCCACAATTAATAACAGTGGTGGCACCATGTGTTTCATGGCGTCCGTCCAGGTGCTGTCATTCTCCTTGGGAGTGGCCGGCGCCAGCTCGGGTTTTAGATGTGCTATCACCACCACATACAAGCCGTAGGCTAATACCAGTAACAAACCGGGAATCAAGGCACCCATGAACAGGTCGGCCACACTGATGCTTTCCGGGCTGAAGATGCCCATCTTTAATTGCGCTTGTTGGTAACTGCTGGAGAGCACATCGGCCAATAAAATCAGCGCCATGGAGGGGGGAATAATCTGCCCTAAAGTACCGGTGGCGCAAATGGTGCCGCAGGCAAAAGACGGGTTATAGCCATTTTTCAACATGGTAGGCAAAGAGATAAGCCCCATGGTCACTACGGTGGCCCCCACAATGCCGGTGCTGGCAGCCAGTAACATGCCTACAATAATTACCGACAAGGCCAAGCCGCCGCGTAAATTGCCAAACAAACCACTCATTGTATTTAACAGGTTTTCAGCGATGCGAGATTTTTCCAGCATCACCCCCATGAATACAAACAGGGGCACCGCAATTAATATCTGGTTACCCAAGATACCAAACAGGCGATTGGGCAGGGCCTCTAAAAAGGCGCCATCAAACTGACCGGTAAAGGTGCCTAACAAGGCAAACATCAAGGCCACACCCGACAGGGTAAACGCCACCGGGTAACCCAGCATTAACACCGCGCACACCGCCACAAACATGATTAAGGGCATAAATTCCATATTAAACGCCCTCGCCAGTGGTGTCGGTATCTTGCTTGATGCGCGGGTCACCCTTTAGCATCAAGACGTTACGTAATATCTCAGCCAGTCCCTGAATCATGAGCAACACAGGCTGCACCAGTAATAAACTCTTCAGTAAAAACAACCAGGGCAGGCCGCTGCTCTCAATGCTGTGCTCACCTATGGCCCAGCTGCTGCTTACATAGGGAATGCAAATAATTAAAACAAACAAACAGGTGGGGAATAACAAAAACACCGTACCCAGAATATTCACCCAGCATTTTTTAGCGGCGCTCATGTGTTGATAAAACACATCCACTCGCACATGGCCGTCGTGTTTCAGGGTATAGGCGGCCCCCAGCATAAATAGGGAGGTGTGCAGGTAAGTCATGATCTCCTGCAGGGCGATGGGAGAATAATTAAAGACATAGCGTAACAACACCACCAGGGCGGTGTTGATCACCAGGAACAAACCCAGATAGCGGGTGGTTAACCCCAGGCGCTCGGTGAAATTCGAGATAAATTGATACAGTGCAAACATGGTTAATGGTCGTTTTATTTTAATTAGGTTTTATAGATACATTTCTTGCACAAACAATAACCCTTTGTGACAACTGTAATATTACTGTCACATTGATGAAATATATTGGCTCCTGTAATCCTTAATTAATGAACTCCTACAAACAGCTTTAAAGGTGCAGAGTATGAAGATCAACAAGTTAATAGGGGCCATTAGCCTACTAGCGGGCCTAGTGGCCATGCCAAGCCTGGCCGTGAATGTAGACAAGGGCATTCCCACCTATGCCAAAGCCAGCGGTGTCGCCGGTAACGTATCCAGCGTAGGCTCAGATACCCTCGCCAACATGATGACTCTTTGGGCCGAAGAATTTAAACGCCAATACCCAAATGTAAACATTCAAATTCAGGCGGCCGGTTCCTCCACCGCGCCACCAGCGTTAACCGAAGGCACATCAAATCTGGGGCCCATGAGCCGCAAGATGAAAGACAAGGAGCTGGAAGCCTTCGAAAACCGCTTTGGTTACAAGCCCACCGCCATTCCGGTGGCCATCGATGCCCTGGCCGTATTTGTAAACAAAGATAACCCAATCAAGGGCCTAACCATTAAAGAGGTGGATGCCATTTTTTCAACCACCCGAAAGTGTGGTGTGGATAAAAATATCAAGAAGTGGGGCGATGCCGGCTTAAACGGTTCGTGGAGCAATAAGAAGGTAGAGCTGTATGGTCGCAACTCGGTATCGGGCACCTATGGTTACTTCAAGAAAAAAGCCCTGTGCAAGGGCGACTACAAAAACACGGTGAAAGAGCAGCCGGGTTCGGCCTCTGTAGTACAGGCGGTGTCGGCTTCTTTGAACGGCATAGGTTACTCTGGCATGGGTTACAAAACCTCCAGTGTACGTGCGGTGCCTCTGGCTAAAAAAGGCAATAAGTTTATAGAAGCCAATCCACAAAATGCGGTGAATGGCACTTACCCACTTTCACGCTTCTTATATGTGTATGTAAACAAGAAGCCTAATCAGCCCTTGTTACCTATTGAGCGTGAATTTGCCAAGATGATTTTATCTCAGCAAGGGCAAAGCATAGTGGCCAAAGACGGGTACATCCCTTTGCCTGCTAAGGTAGTGGCTAAAACGTTGAAGAAGTTAGGTTTAATCTAAAGGATTTGCTTAGAGATAGGATCGCGCACAGGGTGCACTCGTACGAGGCCACCCCGTGGCCGATCTTTCGCATCCTATTTCTAAACCGACACCTTATTGCCAGGAACCAAGTATTAAAGCGAGCTTATGAGTAGACCAATAGCACCTAACCTGGACTTCAATACTCCAGCATTACGCCGCCACAGGAAGTTGCGCGCAATCAAAAACAAGTTTGCCGGCTGGGGTATTGCCACCGGAGGCCTGAGTGTCATTGGCGCGGTGTTATTGATTTTTTTCTACCTGCTATATGAAGTGGCCCCCATGTTTGTGGCGGCTAGCATTGAGCCGGTTAACCAGTATTCGGTGCCTGCACTGACTGAAGACAAAAATAGCCAAACACTTATGTTGGCCATGGAAGAGCAAAGCGAAGTGGCCCTGCGCGTTCAAAAAAGCGGTGAGATGACCTTCTTCAAGGTGAGTGACGGCGAGATTTTACAACAGGAATCCTTGCCGTTAGCGGGAGCCGTTGCTGCGTTTGATGTGAATACCCAGGCTAGCCGCTTAATGGTATTTAGTAATGCCCAAGGTGAAGCCTTGCTGGTGAAACACAATTACAAGGTAACCTACCCTAATGATCAACGCCTTATTACCCCTGAGTTAGTGTACCCCTACGGCGAAGAACCACTGGATTTAGATAACGGTGTTTCCCCCATCACTGACATCACCCTGCGCGACGGCGAAGAAGCCATGGTAATTGCAGCTCTTAACGAACAGGGCCAGTTACAGGTAAACCGTTATCTTAAAGAGGTAGACTTTTTAAGTGATGAAGTGGTGCTGGAATACGAGGCGGTGAACCTTCCCGGTATTGCAGGCGTTATTAACCAGGTGGAAATTGACCAGACCATGCGCTGGTTATTTGTATTGGCCGACCAACGCTTGTTGCATGTAATCAACCTGGAAGACGAATCCCTAACTCAAACCATTACGCTGGATGAGGTGGGTGCCATCAGCAGCATGAGTTTGTTGTTGGGTGAGAACTCGTTATTAATCGGTAATACCGAAGGCAAGATCAGCCAGTGGTTTATGGCCCGGCAGGAGGATAAGTGGCGCCTGGTCATGGCTCGCAGTTTTGTACTGGAAACCCCCAGTGCCGTGCAAACCATCGTAAGCGAGCAAAGACGTAAAGGTTTTTACGTGGCGGGTGAAAATGGTCGGGTGGCGGTTTACCACAGCACAGCGCACCGCAGCTTAATAGACGAAAAACTGGTGGACGGCGACATCGAATTTTTAAGCGTGAGCCCAAGAGCCAAGGATTTATT
>MAAD01000063.1 GCA_002162985.1 Bermanella sp. 47_1433_sub80_T6 | reverse complement strand
TGGTAGAGGATATTCACAGTGAGATGGTGAGCCAGTTAGGTCCACAGGTTGAGTGTCACGAGGTTTTTCCTAAGAATGTGAACGCCGGCTTTATGGAAATTGTTAACCGCAGCGAAATGAAATTACGTGTTTATGAGCGTGGCGCAGGCTGGACGTTGGCTTGCGGCACTGGCGCCTGTGCGGCCATGGTGACGGCACACCAGTGGGGCTTGGTAGACGATGAAGTTAAGGTACATTTACCCGGTGGCGCGCTCACTATTAAGTGGGATGGCCAGGGGGATGTGATGATGACCGGCCCTGCCACGCGCGTTTTTGAAGGGCGCATTCAGGTATAACCTGTTTTGGTCGGGCAGGGGCTGCCCTGGGTTTTATAATACATACCAATAATACTTTTAATAATAAGAATGGCATAGGTACTCCCAGTAATGGAACAGGATAAAGATCAGCTTAATGCCAGGGATGTGGCGACATTTTTGAAAAAGCATCCTGAATTTTTTCGCAACTTTCCTGAGATCGTGGCGCAGTTAGATGTGCCTCATGAAACCGGTGCCACGGTTTCATTGGTGGAATATCAGTCAAAATTATTGCGCAATAAAAACAATGAACTCCATGATCGTCTGCAACAGCTAGTGGAAAACGCTCGTCGTAACGATCGATTGTTTGAACAGACCCGCCAATTAACACTGGACCTGCTGGACGCACAAAGCATTGAAGAGGTGGAGCAATCCCTGCAGCAATGTATGACCGCCGTCTATAACGTGGACTATGCCTGTATCACCTTGTTTGTGCCTTCCATGACGTTGCAAAGCATTACCGAAGTGGATATGCAGCATCAACTGGTTCAGCACTTTGGTCGTAAACATGCCTTTTGTGGGCAACTCAGTGATGACCAGATGGAGTTGTTTTTCCAGGAAAAAAATCCAGTGGGCTCCATGGCCGCCTGCTTGTTGAAAAATGACCTGGGCATACTGGCCTTGGGCCATAAACAAGACGATTATTTCAAGAGTAATATGGATACCTTGTTCCTGAATTACGTGAGTGAAATTGTTAGTCGCCGTTTGGATATTTTACTGTAGAGAGCTGTTATAAAAAGCTGTTTTTAATTTTTCCCTGTAGGAGGGTGCTTGCAGGCGACCTGAATGAATACTGTAAATAAACCGATATCACGCTTCCAAAATATAAAAGTCATCAGCTTTGATTTAGACGACACCTTATGGAGTGGTACCCAGGTGTTAATTCACGCTGAAAAAACCATGACGTCGTGGATGACTACCCATACTCCAAAAATTTCTCAATCCCTGTCCAGCGATGAACTGCGCAATCGCAAAATTCAGTTTATTAAAAACAATCGCCATTTGCGCTATAAGGTAAGCCAGGCGCGAGTACTATTTTTAACCGAACTGTTCACCGAATTTGATTACCCCCAGGCTGAAAACTTGGCCAATGAATGTTTCAACGTGTTTTATGCCGCTCGCCAACAAGTGACTATGTTTGATGATGTGCTTGAAGTGCTGGCGGATCTGAACAAACACTATAAGTTAATTGCCATCACCAATGGCAACGCTAACCTGCAGGCGGTTGGGCTGGATGACTACTTTGATTTTTGTCTCAATGGCGAAGATTTTGATTTACCCAAACCCCATGGGGATATTTTTCAGGCGGCCCTAACAAAAGCAGGTGTTAATGCCGATCAGTGTTTGCATGTGGGGGACCATCCCGAGCATGACATGTTAGGGGCGAAGGAAGCCGGTATTAAGACCTGCTGGCTGGAAGACGGTCGCCACCCCTGGCTGCACGACTTTATTGCGGATGTTACTATCACTCATGTGCGTGAGCTGTTGCCCCTGTTGCTCGCTCAGTAACGCCTTAGCAATCCACGCTCAATAACCGCGATAACCAAACTCACTCATATCCACATTTGCCACGCTGTCATCTAATGATGGCAACGGCATTTGAGCGCTTTGTGTGGCTTTCATCTGATTGCCACTACAACCCATAATCGATGTCATTATAAATATCAGGCTGAAAAAGCGAGTTTTCATGCTGTGACTCCATGGGTGCTTGTTAGGTTAAATGCTAAATGTCATTTCAATATAGGCTTTGCATGGCAAAGCACTAGGGTGAAAGACTCAAGGTGAGAAGGGGTTGGCAGAATGTCTTGGCTGTTAGAACACCAGGTTATGGCTAACAGCTTGGTCCAATAAAATGGTTTTTAAAGCTGGGGTAGGGCTAGCTTTTAAGCCACTGCCAAGCCATGCCCAGGTATTCATAAATGGCCCGTTCACTTTTCAGTAAGCCACTGGATTCAAACTTAAGGTTGGTGGATTGGCTGTACTTCGCGATGAAAAACGTGGGTGCCGGGGTGGCGTTTAACTGCTGTTGTTTGAAAAACCTAAACG
>MAAD01000208.1 GCA_002162985.1 Bermanella sp. 47_1433_sub80_T6 | reverse complement strand
CCCTGTTCCACCAGGAACTCTCCCCAGCCATGATCACTGTCGCCGTTGATAAGAGTATTGTCTAAGTCGAATATTGCCAGAGCCACGGTGTTTTCCAATTGTTTCAGTTGTTCTTTTCAGGTGGCATTTTATCCGCTGTATGAAGGCCTGTCTTTAACATTGTAAGGAATATATGAGTTTTTCTTCTTATATCGAAAAGGAATAAAAAATCACTGCTATACCTGACACCAGCTTTAATAGTATGGTGGATATTAATGACTTAAATTAATGGGATAGAGCATGATAGATGCTGATGGCTACCGTCCCAATGTCGGCATCATTCTGGTTAATAAAAAAGCTCAGGTCCTATGGGCCAAGCGTATTGGACAGGATGCCTGGCAATTCCCGCAGGGAGGCATAAAAGAGCACGAAAGTGCTGAGGCCGCTCTCTACCGGGAATTAAGGGAAGAAGTGGGTTTATTGCCCGAAGATGTGGAGATTATGGGCTGCAGCAAAGGCTGGCTCAGATACAAATTACCTAAACGCATGGTGCGCCATAACAGCAAGCCTGTGTGTGTGGGGCAAAAACAAAAGTGGTTCCTGTTAAAGCTATGCAGCAGCGAAAGCCGCATCAGTTTTGAGTTTGGTGACAAACCCGAATTTGACGGTTGGCGCTGGACCAGTTTTTGGTATCCCCTGGGTCAAGTGGTGCCCTTTAAACGGGACGTCTATCGTCGTGCCATGCGCGAACTGGCCCCTAAACTATTTGAAATGCAGGCCAAATTGTAAACCATGCTTAATGTGCTTAGACAGATCGTGCAGGAGGTTAATAACGCCACTTATTTGGATGCGGCGTTAGACATTCTGGTGGATCGTGTTAAAGCCGCCATGAAGACCGAAGTGTGTTCTGTGTATGTGCTGGATGTTGAAAACCGCCGCTTTATCTTACGTGCCACCGAAGGCTTAAATCAAGATTCTGTGGGCAAAGCCAGTCTATCGGCCCGTGAGGGACTAGTGGGTTTAGTGGCTGCCCGCGAAGAACCCATCAATCTGGACGATGCCTCGTCCCACCCCAGTTATCATTTCCTGTCCGGTACCGGCGAAGAAAATTTCAACAGCTTTTTAGGTGTGCCCATTATTCACCAGAAGCGTATTTTGGGTGTGCTGGTGGTGCAGCAGTCGGCCTTGCGTAAATATGACGAGTCGGAAGAAGCCTTCATGGTCACTATGTCGGCTCAGCTGGCCGGTGTTTTGGCCCACGCTGAAGCTGCAGGCATGGTGCTGGAGCTGGAAGATAACAAAAGCCAGACTAAGAAAATTAAACAAGATGTGGTGATACCCGGGGCTCCGGCCTCACCCGGTATTGCCATCGGTATTGTCACGGTGCTCTCCCCCACCGCCGATTTATATGACGTACCAGATCGTGAAATTAAAGATGTAGACGCCGAAGTCCATCATTTTCAAATGGCCATTGCCGGTGCCCGCGCGCAGATAAAACAGCTGGGTGAAAAGCTGAAGGATTTACGTCCCGAAGAACAGGCCCTGTTTGATGTGTACATACGCATGCTGGATGACGATGCCTTGGGTGAAGAGGTGATTACCCGCATCAAGCAAAAAAACCAATGGGCGCAGTCCGCCTTACGGGATGTCATTTTGCAATACGTGGCGCACTTCGATCGCATGGACGATGTGTATCTAAGAGAGCGCGCCACCGACATTAAAGACCTGGGCACCCGGGTGCTGGCTCATTTGCAAGACAGTATTACCATTGCCAACGAATACGATTTTCCTGATAACTGTATCCTGGTCAGTGAAGAACTCACCCCGTCCATGCTGGCCGAAGTGCCAGAGAATAAACTGGTGGGCCTAGTGAGTGCCAAGGGTTCTTCCAACTCCCATGTGGCTATTTTGGCCCGTGCCATGGGCGTGCCCACAGTGATGGGGGCGGTGGATTTACCGGTTAAACAAATGGATGGCATCGAGCTGGTGGTGGACGGTTACCGCGGTCGCCTCTATACCCACCCTTCGGCCCAACTGCGTCAGCAATTTAAAGATATAGTGGATGAAGAGCTGGCTCTGGTTGAGGGGCTGGAAGCCATTAAAGACTTGCCCGCCAAAACCCCCGACGGTCACCAAATACAGCTATGTGTTAATACTGGCTTAATTACCGATGCCTTGCGTTCGGTGAACCGTGGTGCCGAAGGCGTGGGTTTGTACCGCACCGAGGTGCCCTTCATGATGAAAGAACGCTTCCCGTCCGAAAACGAGCAGGTCACCATTTATCGCAAGCAATTGACCACCTTCGCCCCGCAACCTGTGACCATGCGTACCTTGGACATAGGGGGTGACAAGTCTTTAACCTATTTCCCCATCGAAGAAGAAAATCCCTTCCTGGGCTGGCGCGGCATTCGTGTGACCCTGGATCACCCTGAGATATTCCTCCTGCAAGTACGGGCCATGTTAAAGGCCAGTGAAGGCCTGGATAATTTAAAAATCATGCTGCCCATGATCACCAGCGTGGCTGAAGTGGAAGAGGCCCAGTACCTCATTTACCGGGCTTTTCAGGAGGTGCTCGACGAGGGAGCAGATATTAAGATGCCAGAAATTGGTGTCATGATTGAAGTGCCGGCGGCGGTATATCAGGCGCGTACCATTGCGCGCATGGTGGACTTTATCTCGGTGGGCTCTAACGATTTAACACAATAT
>MAAD01000238.1 GCA_002162985.1 Bermanella sp. 47_1433_sub80_T6 | reverse complement strand
ATCACCAATGCCGTCCATCAATAACATGCCCAAACCCACTGAGCTTTTCACGGTACCGCTGCGCAGGCCACCGGCTTCGGTAATACCCAAATGCAAAGGCTGCTCTATTTGCGAGGCAATCTTGCGATAGGCCGCCACGGTCATGAACACATCCGAGGCTTTAAGGCTTAATTTAAAATCGGGAAAGTTAAGGCGATCTAAAATATCGATATGACGCATGGCGCTTTCCACTAAAGCGTCAGGCGTGGGCTCACCGTATTTTTTCTGTAAATCTTTTTCCAAAGAACCGGCATTCACGCCGATGCGAATGGGAATGCCATTATGACGAGCCGCATCCACCACCTGGCGAATACGATCTTCACGACCAATGTTGCCCGGGTTAATGCGCAGACAATCGGCGCCCAGTTCGGCCACGCGTAAGGCAATCTTGTAATCAAAGTGAATGTCGGTAACCAGGGGAATATTCACCTGTTTGCGAATTTCGGCAAAGGCTTCGGCGGCGTCCATTGAGGGCACACTCACTCGTACGATGTCGGCACCCACCGCCACCAGCTCATTAATTTGCGCTACAGTAGCGGCCACGTCACAGGTTTCGGTGTTGGTCATGCTTTGCACGGCAATGGGCGCATCGCCCCCCACAGGAACATCACCCACCATAATTTGACGGGATTTTCTGCGCTTGATTGGAGACTGACCTTGTTTATTCATAGTTTTAACGATTACCTGGGCACATTACCCATCTCAAAATTTGCGAGGCTCACGATGCTGAAATGGAGACTGGCCTTGTTTATTCATAACCAAAAACATTAAAAATTAATTATTGCTCAAG
This sequence comes from Bermanella sp. 47_1433_sub80_T6, assembly GCA_002162985.1. Lineage (GTDB taxonomy): Bacteria > Pseudomonadota > Gammaproteobacteria > Pseudomonadales > Oceanobacteraceae > Bermanella. The sequence goes on along the minus strand of MAAD01000238.1, from coordinate 21,316 downwards.
TAGGTTTTGTATTCTGCCGACTTGGGAAAGCGTTTTTTTAATTTAAAGCCATAGCTGTGAGCTGCATTTTTATCGCCCTGAACTTTAGCCAACTGCAAACCCAGGCTTAAACTGGCGGCGGTATGAGGCACTTTGTTATCCGCTAAGGTTTTCTCAAAACGTTTAAACCAGCGACCAGCCAAGCGCACACGCTTACGCTGCAAGTAGATGGCGGTTAAGTTTATGCTGGAGACGGTACTGTCAGCATCGAGTACCCAGGCTTTTTCGAAGGCGCTGGAGGCATTGGTAAGGTCACCCTGGCTCACAAGGCAAAGCCCTAAATTTTCATTTGCCAGTACCCGAGCACTGTAATCCACATCTTTAGCGGCAACCGCCAAATAACCACAGGCCGTTTTATCTTGTTTGTAGCGCATTAAATAAACGCCGTAGTGGTAATTGGAAGGGCTGTGTTGGGCGTCTATATCAAGAGCCGTTGCAAATTCTTTTTCGGCCAATTTAATTTCGCCACGTTCCAACCAGTACATGGCCAAGGCACTGTGCACCGCTGGATTTTTCGGGTCCAACTCCAGGGCGCGATCCAATTTCTGGCGCGCCAGAATCATGTTGCCTTGCGACAAATAACCCACCGCCAGGGCCACATAAGTTTCGGCGGCTTTTTCGGGGTTGGCATTTTTACTATAACGGGATTCGGTGATGCTCACACAAGCATTTAGTAACAACGCAAAGGTGGCGACACAGGCAATTTTTATTATTTTATTGGACATAGTGCTACTTGGAATCCTGTTGAGAATTTTCAGAGCTTACTTCATGTAATTCTATATAACGGGCACTGCGACGGGTTCGATCTTCTACCTGCCCCACCAGCTGACCGCAGGCGGCGTCTATGTCATCCCCACGGGTGCTGCGAATAGTGACGATATAACCCTGACTGTGCAGGTAATCGCGGAATTTATACACACGATTATTGCTGGGACGAGAATAACCAGAATTAGGGAACGGGTTAAACGGAATCAGGTTAATTTTACAGGGGGTATTTTTTAGTAACTTAGCCAACTGCTCGGCGTGCTCCATCTCGTCGTTAACATGGTCCATCATAGTGTATTCCACGGTTAACTTGCGACGATCCGGTAACGAGCCCATGTAATGATCACAGGCCTCTAACAATTGTTTAATTGGGTACTTTTTATTGATGGGCACCAGCTGGTCACGCAGTGCATCGTTTGGCGCATGCAATGAAACCGCCAGCGATACATCGCTAACTTCGGCCAATTTGTACAGGTTTGGCACCACACCCGAGGTACTTAAGGTTACACGGCGCTTGGATATGCCATAGCTGTGATCGTTCATCATGAGGTCCATGGCGTCGACCACGTTATCAAAGTTTAGCAACGGCTCGCCCATGCCCATCATCACCACATTAGTGATTTTACGCTCACGTTTTTCGCCGGGTTTATCGAAGCTTTTGGCGGCCACATACACCTGACCAATGATTTCGGCGGCAGATAAATCGCGGTTAAAACCCTGTTTGCCGGTGGAGCAGAAGCTGCAATCCAATGCGCAACCAATTTGCGATGATACACACAAGGTGCCCCTATCCCCTTCAGGAATATAGACGGTTTCGATGCTGCTGCCCCCAGGGATTTTCATCAACCATTTTTGGGTGCCGTCTTTAGAAACCTTGTGATAAATAATTTCCGGGTATTCTACGCAAGCCACTTCTTTGAGCTTTTCACGCATAACTTTACTGACGTTATTCATGTCACTAAAGTCTTCCAGGCCCACCTGGTGAATCCATTTTAATAATTGCTGAGCACGAAAGGGTTTTTCGCCCATTTCAACAAAAAAGTCTGCCATCTTTTTTGGGCTTAAACCCAATAGATTTACCTTTTTTTGTTCATTACTCATTAAAACACCTATAAAAATGGTTACTGCTTAAATACACAAAAAGGGCGGACGCAAAAGGAAGTCCATTTGCCTATCCGCCCTCTTCACTACCTGCTAGGCAGGTAAGTTAGGTTTGACCAAAGCCAAACCTAAATACACACAGACTATCGTGCGCAGATTTCTTCAGCTTTGAAGAAGTAGCTTACTTCACGGGCAGCAGATTCAACAGAATCAGAACCGTGAACAGCGTTGGCATCGATGCTTTCAGCGAAGTCAGCACGGATAGTTCCGGCAGCGGCTTCTTTAGGGTTAGTAGCACCCATTAGGTCGCGGTGCTTAAGGATAGCGCCTTCGCCTTCTAGAACCTGAATCATAACAGGACCAGAGGTCATGAAACCTACTAGATCTTTGTAAAAAGGACGCTCGCTGTGCTCAGCGTAAAAACCGCCAGCTAGTTCGTCAGAAAGGTGAACCATTTTAGAAGCGATAACCTGAAGACCGGCTTCTTCGAAACGGCTGTAGATTTTACCGATTACGTTTTTAGCAACTGCGTCAGGCTTGATGATAGATAGTGCGCGTTCTACGGCCATGATGATTTCCTATAAAAGGTTATAAATTGAGATGTGTAAAAAAGAGCGCAGATTATACGGGATTTGTACTAAATAGCCACTGTTTAAAGTTTAACCAGCGGCCTATTTCACTTCAAGTGCGAAACTCTAAAGTCTGGCCCATAGCCTGGGTTCCCCCCAGCCACAAACCCTACTCAGAAGCCTTGGCTACCTGCTGAATACGCTGCACCATGGAGCGTAGGCCATTGCCTCGGGTTGGGGATAAGTGCTTTAACAGGTCTAGCTGAGCAAAAAAACCTTCCATATCAAATTCCAGCACCTTCGCTGGCGTCTTGCCATTGTAGGCTGCCATCACTAACGCCAACAGGCCGGAGACGATAAAGGCATCGCTGGCCACGTCAAAGTAGAGCTTATCACCCACAACATGGGGTTCTATCCATACCTGGCTCTGACAGCCCTTAATGAGGCGTGCCTGCGTCTTGAGGGCCTCATCCATGACAGGCAACTCTTTACCCAGATCGATGATGTACTTGTAGCGTTCTTCCCAGCTATCGAAGAAGCTAAGAGTGTCGATGACTTCATCTACGGTGATTTTGGTGCCGAAGGGGCTTAACTCAGGGTTGCTCATAACACAGACTGCTCAATGAATTACGGTCCATTGTACGGATAGGGACTGGTAGATGCAAAGCAGGGCGCATCTACCAGGTTAAGACTAGGCGGAGCGCTTGGCCTCTTCTTCGTCTTTAAGCTCGCGACGCAGAATTTTACCAACCGGGGTCATGGGCAACTCATCACGAAACTCGATGTGACGAGGCATCTTGTAGCCGGTTAGGTTTTCTTTGCAGTACGCTTTTATGGCGTCTGCGGTGAGGTTGTTGTCCTGGCTAACGATAAACAACTTAACCGCTTCACCACTCTTTTCGTCCGGCACACCAATGACGGCACAGTTTTCAACCGCAGGGTGTTCGGCCACAACGCCTTCGATCTCATTAGGGAATACGTTAAAGCCGGACACGATAATCATGTCCTTGATGCGGTCTACGATACTCACAAAGCCGTCTTCATCTATGATGGCCACATCACCGGTGCGGAACCATTCGCCATCTTCGGTGAAGGCATCCTTAGAGGCATCCGGGCGCTTCCAGTAACCTTTCATAACCTGTGGGCCCTTCACGCATAACTCACCACGCTCACCTATGGCCACTTCTTTACCCTGGTCATCGATACACATAAGAGAAGTGGCTGGCAAAGGCTGCCCCACCGTGCCTGTGCGTTCCAGGCCATTAGCCGCATTAGCGGTCACCACCGGGGCACACTCGGTTAAACCATAACCTTCGGAGATGCCTACGCCGGTGATTTCCTTCCAGCGCTTGGCAGTGTCGGGCATGAGGGCGGTGCCACCGGCCATAGTCACGGTGAGCTCACTGAAGTCCAGCTCTTTGAATCTGGGACTGGCCATTAAAGATACAAACAGGGTATTGAGGCCCACAAAGGCGGTGAGCTTCCACGGCATCATGAATTTAATGAACATCTCGGTGTCTCGAGGGTTGGCAATCAGAATGCTGTGCTCCCCCTGTTCAAACATAGCCATCAAGTGCGCGGTAAACGCATAGATGTGATAAAGCGGCAACGGCGCTACTGCTATGGCCTGCTTGTCACCCTTTAATAGCTCACCCTTGTCATTTACCTGCTGCATGTTTTGCTTGGTTTGCAGCATGTTAGCGATCAAGTTGCCATGGGTTAACTCGGCGCCCTTGGCCACCCCTGTGGTGCCGCCGGTGTATTGCAGCACAGCAGTGTCGCTATGAGCTTTAGACGGTGCCGCTTTAAAGGGCTGACCCTGGCCTAATTTAAGGGCCTTGCGAAACGAAATAGCGTCGGGCAACGAATACTTAGGCACCATTTTCTTAACATACTTAGTGGCGGCGTTAATCAGGATGCGCTTGGGCGTGGGCATCATGTCCGCAAGGCTGGTAACGATGATGGTTTCCAGGCCGGTTTTATCCTTAACGTTTTGCACCGAACGGGCAAACACATCCATACATACCAGGGCCTTGGCTTCGGAGTCATTAAACTGATGAAGCATCTCGCGCTCGGTATACAGCGGATTGGTATTAGTAACAATTAAACCCGCGCGCAATGCACCGTACATGGCGATGGGATACTGCAAGATATTGGGCATCTGAATGGCGATGGTATCGCCGGGTTTTAAGTTAGTGTGGTTTTGCAGGTAACTGGCAAAGGCAGCACTTTTTTCATCTATGTCGGCGTAGGTCATGGTAAGACCGATGCTGGTGAACGCGGCACTCTGGCTATATTTTTTAAAGGCGGTCTCGATCACTTCAACCACCGAGCCGTACTCGTTGATATCTATGTGATCGCCAATGCCCGGGGCACGTTTACCATCCCAATATGATGCATCCATAACTGTCTCCAATTTATCATTATTATTAACAAACCATGGGTCAGACTATGGCGCAATAAACAGGCACATAACAATGACCAAACAGGTCAAGATGCCCAAGCTGGCGCTTAATGGTCGCTAGGGGAATGTAAAGAGTAAAAATGGAATACAAATACAAGCAGAAAAGGGAATAATAGCCTCCGGAAAACAGGTTTCCAGAGGCCTTGGTCAATCAAAAATCAGGCGAACTTAAGCGGCGGCAGAATCCTTCGCTTTGCTCTCGCGCTTGGCTTCTTCTTCATCTTTCAATTCGCGACGTAAAATCTTGCCCACTGGGGTCATAGGTAGTTCGTCACGGAATTCGATGTATCTTGGCATTTTGTAGCCGGTTAGATGTTCTTTACAGTAGGCACGGATAACCCCTTCGGTAAGGGATGCATCTTGCGTCACCACGAACAATTTAACCGCTTCACCGGACTTATCATTAGGCACACCAATGACCGCACAATTTTCCACCAAGGGGTGCTCGGCCACTACGCCTTCGATCTCGTTAGGGAATACGTTGAAGCCAGATACGATGATCATGTCTTTAATACGGTCTACGATGCTCACAAAACCGTCTTCATCGATGATGGCCACATCACCGGTGCGGAACCATTCGCCATCGGCAGTGAAAGCGTCTTTAGAGGCGTCAGGGCGCTTCCAGTAACCTTTCATGACCTGTGGGCCTTTCACGCATAATTCACCACGCTCGCCTACTGCTACTTCTTCACCCTGGTCGTTGATGCACTTAAGGGCGGTGCCTGCACAGGCCTGACCCACGGTACCCATGCGCTCATAACCGGCTGCAGGGTTCATGGTCACACCAGGAGAACATTCGGTTAAACCGTAAGCCTCAGAGATACCCACACCGGTGATTTCTTTCCAGCGCTTGGCGGTGTCATCCATCAAGGCGGTGCCGCCCGAGATGGTAAACTTAAGTTTACTGAAATCCATTTCACGAAAACGTGGGCTGGCCATCAAGGATACAAACAGAGTATTCAAACCTACAAAGGTGGTGAGCTTCCAAGGCTTCATGAATTTAATGAAGGTCTCAGTGTCTCTTGGGTTGGCGATCAAGATGCTGTGATCTCCCTGTTCAAACAAGGCCATCAAGTGCACGGTAAACGCATAGATGTGATAAAGCGGCAACGGTGCCACGACAATAGCCTGCTCGGTGCCTTTTAATGGCTCACCCTTCTCATCCACCTGCAGCATGGCCAACTTGGATTGCAGCATATTAGCAACCAAATTGCGGTTGGTCAGCTCGGCGCCCTTGGCCACACCTGTGGTGCCGCCTGTGTACTGCAGCACAATAGTATCGTCTGGGTTAGGCATGTGGTTGGCGGCAAAGGCTTTGCCCTGACCCAATTTAAGCGCCTTGCGGAACGGCACCGCATCCGGCAATGAATAAGCTGGCACCATTTTTTTAACGTATTTGGCAGCGGCGTTAATCAACACGCGCTTGGCCCCTGGCAACATGTCGGCCAGGCTAGTGATAATTACGGTTTCGATACCGGTATTTTCAACCACGTTTTGCACAGAGCGCGCAAACACGTTCATACATACCAGAGCCTTGGCGCCGGAATCGTTGAACTGATGCAGCATTTCACGTTCGGTATACAGAGGGTTGGTATTGGTCACTCTTAAACCTGCGCGTAATGCACCGTACATGGCAATGGGATATTGCAAGATGTTAGGCATTTGGATGGCAATGGTATCGCCAGGCTTTAAGTTAGTGTGGTTTTGCAGATAATAAGCAAATGCGGCACTTTGCTCATCGATATCTTTAAAGGTCATGGTATGACCGATGCTGGTAAACGCGGGGCGGTCGGCGTACTTTTTGAAAGCCGACTCGATTACTTCAACCGCAGCATTGTATTGACTAAGATCCAGAGTATCGCTGATACCCGGCGCGCGCTTTCCATCCCAAAATGATGCTTCCATCACGGTCTCCAATTAAGGTAAATGAACATTTATTATATTTTTTATAAGCAGGCGGAAATTCACCAAAAAATAATGGCTAAGCCTAGCACTATCGTTTTGTTTTTATTGTGCAATTTAAGACAAGACTATGGCGCATATTGCACGAAATGAGAAGTGACTATTTATGACAGATGTAGAACCCTATTTAGCACTAAAGTGCCCGGAGTAATCTTTAGAATTTTTCCGGGTACTGAGTGAATCGCTAAAAAAACATGCCGGTTTCCAGTTGCGCCTCTTCGCTCATCATTTCCCGCGACCAGGGAGGATCAAATACCAGTTCCACCGCCACCGATTCCACGTTGGGCACCAGAGCACTTCGATATTTAACGTCACTCACCAGTACCGGACCCATGCCGCAACCGGGTGCAGTGAGAGTCATGTTGATGCTCACGCTCTTATTGGCTTGATCAATATTCACGGTATAGATAAGACCTAGCGCCACCAAATTCACCGGAATTTCAGGGTCATAGATGGTCTCCAACGCTTGCCAGATGTCACTCTCTCGAATGAGTTCACCATCGGGCGCTTCAAAGCTCAGCACTTCCGGCTCTAAACCCAGAGCAGCGGCGTCTGTGCCGTCTACTCGAGCCATATTGCCGTTATAGATCACTGTATAGTTGCCACCCAAGGCTTGCGTGAGGGTCACAAAACTACCAGAAGGAATGATTATTTTGGTTCCCACCGGAACCAGGCGCGCAGGACAATCCTCGTGCGCCACTACCATGCGTCTTTCCATAAAATAACTACTTAAATTGTATTTTAGAATTTTTCAGGAGCAATTTGAATTAACGGCGCTAGACGTTAAATGACTCACCACAGCCGCATTCATCCTTGGCATTAGGGTTGTTAAACACCATGCTGGAATTTAGGCCTTCAGTGGTGTAATCAATTTCAGTGCCATTTACAAACGGTAAAGCATCCTTGGTCACATACAGGGTAATATCGTCAGCCATTTGAATGGCTTTTTCAGTGCCCTGTAAAACCTTGGCCAATTGCATGTCGTATTTAAAACCCGAACAGCCACTTTTTTTCACGCCCAACAATACACCTTGTGCATCTTTGCTGGCGCCCAATTGCTTGCGTACATAATCAAGCGCACTGTCCGTCATGGTCAGATTAATTTGTGATGTCACATCACCAGGTGAAAAGGAATTAACCACACTCATTACACAGCCCCCTTAAAATACAATTAACATAAAAACATCTTCACTTTTTCTATGCCTTCAAATAAGGCATCCACTTCTTGTCGCGTATTGTAGATAGAAAAAGAAGCGCGGGCGGTTCCCGGAATGGAAAATTGATCCATGATAGGCATGGCACAATGATGGCCGGTGCGAACCGCTATGCCTTGCTGATCGAGTAACATGCCAATGTCTGCCGGGTGAGTGCCATCAATTAAGAAACTTAATACACCTGCTTTATTTTTAGCAGTACCGATAACACGCATACCTTCACACTGAGCCGCTCGCTCGTGGGCATATTTAAGCAAGTCATCTTCGTACTCACTTAACGCTACCCGGTCCAGCGCCATCAAGTACTTAAGCGCTGCGTCCAAACCAATGGCGCCACTAATATTTGGCGTGCCCGATTCAAACTTAAATGGCAGCCCTTGATAGGTAGTGCCTTCGAAGCTCACACGCTCAATCATCTCACCGCCACCTTGTACCGGCGGCATTTGATCAAGCAATTCTTTTTTACCGTATAGGCAACCTATGCCGGTGGGGCCAAATACCTTGTGCCCCGAGAATACATAAAAGTCAGCATCCAGTGCTTGCACATCTACTGGAAAATGCGCCACAGATTGTGCGCCATCAATCAGCACCTTAGCGCCCACTTCGTGGGCCAGCTTAATGATTTTTGCCACTGGATTCACGGTACCCAAGGCATTGGATACGTGTACTACACTGACCATCTTAACGTTTGAATTAAGCATGGCGGCGAAGGCCGTCATGTCCAGCTCACCCGCATCACTTACCGGGATCACTTTTAATTTGGCACCGGTGCGTTCACACAGCATTTGCCAGGGAACGATGTTGGCATGATGCTCCATAGCCGAGACGATAATTTCGTCGCCTTTTTTTATGAAAACCTGACCAAAACTTTGCGCCACGATATTAATGCTTTCTGTGGTGCCACGGGTCCAGATAATTTCTTCACTGTACTGAGTATTCAAGAAACTCTGCACGGTCTTGCGAGCATCTTCAAAGGCGATGGTGGCACGGTCACTTAGAGCATGGGCGCCACGGTGTACGTTGCTGTTATCTTTGCGATAATAATTTTCCAGTGCATTGATGACAGCCAGGGGCTTTTGCGTAGTAGCGCCGTTATCTAAATACACGAGCGGTTTGTCATGAACCATCTGATCCAATATTGGAAAGTCCTGACGGATTTTTTCTACATCTATGCTCATGACGCGCCTTCCTCAGAGTGCACACCACTGTCTTCGTCCAAAATATGCTGAGTCAGGTCTTGGTTAGAGCTAAACTGCTGAGCCAATAGCGGTCGTAAATTTTTGCGTAACGGCTCCAATGGAATGCTTTCCAAAAGCTCGTTGATAAATGCAAAGCTAAGCATGATTTCTGCTTCCGGGCGAGAGATGCCACGACTTTGCAAATAGAAGCAGGCTTTATCGTCTAACTGGGCCACCGTAACACCGTGGGCACAGCGTACATCGTCGGCATAAATCTCCAACTCCGGCTTGGAATTGATCTGCGCCTTGTTAGACAACAATAAATTCTTATTGCTTAAATTGGCATAGGATTTCTGTGCATCCGGATGAATGTGTATACGACCGTTAAACACCGCCTTGGAGCGATCGGCCATGATGCCTCGATAGGTTTCATCCGTGGTGCAATTGGCGGAAATGTGTTCGATATAGCTGTGAATATCCACATGCTGATCGTTTTTTGGCAAGTACACGCCCTTCATTTCACAATGGCTGCCTGCCTGATTGTGATTCACTAACACATCAAAACGTTTAATCTTTCCACCCAAAGCAACTTGATAACTTTCAAACTGGCTGTCGCGATTAAGGTCCACATAAACGCCACCAAAGTGCAGGCTGGTTTCATCTTCGGTGTGCAGACGATAGTGATTTAACTTAGCGCCATCGCCAATTTTAATTTCTGTGGTTTGATTCAACAACAGGTTTTGGCTCTCGTTGGTGGAGACAAACTGCTCGATCACAGTGGCTTCAGCCAAAGACTCTAATACCAACAAGCAACGGCCAAAGGCGGTACTGGCTTGTTCTTGTTGGCTGACAATATGGACAATTTGCAGAGGCTTTTCCAGCTGGATGTTTTTACTCACATGCAACAGCACACCCTCTTCCACCGCAGCGTTATTAAGGGCGGTAAACAGGTTGCGTCGGGTCTCGGCGATGTTGCCAATATATTCGGCGATGAGATCACGCTGTTTATCGTTGGCCTGTGAAAACGTAGTGAGTTCGATGCCAGCCTGGGAAATACTATCGGACAGCTCTTCCACAAACACACCGTTCACAAACACCAATCGGTAAGCGTCTAAATCTTCGATGACGTATAAGTCACTGGCATCTTCCAGATCGAAATTTTGCGCGGCTTGATTGTAATCCTGCTGAGTTAAGGCATGCAGCGAGGTGTACTTCCACTCTTCCGTTTTACGGGTAGGAAAGGGCAAACTTTCGAAGGCCGCATAGCCAGATTCACGCACCTCGCTTAAGCCAGCATCGTGTGCCTGAGTTTTTACAAACGCCAAGGCGTCCCGTGAAAAATCGATTTTTTTCACGTTTACTGTTTCACTAGTTACTAGCGGAGCTACTTCAGTCACGATTAAGCCTCCCCGTTTTCAATCCAGCTGTAGCCTTTTTCTTCAAGCTCCAGCGCTAATTCTTTGCCACCACTCTTAACAATTTTACCGTCGGCCAATACGTGCACAAAATCCGGCACGATATAGTCCAGCAATCGCTGGTAGTGAGTCACTATAATAAAACTGCGATCAGGACTACGCTGACTGTTCACACCCTCGGCCACTACCTGCAAGGCATCGATATCCAGACCGGAGTCGGTTTCATCCAAGATGCACAGCTTGGGCTCTAACATCATCATCTGCAGGATTTCGTTGCGTTTTTTCTCGCCACCGGAGAAACCTTCGTTAACACCACGTTTTAGGAAATTTTGATCCAGGTTAACGGCTTTACATTTTTCGCGAGCCAGTTTTAAAAACGTCATGCTATCCATGGCTTCTTCACCACGGTGCAAACGTATGGCATCCATGGAGGCCTTTAAAAATTCAAGATTGCTGACACCGGGAATTTCTACCGGGTATTGGAAGGCTAAAAACAATCCTTCACGAGCACGCTCTTCGGCGTCCAGTTCCAGGATATTTTTGCCGTTAAACAACACTTCACCACCGGTTACTGTGTAACCTTCACGACCGGACAATACGTTACCCAAAGTACTCTTGCCAGCGCCGTTTGGCCCCATGATGGCGTGAATCTCACCAGGTTTAACATCCAGGCTCAATCCTTTTAGGATATCTTTTTCTTCTACTTTGGCTTGTAAATTTTTAATCGTTAACATTGTTGTTCCAAATTTTTTGTAAGTGCTTGGTGGTGCGAATACCGATACTCACCACACACATCAAAATAAATTAAGTCCCTGCCATCAAAAGCAAGCTTAACTCCTGACGGGACTTTTTAGCCCACTGAGCCTTCCAGGCTCACTTCCAATAATTTGCCCGCCTCGACGGCAAACTCCATGGGTAACTCTTTAAAGACTTCTTTACAGAAACCATTGACGATCATGGACACGGCTTTTTCCGGGTCAATGCCGCGCTGCTGACATAAAAACATCTGATCGTCACTCACCGTAGAGGTGGTGGCTTCGTGTTCGATGACCGCACTTGGGTGTTTGCTTTCTATATAGGGAAAGGTATGAGCCCCGCACTTGTCACCGATTAGCAACGAGTCACACTGAGTAAAGTTTCGCGCACCCTGTGCACTTGGGTTCATACGCACTAAACCACGGTAAGCGTTTTGACTCTTACCCGCCGAGATACCCTTGGAGATAATAGTAGACTTGGTGTTTTTGCCCAGGTGAATCATCTTAGTGCCGGTGTCGGCCTGCTGATAATTATTGGTGAGCGCCACCGAATAAAATTCACCTATGGCGTTGTCACCCTTCAAGATGACACTGGGGTATTTCCAGGTGATGGCCGAACCGGTTTCTACCTGAGTCCAGCTAATCTTGGCATTGGTATGAGCCACCGCACGCTTGGTCACGAAGTTATAGATACCACCCTTACCCTCGCTGTCGCCGGGGTACCAGTTTTGTACCGTGGAGTATTTAATTTCGGCGTCGTCCAATACCACCAGCTCAACCACGGCTGCGTGCAATTGGTTTTCGTCCCGCATGGGGGCGGTACAACCTTCCAGATAGCTCACATGAGAGCCTTCATCGGCAATGATAAGCGTACGCTCAAACTGCCCAGTGTTTTGCTCGTTGATACGGAAGTAGGTAGATAATTCCATGGGACAACGCACCCCTTTTGGAATGTAAACAAAACTGCCATCGGAAAATACCGCGCAGTTCAGCGCCGAATAATAATTGTCTTTTTGCGGCACCACTGAACCCAGATACTTTTTAATGAGTTCAGGGTGTTTATGCACCGCCTCGCTGATGGGCATAAAAATAACGCCCGACTCCGCCAGTTTTTCGCGGAAGGTGGTGGCCACGGACACCGAGTCAAATATTATGTCCACCGCCACATTGGCCACACCCGCCAGCACGGCTTGTTCGTGCAAGGGAATACCGAGCTTTTCGTAGGTTCTTAATAGCTCAGGGTCCACCTCGTCTAACGACTGAGGTTTGTCTTCCATGCTTTTTGGTGCACTGAAATAGGAAATGGCCTGGAAATCAATCTCCGGGTAATGCACATGGGCCCATTGCGGCTCTTCCATTTCCTGCCAGATACGGAAGGCCTTTAAACGCCATTCCAGCAGCCATTCGGGCTCGCCTTTTTTATTGGAAATAAAACGAACCACATCTTCGTTTAATCCCGGCGGCAAAGTTTCGGCATCGATATCGGTGACAAAACCCGCTTCATATTCGCTTTTTATGTACTTCTCTACTTCTTGACTCATCACTCTCTACCCACAGTGGGGCCTCCCGCAATAACCGCTTACGCGGCCATTCCTCTTAATCTTTTTACCGCTGTGTTGACACTGCCAACCGCCTGATTTAATTCTTCGATGGTGCTAAAACGACCCATGGAAAATCGTATGGAGGCATGAGCGAGCTCGTCGTTCAGACCTATTGCCTTAAGCACATACGAAGGTGCCATGGTGGCCGAGTTGCAAGCACTGCCCGAACTCACCGCCAAATCGGCCAGAGAGAGTAATAACGACTCCCCATCTACACCGGTAAAACTAATATTTAAAATGCCAGGCACACTATTTTGTGCGCTGCCATTGAGGGTGACACCCTCGATATCTTGCAGCCCAGTCCAGAGCTGCTCTCTTAGGGCGCGTAGACGCGCCTCTTCTTGTGGTAATAATTGCTGAGCCATGTGCGCCGCTTCACCCAAACCCACAATTTGATGGGTGGCCAGAGTGCCACTGCGCATGCCACGTTCGTGACCGCCGCCGTGAATTTGCGCGGCGATTTTTACGCCACGTTTCACGTACAAAATGCCAATGCCTTTGGGGCCGTAAAATTTATGGCCGCTCACCGACAGTAAATCTATGTTGTGGGCCTGCACATCAACCGAAATTTTGCCCACCGCCTGAGCGGCATCCACATGAAATAACACATCGTTGTCACGACACAACTCACCGATTTCTTGAACCGGATTGATGCTGCCCAGCTCATTGTTCACATACATGAGGCTCACTAAAATAGTATCTGGGCGTAACGCCGCCTTAACCTGCTGGGCCGAAACCGTGCCATCACTCTGGGGGGCCAGATAGGTCACTTCAAAACCCTGTTCTTGCAAATATTGACAGGGGTCTAACACCGCCTTGTGCTCGATGACACTGGTGATGATGTGTTTGCCCTTAGTGCTGTGCTGTTGCGCCACCCCTTTAATGGCCAGGTTGTTGGCTTCGGTGGCACCACTGGTCCAGACGATTTCACGCACATCAGCATTGATAATTTTGGCCATTTGAGCGCGGGCACTTTCCACCGCCTCTTCTGCCATCCAGCCATAACGGTGCGAGCGGGAAGCCGGGTTGGCAAAGTTACCCTCAAGCGTTAAACAGGCGGCCATTTTTTGCGCCACGTCAGGGTCCATGGGGGTAGTTGCAGCGTAATCCAGGTAAATCGGATTCATCATTTTTGTCTCTGCTTACTTCGCGCTAGGTTGAGGTTAAGTGAATCAAGGATTCGTCAGCGTTGGCGCGCTGGGCCTGTTGATCTTGGCGCTTGGCCACATCTTTAATTTCTTTGCGGCTGATGAGGTCTTGAATGGAGATATCGTTTAAAAAAGTGTGTATCTGGTTGCTCAAGTCTTCCCACAAATGATGGGTCAAACACTGATCACCTTCCTGGCAGTCGCCCTTACCCTGACAGCGGGTAGCGTCCATAGATTCATTCACCGCATCCACCACCTGGGCAATGCTGATATTGGCAGAATCCACCGCCAAACGGTAACCACCACCCGGACCACGAACACTGGACACCAGATTAGAGCGGCGCAGCTTGGCAAATAACTGCTCTAAGTAGGACAGACTGATGTGTTGGCGCCCTGAGATATCATTCAGACTCACCGGTTTTTGCTGACCATGAATGGCAAGGTCCAGCATGGCGGTCACGGCATAGCGACCTTTTGTGGTTAATCTCATGGGCAACCCCATCGAAAATAGTAAGAATGGGTCAATTATCTTAAACCCGACTAAAACAGTCAACTATTTACTTGAGTAAACGATAGGGCTATTGCTCTATATCAAGTAAGGCATTCATTTTAGGCGCAAGATTCTAGCAGAAGTGGACAAAAATTACCCAAGAATTACTGAGACTTTAGTGGGAGCAGAGACTTAAAGGGGTATTTCCCCGGGTCAATATCAACCCAGGAAGGGCCTACTTTAATGCAGAATAAGAAAGCGGCAGCACAAGGTAATGTTACCCCCGCATTTGTGCAGCCAGACTAGTTTGATACCTTCTCTTCGGTATCTTCCAGTTCATTTTGCAGCTCCGGCAGTACGCCAGTGCATTCGGTATGCCCCATCTTGCCCAAGGCTTCACTCATGCGAGCCATCTTGGAATCCACCGCATGCATGTGATCAAGCATATTGTGAATGGAGCGGGCGATGGGATCGGGCATTTCATCTGTCATGCCATAGGCATCAAAGCCAATTTTGTCGGCCATGGCTTGACGCTGTTTATGCACCTCACCGCTGGCTTTCTGAGTAATGATCCGACCCGGAATACCCACCGCGGTAGCACCGGCTGGCACCGCCTTCGTGACCACTGCGTTCGACCCTACCCGGCCATTTTCACCAATCTCGATGGGGCCCAATACCTTGGCACCGGCGCCTATGACCACACCATCACGCAAGGTAGGATGGCGTTTGCCCTTATTCCAGGTGGTACCGCCTAAGGTGACACCATGATAAAGGGTGACGTTATCGCCTATTTCGGCGGTTTCACCGATGACCACACCCATGCCATGATCGATAAAAAAGCGCTTGCCTATTACGGCCCCGGGATGAATTTCGATCCCAGTGAACCAGCGGCTTAAGAAGCTGATGATACGGGCGGGATAACGCAGGCCGTGAGTCCAACACCAGTGCGCCAAACGATAATGCCACAGGGCATGGAGCCCAGGGTAGGTCGTGAGCACTTCAAGGGTGTTGCGTGCGGCTGGGTCACGGTCAAAGACACAGGCCACATCTTCACGGATACTTTTAAACACGTGTATTCCTATTTGTCGTGATTACGCTTCACCATGTTCAAGATGCCACGCAGGATATTAATCTCTATTTTATCCGGCACCGCTCTTTGGAACAATCTGCGTAATCTTGGCATTAACTGTCTTGGGTTAGTGGGGTCTAGAAATTCAATATCAACCAGAGTGCGCTCTAAATGCTCGATAAAGCCGTTAATTTCCTTTTGATTGGCCAGATCATTGTCCCAACTCACCCCCCAGTCACCGCTGTAGTGCGCATCTAACTTGTCCTGACTGTCTAAAATCGCCATGCGTATTTCATAACTTAACACCTGCACTGCCGACGCCACATTTAAAGAAGAAAACTCCTCATTGGTGGGAATGTGTACGTGCACTTGGCACATGGACAACTCTTCATTGGTTAAGCCAGTACGTTCACGACCAAATACCAACGCCACTTTTTGCTCATTTTTAAGGACCGTAATAGCCTTGCCTGCCGCCTGGCGGGGGTGCATTAAAGGCCAAGGAATATGGCGATTACGGGCACTGGCCCCCATTACAATGGCCACATCCTCCACCGCTTCGGCCAATGTAGCGACCACTCGAGCACCACACAAAATATCAGCGGCCCCGGTAGCCATGGCCACCGACACCTCAGAGGGGTGCTTGGGATCAAAATCCACCGGATCGACCAACACTAAATCAGTAAAGCCCATGGTTTTCATGGCACGGGCAGCGGAACCGATATTGCCGGAGTGGCTGGTATTAATTAAAACTATTCGAATATCTTGAAACATTAACAGTAACTCAGGGGGTTTTAGGGCTATTCTATTTACTAATAGAGGCGCCGTTACATAAAAACAAAGAAATTATGTCAAGTGTACCTAGTTTTACTACGAGTCTCGAAAAGTTTTTGCTAGAATGCGCGGTTCCCGAATTTAAGAGTTATGAATCCATATGCAACCCATGGTAAACCTTGCCCTGCGTGTTTTAAGGGAAGCTGGTGAAGAACTGGTACATGCAGTCGAGCGCTTTGACTTTGAAAGATCCTCAGACCAGGACATCAGCAAGTTTGTTGCCGATAGCGCCATTCGTACTGAGAAGACCATCATCTTTAAGCTGCGCAAGCATTTCCCCGAAGATACCTTCCAAGGACGTGAAACTGGTACCTCCAACAACGAAGAACAAACCGGCAATACCTGGTTAATCAACCCATTGGAAGGCCAAGAGAATTTCCGCAGCGGTTTACCGGTTTATAGCCTAGTACTGGCTTGCCAAATTGCTGGTAAAACGGAACACGCACTGATTATTAACCCGGTAACCGGCCAGGAATTTACTGCCAGCCGTGGTCGTGGCGCCGAATTAAGCGGTCGTCGCATGCGCGCCTCCAGCAAAACCAAATTAAGCCAGGCTATCGTGGGCATTAAGTTCCCGGGCCTCGCTCAAGATGAGCGCAATGATCGCATCCGCGCCCGTATTGGTAATTTAAGCCAGCAGACGCGCATGATCCGCGCCCTGGGAGACGATGCTTTGACACTCGCTCATTTGGCTGCCGGTCACATGGACGCCGCCTGGTTGAACAATGTAGACAGCCTTACCCTGCAAGCGGGTGCCTTGATTGCTAAAGAAGCCGGTGTGCTACTCACCGATTTCAGCGGTGGCCCTGACTTTGAAAGCGAAGGCGATGTAATTGCATCCAACCCTAAGCTGTTAAAGAGTGTCATTAAAGGCTCTTTATAGCCTTTCGTTATAAAAAGCAGTGCTAACTCTGGCACTGCTTTTTAGCCCCCTCCATTTAATCTCCTTTTCTGCCTTTACCCCCTACTATTGCCTACTGGCGCATTGACCCTTCCTGTCTATACTTGCCATTAGCAGTGTGGAAAGCAGGAGCTTGTTATGTTGTATCGCTTGTTTGATTCCGTTCTAGAGTTTTTCCAGATATTGGCTGAATCTCATCAGCCCAAACCCATAGTCATTCCTCTTCAGGCTAAACCGGCACCCACGGGAAATCGTCAGCGTGTGAATTAGCAGGCAGGTTAAGAAGTGGCCAGGTAAAGAAAGACAGGTAAAACGAGGCAGGCTTCCAAGCCTGTGCGTGAGACTTGGAAGGTTTAATATTACAGCTTAATAAGGCAGTACTTATGCCTTATGCTCACGAGCCAAGTACTCGTGACTTTGCATTTCCAGCATGCGCGACGTGGTGCGCTGAAATTCAAATTCTAAACGACCGCTGCCGTAAATATTATGAATCTCGCTATCGGCGGACATAATCACCTTCACACCACGATCATAAAACTCATCGATAAGGTTAATGAAGCGCCTCGCCAAATCATCGTTTTTGGTACCCATCACAGGCACATTGCTGATGAGCACAGCATGAAACAGACGACCCAATTCAATGTAATCGTTTTGTGACCTTGGCCCATCACACAAGTCGTAAAAATCAAACCAGGCAATATCATCACAGATGGCCAGCGCTGGAATATCGCGCCCCAAAATTTCCACGTTAACCAGCTCTTCGATATGACTGGCATCAGGTACTAGGCTATCAAAGCTTTTCTTGAGGCTTGATTGAGCACTGTCATCTAATGGAAAGTGATACAACTCGGCCTGTTCCAGGGTACGTAAACGATAATCCACTCCGCTGTCTACATTGATCACGTCGGTATGCTTGTTTAACAACTTAATAGCAGGCAGGAAGCGGTCTCGCTGCAAACCGTTTTCGTACAAACCATCCGGAATAATGTTAGAGGTACTCACTAGGGTTACCCCGCGGGCAAACAACTCTTGCATCAACCCACCAAGAATCATGGCATCACCTATATCCACCACAAAAAATTCATCGAAACAGATCACCACGGTTTCTTCGGATATTTTGTCGGCAATGATGGTTAATGGATTTTTTTGCCCAGCCAACGCATTCAGGTCTTTATGCACACGCTGCATGAAGCGATGAAAGTGGGTGCGCATCTTGCGCTCAAACGGCAGAGCATCGTAGAAGGTATCCACCAGATAGGTCTTACCACGGCCCACGCCTCCCCAGAAATAGATGCCCTGAATGGGTTCTTTTTTCTTGGAGCCACGGGAGAATAACTTCTTAAGATTTGAGCGCTGCTTATTACCCTCGTACGCCGCTACCAACTCATCATAAAGACGCTGCAGGTGCATGACGGCCTTTTCCTGGTCGGCATCGTAGGAGAAGTCATCCCGTTGTAAGTCTTTTTGATAAAGCTCTATTGGTGTCATGGCGCTTCGCTGCTGCAATATATTTCGAGTATAGAAGATAGATTCAATTGGTGGCGCAATGTACAGATTACAGGGGCCAAAGGCAAATTAAGCCACCCCTGCCAGTTAAAAATACGAGGCCAGACTGCGCTTAATCTCTTTTTTCATGAGCACCAGCTGACCATGAAAAAAGTGGCTCGCTTCGGGCAAGTCGATGAACTCGGCCGGCGGATATAAACCATCACTCCAATCACTCACCTCCTGATAGGGCACCACCTCGTCTTTGCCGCCCATAATTACAGTGGTGGGACACACTAGGGGGGTAGCACTCTCAAAGGGCGAGTTAATTACAGACGGGGCCACCAGCAACAAGTGCTCCATGGAAAGTTGCGGATAGTCTTGCTTTAGCTCATAGGCCACCTTGGCCGCCACATAAGCACCAAAACTAAAACCAGCCAAAAATAAACGCTTTACATCTTCATGCTGGGTTAGCCATTGCAAGGCGCTTTGGCAGTCTTGCACCTCACCCGCTATATCCCCGTACAACCCCTCGCTTTGCCCCACCCCACGAAAATTGAAGCGTAATACATTAACCCCCATATCCTGATAGGTTCTGGCTACTGTTGTGACGACCTTATTATCCATAGTGCCGTCATGTAAGGGATGTGGATGACAGATGATTAAAAAGTCCCCGCTGCCCGCCACTGGATGCCAAGCCCCCTGTAAAGCACCGGCCTGACCATTGAAGATTATTTTTTCCACGCTACTACCCTTTTATCATTACCGCTGATGCCACCAAATAGCCCAAAATTAAAACAGTGTGTTTTTCTGTCACTATCTGTTGTTAAGCCACCGATGTTTTAGCTACACTTCTAGTTTAATCGACATAGTAACAAAGCAGGTAAATGCCATGAATGCGCAATTGATTTCCAGCCTATTTATTTTTGCTGTTGGCCTGGGCATTGGCATCTTGTTACAGCGCTATGTATTGAGCCGTGGCACCCATGTGGCGCTGCTGGAGCGTGACCTGGATAAACTTAAGGGGGAGCAACTGCACCTTAAAGACTCCATTGAGCAGCATTTTCATCAAACCGCTGACCTTACCCACAGCCTCACCAATAATTACAAGGCCTTGTATGAGCATTTAGCTCAGGGGTCCGAGCAATTTACCGAACAACCACTGGCAGACCTAAAAAACATGCTGGCCTCCAGCCAAAGTGACACTTCTATCGACGCCCCTAAAGTGCAAGCCGATGGGGAAGATCGACCAGAAAAGCAGCCCGAGACCAGCCAACCTTAACGCTAATATCCTTTATCGATAAATCGCTATATCTATATTGGCTTTTGATATAAGGCGAACTCTTCTTATACCCCCTTGACGCTGGTATAGTAGCGCCAATATTAACCCCTGTAGATTTTTTGATCACACAGAGCGATTCATGTCGGATTATAACCTTACACATTTAAAACAGCTTGAAGCTGAAAGTATTCACATCATTCGTGAAGTGGCCGCAGAATTTGATAATCCTGTGATGCTTTACTCGGTGGGTAAAGACAGCTCGGTGATGCTGCATTTAGCCCGTAAAGCCTTTGCCCCAGGCATTCCACCCTTTCCATTGATGCACGTGGATACCCTGTGGAAATTCAAAGAGATGATTGAGTTTCGCGACCAAATGGCCGAAAAATCGGGCATGGAATTGTTGGTGCACACCAACCCCGAAGGTATCGAGCAAGGCGTAGGCCCCTTTACCCACGGTTCAGGCAAACACACAGATATCATGAAAACACAGGGGTTAAAGCAAGCCCTGAACAAATACAAATTTGACGCAGCCTTTGGTGGCGCCCGTCGTGATGAAGAAAAGTCTCGCGCCAAAGAACGTGTGTACTCTTTCCGCGATCAAAACCACAGATGGGACCCTAAAAACCAGCGTCCTGAACTGTGGAACATCTACAACGGCAAGGTAAACCAGGGTGAAAGCATTCGAGTATTCCCGCTGTCTAACTGGACCGAACTGGATATCTGGCAGTACATCTATTTAGAAGGCATCGAAATCCCTGATTTGTACTTTGCCGCCAAACGTCCCGTGGTTGACCGTGACGGTATGCTGATCATGGTAGACGACGAGCGTATGCCTCTTAAAGAGGGCGAAGTACCCATGGAGAAGATGGTGCGCTTCCGTACTTTAGGCTGCTACCCACTAACCGGTGCAGTAGAAAGCGAGGCGGCTACCCTGCCTGAAATTATTCAAGAGATGTTGTTAACCACCACATCCGAGCGTCAGGGTCGTGCCATCGACCACGATTCATCAAGTTCCATGGAAAAGAAAAAGCAAGAGGGTTACTTCTA
>MAAD01000160.1 GCA_002162985.1 Bermanella sp. 47_1433_sub80_T6 | reverse complement strand
TGCGTCGGGGGGTAATCATAGCTTGGCATCCAATATCATCGTGTTAAGCACCTTGTTTTCGGCGCTTAGCATTAGTTTATTATTATATGTAGCCAAGCTATTGGCATGGGTTTAATGAGATTACTTAATTCATCCAGTGATTCAGGAAAGAAGATCTAAAGGAATGACAGACAATAAACGGCCCATGGTTTACATCAGTGCCGACCCTAAAGACAGTGGTGAATTTCTTTACACTCTAAACCGGGTGGTATTGCAATTAGGCGGGCTGCCCATTCAAAGTTATTACCGCAGCGACTCGGGTGAATATGATTGGCCTATGGTACGTTCACTCATTGATGAATGCGAAATTTTCATCCTGTTGGTGGGGGACAGTTATGGCGGAATTTCCGATACCGGTGAAAGTTACATTCATCGCGAAGCCGTGTACGCCAAAAGTAAAAAAAAGACAGTGGTGGCGCTGTTAAAAAATGCCGAATTAAGGTCACTGTCGCCGCAAGATATGCAGCGATTGAAGTCTCTTCACCGATTAATGATGTCGGGTATTTTTAAATACTGGAACAGCAAAGAGGAGCTGCTGCTCATTGGTCGACAGGTGCTGCGTGATCATTTAAAGCCTCAGTTAAAGCTATTATCCAGCAAACTTTCCCATGCCCCTGAAACCAGAATGCAGGAAGTAATCACCGATACCCTGTTTGAGATGGAAAGTTACCCCATGCGTTTTAGCGGCAAAGTATTTGCCCACGGCAATTGCCATGAAATTAACCTGGAGGTGTCTTTAACCTGGGAATCCACCTTTTTAAATATTGGTACCACCATGACGTCTCCAGTCACCGAAGATCGCATGCGAGGTGTGTTGGAAGACTTTGTGGAAGAGCAATATAGCCAGAACTTCCTGGATGAAGTGACCGATTCTCATGCTCTGGCAGATGTGCGTTGTAATGAAATAGCTTTTCAGCGTATGAAGGCTTATTTAAAGGGCGCGGGTGTCATTGAGAATGTTGCCCGTCAAAATGGGGGCTTGCGTAATTATTGGCAGCTCACCACCCGCGGTGAGCATAAGCTGCATGAGCTTTTAATGCCCAGCTAAAGTGGCTCCACTTGGTAAATGGCATAGCTATAAATTCTGCCCGCTGGAAATACGCCCGTTACGGATGACCTTTATGGTTTTAATGGGCTATTTAACGGCTTGCCATGGAGCCCGGGGCGCTATTTGGTTATAATGCCCGCCCTTATTTCAAGGTGGATTCATGAAGTTTGTATTTCTGCTCATTTGTCAGTGTTGTTTACTGATTGCCTGTAGCCCAGCTGCCCCCCAGATAGACAAGATACAAGGGCATACCATGGGCACCACCTATTCGGTATTGTGGCCCGCACACCGAGATATTTCTGCTTCCCAGGTGCAATTGGACATTGATCAACTGCTGATGAAAATTAATTCCCAGATGTCTACCTACCAGGGTGACAGTGAGTTAAGTATTTTTAATGCCTCACCCGCGCCTTATGAACAAACC
This sequence comes from Bermanella sp. 47_1433_sub80_T6, assembly GCA_002162985.1. Classification (GTDB taxonomy): domain Bacteria; phylum Pseudomonadota; class Gammaproteobacteria; order Pseudomonadales; family Oceanobacteraceae; genus Bermanella. The sequence goes on along the minus strand of MAAD01000160.1, from coordinate 26,314 downwards.
ATCAGCCCGCAATTTGCTCAAGTAATTGCCCAGTCTTTATCACTCAATGATCTTACCCAGGGCTATTTTGATATTTCGGTGGGCCCCTTGGTAAACCTTTGGGGCTTTGGACCAGATCTAAAATCTCTGGTGGCCCCCACTCAAGATCAACTAACTGAGGCCAGGTCCCGCGTGGGTTTACAGGCCATCTCCTTGCAAGACTTAAAGCTGGCCAAAACCGATACTCGTTACCTGGATTTATCGGCCATCGCCAAAGGGTTTGCGGTAGATGAGGTGGCTAATTTATTAGACGGGTTAATGATACCTGCCTATTTAGTGGAGATTGGTGGTGAAATACGCGTTAAAGGCCAAAAACCTCAAGGCAAGGCCTGGAAGGTAGCAGTAGAAGCTCCCGATTTTAATGAACGCAGGGTACAAAAAATCCTGCCATTAAAAGATGTATCCATGGCCACCTCGGGGGATTACCGTAATTACTTCGAAGAAAACGGCCAGCGTTACAGTCACAGTATTAATCCATTTACCGCCAAGCCTATCAAACACCAGTTGGCATCCGTCACCATAATTGATGAGAGTTGTGCCCGAGCCGATGCGTTGGCAACTGCTATGCTGGTAATGGGTGAAGAAAAAGCCAAGGCCTTTGCTGTGCAAGAAAATATTCGGGGGTATTTAATCGTACGTACCCCAACCGGTTTTACTGAACATCTAACCCCTGCGTTTGAACGCTGGCTTAACCCGTAAGCGAGGTAGTTTCATGGAAATGTTTATAGTGGTCTTCACATTTATGTTGTTATTTGTGGTACTCATGGCCGTTGGCCTAATACTGGGTCGTAAACCCATTGCTGGCTCCTGCGGTGGCATGAGTGCGGTAGGTATGGAAGCGGCCTGTGATGTCTGTGGCGGCGACAAAAACAAGTGTGATACGGAAGTTAAAACATCCAAAAACAATAAAAGCACCTCGCTGGGATATGACGCGAGCTAAACTCGAAAGGGTATAAGGAGTTTAAAGCCATGGCTGATTATCATTATGATGTGATTGTGCTGGGTACCGGACCTTCCGGTGAAGGGGCTGCCATGAATGCAGCCAAAAAAGGAAAAAAAGTGGCGGTGGTTGAAAAAGCCCCCATGGTAGGTGGTAACTGTACGCACTGGGGGACCATTCCTTCCAAGGCGTTAAGGCACTCTGTAAAGCAAATTATTTCCTACAATACTAACCCCATGTTTCGTGATATTGGCGAACCCAGGTGGTTTAGTTTCCCTCGTGTATTAAAGACCGCCGAGCGCGTTATTGCCAAGCAGGTGAAGTTACGTACCGAATTTTACAGCCGTAATCGTGTACACCTTTATCATGGCTTGGGTAAATTTATCGACACCAATACCATCGAAATTACCGATGGCCCTGAATCCAGTACCCGCTTGCATGCCGATCAAATTGTGTTGGCTACTGGCTCAACACCGTTCCGCCCGGATACCATAGATTTCAATCATGAGCGAGTTTATGACTCAGATACGATTCTAAAGCTGGAGCACACCCCGCGTAATATCGTAATTTATGGGGCAGGCGTGATTGGCTCCGAATACGCGTCTATTTTCAGTGGACTGGGCGTAAAGGTAGATTTGATCAATCCGGGTGAGCGGCTGTTGCCATTCCTGGATGATGAAATCAGTGATGCGTTAAGTTATCACCTGCGTAATAACGGCGTATTGATTCGCCATAACGAGTTATTCGATTCTGTGAGCACAGATGAACACAGTGTCACTATGCATTTCCAATCGGGCAAAAAGATCAAGGCAGATGCGATTCTTTGGGCGGCAGGGCGTACCGGTAATACCCATGATTTGGGTCTGGAATTGGTGGGTGTAAAACCCAATGGACGCGGCCAGGTAGAGGTAGATGAAAACTACAAAACCTCCGCCGACCATGTGTACGCGGTAGGAGATGTAGTGGGTTGGCCCAGTCTTGCCAGTGCTGCCTACGACCAAGGTCGCTCGGCTGCTGCCCATTTAGCTGGAGATGACGATTACTGGTTTGTAACCGATGTGCCCACGGGTATTTATACAATTCCCGAGATCAGTTCGGTGGGTAAAACCGAACGTGAACTTACCAATGATAAAGTCCCCTATGAAGTGGGTCAGGCTTTTTTCAAGAGCATCGCCCGGGCGCAAATTACCGGTGAAAGTGTCGGTATGTTAAAGATATTGTTTCACCGTGAGACCTTGGAAATTCTGGGTTTACACTGTTTTGGTGACCAAGCGGCCGAGATCATTCACATTGGCCAGGCCATCATGAAGCAAAAAGGGGAAGGCAATACCGTTAACTATTTTGTTAACAATACCTTTAATTACCCTACCATGGCGGAAGCCTATCGTATCGCAGCACTCAACGGCTTAAATCGGATTTTTTAATCTCTTTATACAGCTAAAGGCCATGACAAGTTCAATCTTGCCATGGCCTTTTTTAATGTCTTAAATATTCGAATTCTGTCTGAGCTCAACTTTTCTAATACACTTTCATGCCAAGAAATTCACTTCTACACTTTTTCACTGAACTATACTTACCTTGGAAAATCTCTTTCACTGGCTTAGGTGTTAAAGGTGATCAACAGTATTCTCCTATTCATATGGCTATTGAGCATCTCGCTTTTCGCTTTTAGTCAGGAGCCCACCGCAAAACTCCCTAAAATCATACACTTGGCCACCACAGATTGGTGTCCTTATGCCTGCGATCAAGAACCAAATCACCAAGCCGGCATCGTCCATGAGTATTTGACCGGGTTATTTAGCGAGCAAGGAATACAGCTTAAAATAGAGTTTTTCCCCTGGAGTCGTGCCATACATCAGGTAAATGGTGGTCGCTTGGATGGGCTCCTCACCGCCGTGCCCATAGAAGCCCCTAACTTGCTGTTTACTCGCACACCCACTATGGGCTACCAAGTGTGTTTTTATTCAAAAAGAAACATTAGCTGGCGGTATAGCGGAGCGGCCAGCCTTAAAGATATTAAATTGGGCGTGATTCAGGATTATGGTTATGGCCAGCCGGTGGATGAACACATTAAAAATGCAGCCAGCCAGGATCTTGCCATCATAAAATCCGGCGGCATGGAGCGTCTGCAACGCATGTTAATGGCCGGGCGTTTCCATGTTTTTATTGGCGACCGCAACGTGGTGTCCTGGCGCCTGAAAGAAAACATGAGTGTGGTGCGCAATGCCGGCTGTCTGGCAGAAATCCCTTTTTATATGGCTTTTAACCCGCAACGAACATGGGCGGCAAAGCTCATCAATAAACTAAATGGTTGGCTAAAGACGGCAGGCAATCAGGCCAGGTTGAACAGTATAAAAATGCAATACCGGTTTGGCCCTGTTAACCATCGATAAACGTAGAGTGCCCTCGAGACTTTGGCCATCCCTGGCAAATAAAAGTGCTATAATTCGCCCCTGAATTTGTCTGTCATGTGGTCCATCATGGGTTTTTTGTCCTTAGGTTTAAATCAAGATATTGTCAATACGGCTAAACGGCTGGGTTATGATCAACCCACTCCTGTTCAGCTGGCCGCGATACCTGCCATTATTAATCAACAAGATGTCATGGCGCGTGCGCAAACCGGTACCGGCAAAACCGCGGCCTTTGCCTTACCTTTAGTGCATAATTTATGTGCGCAACCGTTAGGCGTGGCAGCAGGGTCCAAACCTGAATTACGAACTCTAGTGTTAACGCCCACTCGTGAATTGGCCCAGCAGGTATTTAACAGTTTTAAAAAGTATGCAAAAGGCAGCTCTCTCAAGACGGCCATCGCCTATGGAGGCGTGAGCATTAAACCTCAAATTGAGTCACTTAATCATGGCGCCGATATTCTGGTGGCGACCCCGGGCAGATTGATTGACCTGATGTTTAAAGGGTCGGTGGAATTCAGCCATTTACAAAGCATTGTGTTTGATGAAGCAGACCGCATGCTCGACATGGGTTTTATCACCGACATTAAACGCATCCTTAAGCGTGTGCCCAGTAACCGACAAACCTTGTTGTTCTCAGCCACTTTCGACGACGAAATCTTTAAGTTAAGTAAAACCTTGTTAACCGATCCATTGCTTATTGAAGTGGACACAAAAAACACTGCGGCTGTGGATGTTGAACAAGTGGTGTATAACGTGGATGAAGATCGCAAGCGTGAGTTGGTGTCTTATCTTATTGGCTCTAAAAACTGGCATCAGGTGCTCATTTTTACTCGCACTAAACAAGGGGCCGACCACCTGGCAAAAGAGATGTGCAAGGATGGCCTAAAAACCCAATCCATTCACGGAGACAAGTCCCAGGGGGCTAGAGAGAAGGCCTTGCAGGAATTTAAGGATGGTAAGATTCGCGCGTTAGTGGCCACCGATGTGGCGGCCAGAGGCCTGGATATTGAAACTCTAAAGTATGTTATTAACTACGAGTTGCCGTTTATTGCCGAAGATTACATTCACAGAATAGGGCGCACCGGTCGAGCGGGAAGCTCGGGCTTAGCCATTTCATTGCTCAGCGTGGAGGAAAATTACCTGCTGGAAGAAGTAGAAGCCGTGTTGGGAGAGCGTTTGTCACAACAATGGTTCGAAGGTTTCGAGCCGGATTTAACCAAGCCGGCTTCCAATGCCCGCAAGAACTCCCGCAGTGCTCAAAAACGTCGTCACAAGGATCGGGCCTATGGTAAAGATACCGGTAATCGACGCCGTAAAAGCTAGCAGTTCCAAGAAAGTTGCCATCAAACAAATTCCATCTAAGCTCAATTAAAGGAAGCAAAATTGAGCTGCGTGGAGTCGGTGATGGCTATTACAGAACGTCAAAAACAAATGGTGATGGACAGTTTTAAAAAGGTTGAGCCCATCAGTGAGGTGGCGGCGGATATTTTTTATACCAAGTTATTTCACTATGACCCGTCACTGAAAACGCTATTTAAATCGGATATGAAATCCCAGGGTAAAAAGCTCATGGCCGCGCTTAAACTGGCGGTGAATACGCTCAATAACTTGGACGCGCTGGTGCCGGTTTTACAAAAAATGGCCATTAAACACGTGGAATACGGGGTTAAGGTAGAGGATTACACCCCGGTGGGAAATGCCCTAATCAATACTCTGGAAGAGGGGTTAGGAGCGGAATTTACCCCTGAGTTAAAAGCGGCCTGGGTGGACACCTACAAGGTCATGGCTAACGTTATGCGTCAGGCCGCCTACCCAAATTTTAAGCCCGACACCTTTAAAAACAGCAAACGCTATCATCATTAAAGGTGTCTGAGAACTTGCTGTAATTTTAAGGTTTAACCACTTCTAATAAGTCAGCCGCAATATTTTGCTTGCTGTACGCCATTCCCAGAGCGGCTAAATATTCCATTCTGTCGGCTGTCATTGGGTCCACTTGTGGGGCAACCAAACCGTTGTCTTGATAGATCTTACTCAAAACTTCAAGATAATCATCACTGCCTGCCAATAGCATGCCTGCCGCACCCACATCAGGGTTGATGGTCGTATTTAACTCAGCTGGCAGATTGATGGCCAGCACCAAGGGCTGTTCATCGTTTGCGAAGTATTTGTTACGAGACTCACAAGTTTTAACGGCCCAGTAGTAAGCCAGCTCTTTACTTTGCGTTAAAAATACAGGGTCTTTGTTTTCTTTGAAAGAGCTGCCAATGGTGGTCATGGTCTGTTTGGCCTTCAGGTTGTATTCCTTGTCACCGGATTGAATTAGGCCCTGTTCCATAATGGCATCTAATAACCCGGATGCAGTGCCATGATACCAGGTTTGGCTAGTGGCAAAGCCTGCTTGGGTCAGTATTTGGGCTGAATCTTTAAGGTAAGCGGGTGTAGTTGTGTCTGACATGATAATGCTCGGCTGTTGGGTGGTTAACCCTGTACTCACACGCTAGGCGGCACAGGTTTCAACGTTAAATGAATTATACCAGCAATTAAAATGCTTGTTGATGCTCTATGGCTGGCCGCCGCTAATAGGCACTATACACAGGGTTTATGGGCGAACCTTCACCGCCAGTTAAAGAATAGGCAGGGTTTGACTGGAAATTGGCTTGAAATTGGCTTGAAATGAGACCTAGTTAGGTAAATGTTGACAAGTTATTTGAGTATTTCTAAAAAGTTCGTATTATCTTTGCACTCGCTAAATTCGGGTTTTATTAGCAATAAGTGATTTTATATGCCCCTTAAGAAATATCTGCAAATTCTCGCCAAGCACGACGGCTCCGATCTCTATTTAAGCACCGGTGCGCCTCCCAGTGCCAAGTTTCAAGGTACATTGAAACCTTTAGGCCGTGAACCGTTAAAGCCGGGTCAAATTGCCCAGATGGTCGAGGCCGTCTTAGACAATGATCAGAAAAAGGAATTTGCCGAGGAAATGGAATTAAACATGGCCATTAGCCTGCCAGGTTGTGGTCGTTTTCGTTTGAATATGTTTCGCCAGCGTAACGAAGTGGCCCTGGTGGCCCGTAATATTGTGGCCGACATTCCAAAATTTGATGACCTGGGGTTACCCGAGGTACTAAAAGAAGTGGTCATGGCCAAGCGCGGTTTGATCTTGTTTGTGGGTGGCACGGGCTCGGGCAAGTCCACCTCTTTGGCCTCCTTGATAGATCATCGAAACACCAACTCGGCCGGGCACATTATTACCATAGAAGACCCCATTGAATTTGTGCACAAACACAAAAAGAGCATAGTGAATCAGCGTGAAATAGGGGTGGATACCAAGAACTTCCAAGCCGCGCTTAAAAATACCCTGCGCCAGGCGCCAGATGTGATTTTGATCGGTGAGATTCGTGACCGTGAAACCATGGAGCATGCTCTGGCCTTTGCCGAAACCGGTCACTTGGCCATCTCAACCTTGCACGCCACCAATGCTAACCAGGCTTTGGATCGCATCATTAACTTTTTCCCGGAAGAGCGCCGTAATCAACTATTACAGGATTTGGGTCTAAACTTGCAGGCCTTCATTTCTCAACGCCTTATTCCCACCATCGACAACAAGCGGGTGGCGGCGGTGGAGGTATTGCTGGGCAACAAAACCATTCAGGAAATGATTTTTAAAGGGGATACCGATGCCATTAAAGAAATTATGGCCAAGTCTGAAAATCTGGGCATGCAAACCTTCGATGCCGCGTTATTCAAACTTTATAAAGCCGGCAAAATATCCCTAAAAGAAGCCATAAAAAATGCCGACTCCGAGGTGAATTTAAAATTGCGTATTAAACTGGCGGAGTCAGGTCAGGGAGAGGCATCAGCGGGTTCCATGATGGGCCTGTCGCTGGAGCAAACACCAGAAGAGCAAGCCGAAGCAAAACGCATCGCCCAGGAGCAAGCCGAATTGGAAGAATTGGAAGCCAAACATCAATAGGCAAACCGCTAATCGATTGACCATTAACCAAATAGCCAAGTAACGGCCTTGCCCAAACCCTAGTCTGGACTAATGTTTAGACTAGGGTTTTTTATTGTGCGCAGGGAGGGGCTATGGAGATAGATGAAATAAGGAAGCGCCGTAGCGCCATCCTAAGAACGCTCACCATTCCACCGGCATCGGCCGCCAGCGAACAATTGCTGGAATTAATCATGGATGATGACATCGACCTGCCTTCTTTGGCCCAGGCTATTCAGTCCGAGCCTGGCATTACCGCCCGTATCGTGAGTATCGCCAATTCGGCATTTTTCTCCTCCCCGTCAACCATACACACAGTGGAACAGGCCATGGTCAAAGTGCTGGGCATACAGACCGTACGTAGCCTGTGCATGGGCATGTTAATGGGCCCCAGATTTAACACCCGAGCCTGCCCTGAATTTTCATTAAAGGATTATTGGTGTCGTGCCCTGGCGGTGGCCCAGTCTTCCGCCATGTTAGCCAAATATGTTCATGCTATAGACGTAAACAGTGTTTACCTGGCCGCCTTATTACACAGTATTGGCCAACTGTTACAAGTTCATCATTTCCCCAAAGAAATGAATCAATTATTGCCGCAATTTGAAACACACAACAATAAAACCCGGCTCACCCAGGAACGTGAACTGCTGGGCATTGACTCTTGTGAGGCTGGCAGCTGGCTGGCCAAGCGCTGGCATTTACCCATAGAAACCATTTTTGCTATCTCGAACTTTCAAGATCCGGACTATAAAGGGGATCACTGGCAGGTGGCGCGTATTATTGGTTTTGTAGTGCGTTTTTTTGAGGCAGAAGACGATGTGACACTGGAGTCTGCCAAGGTGTGCGAGGCATTGGATATTCACCCTGACAAGATGCAGGCCCTGCAAGAAAATTTTACCGACATCGAAAGTTCTGTGGCGGTCTTGGCGGATTTTTTAATTCAACATGAGTGATTCAAAACAAAGCCCAATAGACCATGATGAATTAAGGTCGGCATTATATAGCTCTCTCAATGCATTAAACCTATTAGTGGAGTTTGGTCTTACCTCGCAAAGCCGCACTCAGCTTATTCATGAAGCGTTATTAATTTTGGTGCGTGACGAGAAATTTGAATACTGTGCTTTTTACCATGAAAAAGACCAATCCATAGAGGTGGAGTCTCAGGTTTCGGTGGATGAAGAATTTGTGGTGGCAGAATGTGATGACTTATTGCCACAACTCATCCTAGCCGAACAAGATCTGTTGCAAAAACAGTTTTTGGCCTTCAAACACAGTGCAAAACCCCAGGGTATTCAAATACACAAGCTCACGGGCCAGCGCTGCCATATGTTGTGCGCCGGCTTGGCCACGGCCAATGGCGTGGGCGGCATGCTCGTCGCTTTTCATTATGACAAGAGCTTCTTTGATGCTTGGCATGAGCGCACGCTCAAAATATATTCCAAGACGCTACTGCAATTGTTAACCAGCCAAACCAGTCGAGTGGAAATGGAAAGGCTGGTATCCGAGCGCACCATAGAATTAAAAGTGGCCAGTGACGTCTCCAGTCGCCATTCCCAGGCCAAGAGTGAATTTTTGGCCAGCATGAGTCATGAAATTCGAACCCCCATGAATTCAATACTGGGTTTTAGCCAACTATTACAAGCGGACAGTAAACACCCTTTAAGCAGTGAACAGGGGCAATATGTGCAGTTTATCATCGACAGCGGTGCACATTTACTGGACTTAATTAACGATGTGCTGGACATGTCAAAAATTGAGTCGGGTCTGCTAGAGCTGAACCTGCAAACCATTTCATTATCCAAATTTATCGATGATATCTGCAACATGTTTAAGTTGCGCTGTATTAAAAAAGGCCTGCAATGGCGCCTAAAATATGACATTGCAGAGGGCCTGTACGTCACTATGGACGGTAAAAAAGTGCGCCAGGTGCTGTTAAATTTAATCTCCAATGCCATTAAATTTACAGAAAGCGGATATGTTCAATTGTCGGTATTTGAATCTGCCAGTAATCAATATCAGTTTGAGGTATTGGACACGGGCATGGGGCTGAGTAACGCAGAAATGCAGGAAATTTTTAAGCCGTTTGTGCAACAAAAAGCGGGTGAAAAGTTTGGTGGCACTGGTCTGGGTTTGTCCATCGCACAAAAACATGTACAACTCATGGGTGGTGAGATTGAGGTTACCTCACGGCCGGATCAAGGGGCCTGTTTTAGTTTTAAACTCACCCTGCAAGGGGAAAACAGCGACGCTATTCAGCATGAGAAATTCTTGGGTAAGTTGGCCGAGGGACAACATGTGGTGGCGTTGGTGGTGGACGATGAAAACAGCAATCGTTTGATTTTAGCTGAATTATTACAAGAGGCGGGTATTGAAGTTCACGAAGCTTGTGACGGTGAAAAGGCCGTTGCCTGTTTACAAGATCAGCGGGTAGATATCATCTTTATGGATAACGAAATGCCCATCATGACCGGTTTGGAAGCCATGGGGCACATTTTAAAAATGAGTCATCAACCCAAGTGCATCGCGGTTTCGGCGGCGGTATTGGAGGAAGACTATAAACGTTATCGTGAAGCTGGCTTTGACGATGTGATCGCCAAACCATTTGAGTTTAGGACCGTGTTTGATTGCCTCAGCAAGCAATTAGGGGTCAGCTTTGAATATTTATAGTCTTAATTCAACCCATTAATTTGTTTGTGATTGGGCAGCATAGTGCTGCATTAAAGGCGTAAAACAGGCTGTGGCGATCTGAAAATCTGCTGCTAAGCTTTGATTATGAGTCTATCACCCGCTAAATATTTGTGAGCGTTAGCAGTTTATGAATTGGTTATTGCACAACATCAGCATCCGCAACAAAATCTTCCTGATTAACGGCATTATTATTCTGTTAATTGCCGGTTTACTTGGCTATTTGAGCCTACTGTTAAATGAAAATAATCAGGTCATCGAACGTCAAAGCACCAGCCTAAACAAATTGGAGCTTTCTCAAACTGCGGTTCGTCATTTTCAGTCCATGAAATATTGGATGTCAGATTTATCGGTGAGTTGGCTGAATGAATCAGAAGAGAATACCGAGATAAGTTATGAAAAACTTAAGGCCGCGTTACCCACAGTAGGGCTCAGCAGTAACGGCGAGCTCAACGATTTATTGGTTAAGCTAGAGACTTTTCATCAGTTTGGCATGGATGCGGTGGATGCCTATGTGGATGAAAATCGCGTGCAAGGTAATGCTTATACCGCCAAGGGCCGGAACCTGGCCATGGAAATAGAGCAGCAGTTAGGAGCGTTGCTTACGCAGAACAATAAACTGGCCACCGCCGCAGGCGTGAAAGTGAGTGACAGCAACCAAAAAATGACCCAAACCAGCTATGTATTGGTATCGATTGTGGTGTTGGTGGCCGCGGTGCTTTCCCAGTTGTTGGCCACTATGGTCGTCAAGCCCTTGCGTTCTGCTAATACTGCTTTGGCACAGATGAGTACCGGAGCGGGTGATTTAACCCGCAGATTAAAGGTAGAGGGTAATGATGAAATTGCTGAATTTAATGTGGCGTTTAACAGTTTTGTAGGGAAAATTCAGGTCATTGTGCTGGGTACTGTACATACCGCCGAACAACTCACCATTACCGCCAAAGATTTAGCCAACATAGTGAAAGACAATCATCACCATGTGAAAGAGCAGCAGTCTGAGACCTTACAAATGGCCACCGCCATCAATCAGATGGCCGCGACTTCTGACGCGGTGGCTGAGAACGCATCACAAACAGCGCAATCCACCCAATCGGCCCAGGCTGAGGTAAGTTCAAGTAATCAGGTGGTGGAGCAAACCATTCACTCCATGCGTGAACTTGAGACCCAAGTGGAAGGCTCCTCTCAATCCATCACGGATTTAGCCAAACAAACCGAAAACATCAGTGACTTGCTGGAAGATATTCGCAACATCGCCGATCAAACCAATCTGTTGGCACTGAACGCCGCCATCGAAGCGGCCCGTGCCGGTGAACAGGGGCGAGGTTTTGCAGTGGTGGCCGATGAGGTGCGTCTATTGGCTCAGCGTACTCAAAATGTCACCGATAATATTCAAAACCTTATTGGAGAGCTGCAAACCAAGACCCAGCACAGTGTGACAACCATGCAGCAGGGCCTTAAACAAACCTCTGAAACGGCCGGCCTGGCCCATTCGGCCGGGGAGTCATTGAACAGCATTAATGACATGGTAAATACCATTGCCGATATGAGCATGCAAATTGCCAGCGCTGCCGAACAGCAAAGTGCCACCACGGGCGAGGTGAGTCGCAGCATCGAGAAAATGTCGGGATTATCTAATGAGTCTTTTGGCTGTGCAGAGCGTACCGCTGAAACGGGCAAAAAAATCCAGGACCTGTCTAATTTACTCAATGAATCAGTGGGTAAATTTAAGGTTTGACGGTAAGGCGCTGTCAGATTGAGAGCGTGTGGGTCTAAAACACCCATTTTTATGTCGTTTTTAAAATGTTCACTATACTCATTTAGAGCATGAATATTAATGTGATAAATGTGTCGTGAACACACCATTGAAGTACGAGGAGCAGGTAAATGATGCAAAAAATACGTAAAGGAATTGGTGCTGTATTGTTGCCTTTTTTCTTGTTAACACTGCCGCTGACCAGCAGCTTAAGTTTTGCTGGTTCACAGGCGGATTCCGGAAAAGAGCTCACTACCCTGTATCGAGCCGCCCGTAAGGTAATTTCAAAAAACCAGGGGCTTATTAACGAAAAGCGCAGTGGCAAAAAATTAACCGCCGATTATGTGATAAAAAACGCGTTAGTGAATTTTAAAGACGCCACAGGGCATGAGCTGGATATGGGCGATGATCCATTAGGTGGCAAAAAAGCCATGTTAGCGGCGGTTCGATCTGTCATGGACGAGGCGCAAGATCTCATCAATGATGGGGACGTGGGCTTTAAAGGGTTTTTACCTGCCATATTTGCCCGCCAGGTAGGTACCGCCTTCGGTAAAAACACCGGTGGCAAGATTACCATTAAGCTTACCGCTCCCAAAAAATATGTGCGTAATCGTGCCAATCGCCCTGATAAATGGGAGAAATCGATTATTTCCGGCAAGTTTGCCAAGTCAGATTACGAAAAAGGTAAGCCATTTTTTGAAGACGCATCGGTAAAGGGTAAGGCGGCCTTTCGCTATATTTTGCCTGAATATTATTCCCAATCTTGCTTAGGCTGCCATGGCATGCCTAAGGGCAGTATTGATATCACTGGGGGCAAAAAAGAAGGCGGTGTTTTGGGTGAACTCGGTGGCGCCATTAGTTTAACCATCTATAAATAGGGTTTTTGCCTCTTCAATTTACTAGAATTTAATGCGCCCACACCTTGTGGGCGTAATTATTTCTAATGAATAAACATGGGTATCTATGGCTTATTTGCTTAAACTCATTCGGTTGTCTATATATTAAACAATTGTGTTTTTTTAGTGTAGGAATTTGAAAATGAAAATTTCTCGTAAAGTGTGTGTATGTTGCAGTGTGGCCGCATTAATATCGGGCTCGGTTATGGCCGATAATGTAGTCAGCGAATTTATGGATGGCGAAGCATCTGGCAGTTTTAGGTTACGTTACGAGAGTGCCGATGCCGATGATGGTACCAATGATGCAGCCTCGGCATTAACGTTGAGGACACGTTTGGTTTATCAAACCAAAGGCTTACAGGGCATAAATGCTCATATTGAATTTGAAGACGTGAGAGCCATGCTGGGCATGGATGATTACAACGTGCCCGGAGGGTTTGGCAATGGTAAGGCCGGCAACGATGTCATTGCCGATCCAGCCATGACGGAAGTAAATGAAGTTTATTTGAAATACACCAGCGACAACCTGGAAGTAAAAGCCGGCAAACAACGTATTGTTTATGACAACATGCGTTTTGTAGGGCATGTGGGTTGGCGTCAGGACGATCAAACCTTCGATGCTTTGAAGGCTACCTATACGAGCGGCGATATGGTGGTATCAGGTGCCTACATCGATCAGGTGAATGGCATATTGGGGGACTATAATAAAACCGATAAGGCCGACGTGCTAATTAATGCCAGTTATAAAATGGGCATGATGGGTAAGTTAACCGGTTATGTTTACCAGCTAGATAATAAGGTGACAGATGTGCAGCTGGGCACCTATGGTGTGCGCTTTAAGGGTAAGGTTGAGGGGGGCATGCCCATCAATTATACAGCCGAATTTGCTTCGCAGACTCGTGAAACGGCAGCCACGGATAACGATGCTACCTACCTATTGGTGGAAGGAGGTACCAGTGTCTCCGGCGTTAACGCTTCGGTGGGCATGGAAACACTGGGCAGTGATAGCGGTGCCTACGGTTTCAGTACCGATCTTGCCACCAAACACGCCTTTAACGGCTGGGCCGATGTTTTTCTGGCAACACCTGCCCAAGGCTTGCAAGACATTTATGTGAAGGTAGGCACTAAGGTTGCCGGTACAAAGTTGCTGGGTGTTTTCCATACTTATACTGCCGATGATGATGCAGGCAGTGGCTTGGATGACTTTGGTAGTGAGATAGACTTATTGGCTGTTAAAAAACTGGATAATGGTGTGGCGGTGGGTTTTAAATATGCAGCTTATAGTGCTGGGGATTTAGGCGCTGATGTGACTAAGATGTGGCTTTGGACCCAAGTGAGTTTCTAAAAAGCACCATCGACTAATAACTCCAAATATACTGGCTTACGGGTTCAATTAATATTGAATCCGGGGGCCAGTATTCGTTAACCTATCAAAAGATTACACGTTCAAAATTATAATTAATCCTGTTCAAATTTATCCCATTTCCGCTAAAACTGACTAAAATTTTAGTATAGATAATTTTATCTTTGATTATGAATATCGCGCTGGTAGGTAAGATGACTAGATTTTTACTGTTTAAGGTAAGTATTTTGGCTTTTTTGTTTGGTGGCCTGGCGTCTTGTCTTCTGCAGCCTACCAAAAAAGAATCGGCCTCAAGTTGCGCCCAAACCAGCCAAGAGCAGGCTGTGCCTAAGTTTTTGTCACAAACCTGTTTGTATGACGATGTTCAACGTTTCAGAATTTCAAAGCAAGTGCACAGGTTTACGCCTAACTACCAGTTATGGAGTGACGGTGCTCTTAAAAGCCGCTGGATCTATTTACCTAAGGGCAAAAAAATAAACAGTGATGATCCTGACCGCTGGGTCTTCCCTGTGGGCACTCAGTTTTTTAAAGAGTTTCGTAAAACCATATCAATAGCGCCGGGCATAGAGCGGGAAATCAAGGTGGAAACTCGCCACCTAATGAAGGTTAAGGAAGGTGAGGGCATCGATGCATGGTCATTGGTGGCTTATGCCTGGCAGGAGGATCAACAGGACGCTAGGCTCATGACCAAGGGCGCCCAACATGTATTGGGTACCAATCACAATATTCCCAGTCAGGAAGATTGCGAGACCTGTCATAAGGGAAATATCGATATCATCCTGGGTTTTGATGCAATACAACTGAGCGACGTCCAGGGCAAGTACGCGTTTGGTCATGGTCCTAAACGTTCATCAGGTGAGTGGACCCTAAAGACGTTACTGGATGATAGGGTATTAACCAACCCCATGTCTCAGCCGGTATTGCCAGGTAATCCCATGGAGCAAAAGGTGCTGGGTTATCTTCATGCAAACTGTGGTAATTGCCATAACCCTTTGGGTCATGCCGCCGAGCAAGAGGCGGAGCACTTAAAGTTACGTCATGAATTAGAATTTGATACCTTACTGAAAACCCACGTCTATCAAACTGCGGTTAACCAAACCACGCAAAACTTCACCATCGCGCCTTATATCGTCATGGGGGCAAAACACGAAGAAATGGCCTTGTATAACAGTGCCTTGTTTGTGCGTATGAACAGTGTGGATGAAGAATATCGAATGCCCATGCTGGCACGGGAAACAGTGGATTATGCAGCGCTGCAACTTATGCATAACTGGTTGCTGACGCTGGATACTCCGCAAGATTACGACTTTGGTTTTGATAAACGCAAGATGGAAAAAAATAAAGTCAAAGCCACTGTCAATTTGCCTGCTCTTAAATTTAATAATGCAAAGGGTTTACAGGTAAACGTTGAGTTTGCAACAGAGCAGGATGTGCCGCCGGTGATGATTCTTTATTGGTCGCAAGATACAGGTTTGCAAAAAAACTCTGTCATGGACCATGTGGAAGGGGACTTTACCGAGAAACTTATCGTGGGTAACAAAGGCAGTACCATGAGCTTACGCAATTCGGATGATGTGGGGCATACCATTTACGTAAAGGACAAACGCAAAAATGTTAAGTGGCAGCTGAGCTACATGCCACCGGGCTCGGTTTTTGAAAAAGACTTATTTTGGGATGAGGATATATTTGTGGAGATGCGCTGCCGATTGCACCTTTACATGAGTGCCTGGGTGGGGTCCATCACCAGCCGCTTTCATAAAATAGTAGAATTCAAAGAAGGGCAGCGTCAGCTGCAAGTAGTCATGACCGATTTCCCCGAGAATTTTACTCAGCTAAAAATTTGGATGCCAAAAATTAATCCCATAGACATGGCTATCCTGCCCGGTGAACAGCAAGAATTTGTACTGAAAACAGCCAATAAAACCCGAGGCACACTGGCTATAAAGCGGATGCCTCAGTGATGGAGTTGTTTTTATTCGAGGCTAAATAATTTTGCTCGTACCATGGCGCGATATTGATTGGGAGAGCTGCTCAATAAGCGTTTGAATAACCGATTAAAGTGCGCCAAATCCTGATAGCCCACCTGTTCGGCTATTTCTCCCAGAGTAAGGTTACTGGTTTTAAGTAAATCCTTGGCGGTTTCGATACGAATATTTTGTAAATAATTGAGCGGGGTAGAGCCGGTGGCATTTTTAAAGCGGCGGTTAAAACTGCGTACACTCATTTCAAATGAGTCTGCCACTTCACTTAATACTATGTGGCGATAGAAATTATCTTTTAACCATTCCTGTGCTTGCACAATCTCTTCATCCGGGTGACTACTCTGATCATCTATGTAACTGGTATTTTTGTAAGAACGACGAATTTCATGGGAGAAGTGCCGCTCCACGTGCATAGCAACTGATTTGTTATAAATGCGCTGAATAAAGTGAACGGTTAAGTCGGCAAAGGAATTGACACTGGCCGCCGTGTACAGGTTGCCCGCCTGGGCAATGAAGTATTGGCGTTTGAGTTGGACTTTGGGGTAGTCCTTCTGAAACTGCTTAAAATAATACCAATGGGTGGTGGCGGGTTTGCCATCCAATAGTCCTGCCTCAGCCAAAAAACAAACCCCAGTGCCC
The DNA here is from genome assembly GCA_002162985.1 of Bermanella sp. 47_1433_sub80_T6. Classification (GTDB taxonomy): domain Bacteria; phylum Pseudomonadota; class Gammaproteobacteria; order Pseudomonadales; family Oceanobacteraceae; genus Bermanella. Next base: position 9,615 of record MAAD01000160.1, on the reverse strand, counting down.
ACGCTGCAAATAATGGCCCCCTGTTGTTGTTGCTGGCATAGCCATTTTAAGAGACGTGGATTTTTTCTCAAGGCAGGTTTGGGGTGACGCCACAGGGCCGGCAGGAAAATAATATCCGTGTGAGTAATGTCTTCGATGACCTTGTCTGGGCAGATATCAAAGCCAGCCTCAGTGGTAACCCGCTTTAAGTCCAGACCCACAGAATTGATAGTGAGCTTGGGAAGTTGGCGATCGACAACCTGGGCGGCACTCTCGGCCGCTTTCAGCATCTCCAAGGGCAACGAGGCGCTGGTGGTCAGCATCTGGTCACAAAAAAAGAAAGTAATGTTATTCATGAACTGGGCAAACCTTAAGTAAGCAATGTTAGTGCTGGGTTTGGAATAAACCGTGACGCCTATTTTGCATAACAAAGATCATTCGGCTATAGCTTGGCCAAAATGCCATTATATCTGGCTATTATGCCTAAAGGCCAGGCGCTATAAGGGTTAGAAAGGATATTTTAGCTGGAAATTATAATGGTTTTTTAGGTTTGGCCAATATGGCCAGTCTCGTGGCTAGTATAGCAATGCTGTGTTTTGTATTTGTACATAGACTTATTGCAATTACATGGATCTGAGCCGGTTAAGTCTCACGGCCATATCATCAGTTTAGTATTGCAGGAGGTCTCATGGCACGTTTGCCGGTTATTGTAGGTTTTGGTGGATATAATTCAGCTGGGCGCAGCTCATTTCACCGAGGCTATCAACGCATGGTCATTGAGAGTCTACCTCTGGCCCAGCGTCAACAAACTCTGGCAGACCTGGCATGTTTAATGGGGCTACTGACCTTTAGCGATGGCCAATATAAAGATGAAGGTGGTACCCGCTTCACTCTGGCGCAAGTGGATGAAAAGCTCGCCACCATGATTTTGGATCGTACCCTAGTACGTCGCATCGAGAATCAATATTATGATGTGGATGCGTTGCTCTGGCAGCAAAATATGAACATGAGTAATTCAAGTGGACAAGCTCTTGAATTTCTAGTGGACAAAAAGCAACTGCCAAACCCCATTCCTGCTCATTGGCAGGTTACCGAACAAGAGAATAAGCAGGTAAAGGTGGTGTTTAACGGCGAGCTTAATGTCAAAGTCGATACCTTCCGTGAAACCCAGGTAAAATCTGCAGGTCAACTGCCGTCTGGATTTGATCCGGGCCAACATTACAAATCACGCTTTCACCCCCGTGGGCTACAAATGGCGGTACTGGGAGCCAGTGACGCCATTAATTCGATTGGTATTCCATGGCAGACCATTAAGGACTCGGTGAAGCCGGACGAGATAGCCGTGTATTCCAGCAGTGCCATGAGTCAGCTGGATGAATTGGGCTTAGGGGGCATGTTACAGTCCCGTCTAAAAGGGGGGCGTGTCACGACCAAGCAGTGTCCTTTGGGACTTAATAGCATGCCGGCCGACTTTGTAAATGCCTACGTGTTGGGCAGTGTTGGTTCAACCGGCGCTATTACCGGCGCCTGTGCCAGTTTTTTATACAACCTGCGTGCTGGTGTAGAAGACATCACCAGTGGGCGCCGCCGCGTGGTGGTGGTAGGCAACAGCGAGGCGCCCATTACTCCGGAAGTAATAGATGGCTACGGCACTATGAGTGCCTTGGCAACCGAATCGGGTTTGAAGAAGCTCGACGGTGTGGACGAGGTTAACTTCCGTCACTCCAGTCGCCCGTTTGGCGATAACTGCGGTTTCACAATGGCCGAGTCCACTCAGTACGCGGTATTAATGGACGATGCATTGGCCATGGAGCTGGGAGCCGATATTCACGGCGCCGTGACCGACATCTTTGTGAATGCCGACGGCCCTAAAAAATCCATATCCTCACCCGGTGCCGGCAACTATGTGACCATGGCCAAGGCGGTCGCGGCGGCCCGTGCCATGCTGGGCGATGAAGCGGTTCAAAAGCGCAGCTTTATTCAAGCCCATGGCTCCAGCACCCCCCAAAATAGGGTTACCGAATCTAATATCTTCGATTGTGTGGCCAAGGCCTTTGCCATTACAGACTGGCCGGTTACGGCGGTAAAATCCTACATTGGCCATTCCCTGGCCCCCGCCAGCGCCGACCAGCTCATGGCCAGCTTGGGTGTGTTTAAGCACGGTATTTTACCGGGCATTAAAACCATGGCTAAAGTTGCCGACGATGTTAATCAAGATCGAATAGATATTTGTTTGCAAGACAATCAGAGGGCAATTGGTGACTGGGATGTGGCGTTTTTGAACTCCAAAGGTTTTGGCGGCAACAACGCCACCGCCACCGTACTGTCGCCTCAGGTAGCTGAAAAGATGCTTGGCAAACGCTATGGTGAGGCCGCCATGAAAGAATACCTGGCCAAACGGGAGTCCACTCGCCAGCAAGCCAACGACTATGACGACAGGGCCAGCAAGGGGGATTTACAGGTTATTTATCGTTTTGGTGAAGATATGATAGACGAATCTAAAATTGAACTTAATGACAAATCACTGGCCATGCCGGGTTTTAAACACAAAATTGAATTGCCTCAGGACAACCCGTTCAAAGATATGTTTTAAAAATCAGCAGCCTCGAGCAAGTGATGCTTGCTCGAGGTGTTTATGGTTTTTCGAAAGCCTTTTTAATGGCCAGTAGATGCTTTTTGTTGGCGCCGAAGTCGCTATAACCCAACCTTGAGGCCGAGCGTATTTGCACGGCGTCTTCTTCAATTAAAAATTCCAGGTCATCAATAAACCCAAACCAATCAGAACGATACTGGCTGTGAATGTAAAATTCACTGTGAGAAATTAATTGGATATTGGGGTGCTGCTGCAGAATTGCCATTAGCTTAAGCTTAACCTGCTGTGGTGTTTGATTTGTTTTCCAGGCTGGCAGGTAATGGGCAGTATCATGACGGTCACTGATGACACAATTATCAGAGGTGGGGCAGGGAGCTAGCCGGCCTTGGTACACGCCAGGAGGTGTTTTTGACAGGGTGCTGCAGCCTGTCAAAAGGGTGGAAATCATAATGGAGACAAGTGGTAATAGGTGGGTAGGCGTATGTTTCATTTTGTTCACGCTGCTAATTCAGATGTAAAAGTTAATAAAAAATCATGATGGCTTAGTGTGTTGCACTAATACTTCTTTGGCCAGGGTTGGTATGTCGCTGATAATGCTGTCCACCTGATATTCTAATAAACGTTGCATATCTTCTTTTAAATTTACAGTCCAGACACTCACATGCAGACCTTGCTGCTGGGCTTTTTCTATGTACTTTTTTCGGGCTAAACTCTTGTTGAGTACCAGCATGTTGCAATCGTATTTAGTGGCGGTCTTAATGCCCCTTTGCCAGGGCCGATCTTGCACATACCCCCGTTTTATTTGCGGCAAGACACGCTTAAATATTTTTAGGGTACCCACGTGTTGACTGGTGATGGTGACTTTATCATGCAGTTGGTATTTTTCAATTAACCGTTTAATGGGACGAATAAACTTGGGGTTACTGAACTGGGTTTTGATTTCAAATTGCCAATGAAGCACAGATGGGCACGCGGCCACCACTTGTTCCAGGGTGGGTATGCCCTGTTGAGTGCCTTTTAAACGGGTTCGTGACAGCACACCCGCACTGCTTTTACTGACGCTTAACGGACTATTGGCCAGGCGTTGTAATTTTTCATCGTGCACCACCATCAGTTGGTTATCGCTGCTTAAGCGAATATCCAATTCAAAGCGGTCTATGCCCTGATTAACTGCAAATAAAAAACCATGCAGGCTGTTCTCCATAACCAGGCCCTTGGCGCCTCTGTGGCCAAAAATCTCCATATTATCAACTGTACCTGTGTACACGAATGCTGGGTAAAAATGCCTGGTCTTCAATGGTACGGTCACTGCGCACGGCGCGTTTTCGAGTCAGGGGCGCGACCAGCTCGGGTTCATTGTGTGACGGCAGCTCCTGCTTGGGGCAGCGTTTGAATAATATGGGTAGAGATACGTTCATGGCCTGGCGCTCGGGAAATTGCTGATCCTCATAAAACAGATTAGCACGCATTGTGGGGGCCAGGTTTTGTACTTTTGCCAGGGGAGTATTTGAATTCAATTGGCCCAGTTGATTGAGCTGGGTTTGAATGTGCACACTAGAGGTATCTAGTCGTAGCAGAGCTTCATGAGCTTGCTGCACGCTGATTTTCTGAATGCTGCGACCCGAGTTATACCAGTTAAAGCCCACACGACAGGGAGTTCTGTCTATGACCGGTATGTGACGCCAGGTTTGTTTAAGGTGCAAGCGACTTAAGCCCGAAAAGTGCAAGTCATCTCGGATGCCCGTATGACGAGAAGCCAGAGTGCCTTTTAACTCTAGCCATTGCTGTTTGTGACTCTTTTGCAGTTCCTTGACCTGAATCTTAAATCGCTCTTTTGACTGATTTATATCCTGGGCCAGCTGAATTTGCTGTGGACTGGCGGCAATTAACCCAAAGCAACTGCGGGTTTCACGGCCATCCTGGCCATCCTGATACCAGTAATCCTGGTAAATGCTGCGAGCCTTTTGCAGAGGGCTTGTTTTTTGTTGTTGCTCACTTTCATTTAAAGGCAGCCAGTGTGGATTTTCCTGACCGTTAAGGCTCGAACATAGTTGCTGGGTGTGAGTGACGATGTGATCAAATTGGTCAATGAGCTCGCTGATGTTCATTTTTATACCGTTATATATTTTGATTCAGCTTAACTAGAAATAAGATGTTTGCCAAGTTGGCGGTGGAATAGGGTTAGTAAAAAGCCAGTAAAAACATGCGAATGGCCAACAGGGTAAGCAAGCCTTTGAAGATTGGAAAAAATATTTCTTCTGGGAATTTTTTGCGAAGGTAAGTGCCTACAAAAGAGCCTGCGGTGGCGGCAATGCATAGAAACAATAGTAGTAGTGCATGATTGAGCAGTTGAACTCCCATTAGGCTAAAAAATAGTATTTTAATCAGATGGCTGAGCAGCATGATGACCGCGTTACTGGCCACTATGCTTTCTTTGTTTAGGCCTTTTGATAACAGTAGGGCATTCCCCAGTGGCCCGGTTGCCCCCAATGCCATACCCAGGCTACCTTGTAAAAACCCCAACTTAATGAAAGGCAAACCGGGTTTACTGTTGATGTTGAATATCTTGGGTAAATTAAGCCTTTGGCCCCAGGTGAGCCAAAGAATGTAGAGTGCGATAACAGCCTGCATCCACTGCCAATTTACAATGGAGATAAAAGGTAAAACCAGACCTGCCCCTATTACAATGCCCACGGCAACAGGTAAAATAAGAGGCCATTTAATGTCCCTTTGGGCAAGAAACGCCCGACTGCCGTTACTGCTGGCCTGAACCACGGCATGCACGGCAATGAGGGCCGGAGCAGGGACAAAACCTGCCAATATCCCCATGAGTAAAAGGCCGCCACCCTGGCCCAATATGGCGGCGAAGGCACTGGTGAGGACGGTCATGAGTGTTAAATAAACAATGTCCACGAAAGTTAAATCCGCTCTAAATCATGTTGCTGCCACCATGGCGTAATTGCCAAAAATTCACAACCGCTAGCTCAGTACTGTCCCGCCTAACCCCTAAGATGTGTTTAGTAAGGATGGCAATAGGCCGGATTCCGTTTCAATGATACAGAGTTTGGGAGCTGGGCTGATTACGAGTGTGAGCCGGTCAGGATTTTTTTACGAATATTGCTGTTGTGCTTGGCAACGAATAGATACTATACACCTCAATAAAACTCACAATAATCACAGAACAAGCCTTTATATTTGGCCGATATTCCCAGGACTTAAACCATGTTAATGCTGGTATCCCCTGCAAAAACCCTAGATTACGAAACACCCTTGCCCATAACGGATTTCTCGCAACCTGAAATGCTGGAGGATGCTCAAGAATTAATCGCACAATTGAAGACATTATCCCCGGCTGATGTGGCGAGCTTAATGAGCCTTAGTGAAAAATTGGCCCATTTAAACACCAGTCGTTTTCAACATTGGCAATTGCCTTTCAGTAGCCAAAACGCTCGTCCCGCCATTTATGCCTTTAAAGGCGATGTGTACACCGGGTTAGACGCTTACTCTTTAAGCAAGAGTGATATGAAGTTTGCCCAGTCTCACTTGCGTATGCTGTCTGGTTTATACGGGTTGCTGAAGCCTCTGGACCTCATGCAGGCATACCGTTTGGAAATGGGCACTAAGTATCCTAACTCTCGCGGAAAAAACTTGTACGAATTCTGGGGGGACAGCATCACCAATAAGCTTAACGAGCAGCTTTCCAATAAGGATGTGTTGTTAAACCTGGCTTCCAACGAATATTTTAAAGCGGTTAATAAAAAAACCTTAAATGCTCAAATTATTACGCCGGTATTTAAGGATGAGAAAAACGGCCAGTTTAAAGTTATTAGCTTTTATGCAAAAAAAGCGCGAGGCATGATGGCCGCTTATGTGATTAAAAATCGTATTAAAAAAATTGAAGATATCAAACAGTTTAATATCGCAGGGTATGAGTTCAGTGAAGAACGATCTAACGTTAAGGAATGGGTATTTATTCGTGCGCAGGAAAATGTTTAATCGAGCATGGTGTTGTTTGTTGCTTCTGTGCAGTTTTCAATCTAATGCAGCCGATCCAGGCCTTGATTGGAAAACCCATGAAAGTGAACACTTTTTAATTCACTACCCACAAAACCTTAAAGGTTTTGTGGGTAAGGTGGATTATTTGGCCGAACGCAGTCACGAGAGTTTGTCGGCTTATTTTCATTGGCAACCCAAGCAAAAAACCCATGTGATTTTGCTAGACGAGGTGGATCAGGCCAATGGCTTCGCCAGTCCTATCCCCAATAATGCTATGACCCTGTATATGCAACCGCCCACTCACGGTGAGTTGTTGGTTTATGATGATTGGCTGCAGATGTTGATTCATCATGAATATACGCATATTTTGCATGTCGATAAGGTACTGGACACCCCTGCCTGGTTGCGCAAGGTATTTGGCCGCTATCTATTGTTGTTTCCCAATGCATTGCACCCTAACTGGTTTCAGGAAGGCCTGGCGACTTATATGGAAACCGATGATGCCACCGGAGTGGGCCGCGGCCAATCCAATGGTTTTCAGATGATGATGCGCCAGGAAGTCCTGGCAGGCATAAAACCCTTAAGCCGTATTAATACCATCAATGGCCATGATTGGCCTTTTAACACCGCTTATTTATACGGTGTGTATTTCTTTCGCTTTATTCACGATGTGTATGGCGAGCAAGCCATCAATAAACTCATTAATAATTACAGCGATAACCTGCTGCCTTACCGAGTGGATTCCAACCCCATCTTAATAACCGGCAAAAGTCTGGAGCAGCTATGGCCTGATTTTCAGAACTATTTAAATGGTTATTTTTTGCCGCAGATAAAGCGTATCGCACAGCAGTCATCCAGTGATGAACAAGTATTATCCGGTGAACATTTGGCCTATGGCACGGTAGCAAAGGGTATCGGACAAGACTATTGGTATTCTGCCATCGATGCGAATAGAGGCGTTAACCTGTATCACTATGAGCAAGGGCGAGAGCAGACGGTGATGCCGCTAAATTCATTGGCCAGCATGGATGTGAATGGCACGGGGCAGGTGTTGATCAGCCAACTTGAGCATTGTGGTCAATATGGTAAGTACTACGATTTATATCTGCTTAACCAGGATACGTTAACTCGTTTAAGCCATTGTGGGCGCTATCGAATGGCCAAATGGGTTAACAATGAACGTATTCTGGCTTTGCATTATGAAAGTGGTGAGGGCGTTTTACAGTATCTGGATAACAACGGGCAAGTACTGAAAGAGCTTTGGCGTGGACAGCCCGATCAAATAATGTCGTCTTTTGATGTGAGTGATTCTGGTGACATTGTGGCCAGCATTAAGTTTTCTCAACGGCCGTGGAACCTATATCTTTGGCGGGAGGGGCAATGGCGTGCTCTCACGTCGGATGCTGAGGTACAAACCCGCCCAGAGTTTTTCGGTGAGGATATCTATTATATTCAATCCCAGTTGGGGCAGTCGGAAATATATAAAATCTCGCCCGATGGAAAAACTGGCGTGCGCTTGAGTCATAGTTTGGGCGGATTTAAACAGTTGGTTGCGAATTCAGCTGACAACGCGGTGGCATTATCCTACGGCGAAGAGGGTTACAAGCTGGTGAGGGTTAAGCTGAATAGTTACCCTGATTTGTATTCAAAAAAGTTTGATGATGTTAAACCTTTACCGTCTTTCAATTTGGACTTGGATTCAGACAAAAACTATAACCCCTTGCCAAGTTTAATGCCCAGTTACTGGTTTCCCGTGTACTTGTCACAGGATAGTTTGACCGAAGTGGGTTTTTTTACCAGTGGACAGGATGCCCTGGCTAACCATCAATATCTGGCCCAGTTTACCTATGAGAGCCAACATGAACAGACTCTGGTGGATTTCAATTATATTTATGATGGTCGCTGGATCTTAGGGTTACAACAAAATTTGAGTAATTTTTCTGTGGCTAATATCAGTGAGTACACCTCTCAATGGTTTACTGCTTATATGCATCCTGTATTAGCGGTGGCAGATAGTTTTTACCCTTATGTGGCTTATATTAACTCTCATACAGAATTACGGTTTACCGATACGGACACCTTTACCGGCATTGAGGAAGATGATAATTGGCTGGCACTGGGTTTAATTTATGATGGACTAAGTTCTTCACTCAACGCTGCCGATGCCGTTGACGGCTGGCAGTTTAGTGCGTCGGTGGAAAGTGCCGATGCTGCCGATAATACCCATTACACTGGGCAGGTTATAAGTATGAATAGCCGTTACTATAAAACGACAAATTCAGGGCATACCATTGCGCAACGATTATTCTTAGGCCTGGGTTTTTCCAGTAACTCGCCATTTAAGCTGGGTGGCGAGCGCAGTGATGTTTACATTGGGCCCGGTATCCAGCTGAAACAACGGCAGTATGCGCTACGTGGATTTAATGATGGTCAAGCGGAGCTGGAGGGCGATAATACGCTTTTATACAGCCTGGAATATCGACTACCATTTTCCTGGTCAGACCATAATATGATGATTCCTCCGGTGGGGTTTTCCGGGTGGTCGTTACGGGCTTTTACCGATAACGCCATGGTATGGAATGAAGGTGAAAATATGGGGGATGTTTATTCTTCCCTGGGCTTAGAGGCCATTATAGACACCACGGTGGTTTATAATTTGGCGTTAAGGTTTAGAGTGGGCATCGCCAAAGGTCTTGATACCTTGGGTACAGATGCTGTGTATGTTCAACTAGGAGGTGCGTTTTAATGAAATATCTAGGTAAACTTTTATTGGTACTGTCTTTGGCTGGCTGCGCATTGGGGCCTCAAAAAGTACAAGTGATGCCGTCATTTGCTTTTGAGCATCTAAAAGGATTGCAAATACCCATAGAGTTGTTGGTGGTGGATCAGCGTAAAAATACTAGTGTTTTGGGTTATCGCAATGCAAAACAGCAAGGGGTCATCGAATTCAGAACACCTCTGGTGAATGCATTGGGCAGTGCCATGCAAAAAGCCATGCTGGCTCAGGGCATCAACATGCAAAAGGGCAATGAGCCATTTACCAGACT
>MAAD01000197.1 GCA_002162985.1 Bermanella sp. 47_1433_sub80_T6 | reverse complement strand
AGACCATGATTCCATCCTACGGCGAGTCCTTGATTGACGATGCCAAGCTGCTACAAACCGTGCGTAAAGACACGCTACAAGTGTTGAACTTAAACGCTTAATACCATAAAACATTGCTGCATGGGGCAAGCCCTTGCAGCAATGTTTTACTTTTAATTAGAACTTCTGTGCCACTTCCTTCATCTGTTTGTTGCTCCCCTTTAATAAAATACATTGTTGCAATATGAGTGTCTGTTCACATTCTATAATATAGGTACAATGCAGCTCGGTTTTTAATCAAACCCATACCCATGAATTACGCCCTAAATTAGGCGAGAGTCGTGCACAAAATTAACAAGGATTGGCTTTAAGCTTGCTTTGTTGTACGCAGGCCCTGCTGTAATGGAAAAAAAATGCATCGAATTATCATAATATTGTTAACCCTTTGCCTGGCCAGCCCGGCGATGGCGGAACAAGGGGATAGTCTCAACAAAGACCCCATGGAAACCTGGGGCTGGCGCGCTGCCATGCTCACAAGTCTTGCATTAACCATGATGAGTAATCCCTTGGGCGCCGATGAAGTGAGCGGCTCACTCATGTCCGGGCCCAGCGTGGCCGGTTTTAAAATGGCCTTTCGTTGGCACCCGGAAGAGACTATCGCTACTTTTGGCGATGTGCGTCTTAATCATTATTATCTGGTGGGGTATAACTACTGGCAGAGTCTGAATGTGGATGGCCAGGAAGGGGTGGTGAATGTAGTTGAAATGATCCCTGTATTTCGTTTTAACTGGGGGGAGGAAGGTTTGTTTAGTTTCGCCGAAACCTCGGTGGGCATAAGCGTATTGTCTCGTACCGAATTAGACGGTCGCCAGTTTAGCACCAACTTTCAATTTGCAAACTCTTTGGCGGTGGGCGGCTTTTTCAGTGAAAAAACCAGCTGGTCGTTGCAGTTACAGCACTATTCAAATAACAGCATTAAGTTGCCTAACAACGGCATCAATTTTTACAATTTAAACATTGCGTATAGGTACTAGTTTATTTGACCGCAAGGATCCTTGCGGTCATCTTCTTGTTTAAAATCCCCGATTAACTATTGGCCTTATGGCTTTCTATAAAGGCGATGGCATCGTTCACCGCTTGCCGTACTCGGCGGTTAATTTCTTCGTGCTCGTGGGCCGACATATAAAAAGCCAGATCCACCTCGTGGCGAAAATAGCGAGTAGGCAGGTTATTGAGTGCTAGGCAGGCCAGGTCCACCATCTGACCATCTGTATAGCCTTTGGGTTTAGCGAGGACCGCTAGGGTTTCAATCACCCTAAATTCATAATAATTTTGAATTTGATCGCTGATGGCCATGATCAATCTCCTTGGTTATTCAAGAGTATAGACCAGGGCCAGAAAAATTTACGGCGAGCTTTGGCTGGTTGTTTGTTGTTGCAGATGATGGCGAATAATGCCCAGGGTAATCATCAGCTGCGCCACATAATAGCTCACCATGATGGCCACCCCGGCGTAGGGGAAGGGTTGCACAAATTTATTAATGGCTATCAAGGAGTCGCTTAGCATAAATATAAATGCCCCCAATGCTACCCAGATAAAATTTGGGTCATTTCGAAAGCCGGCGCTAATGGCCATGCAAGAAATGGCCAACAGGTAAATGCCTACTACCCAACTAAGTGACCCTGTATTGGGGATAATGAAGCTGCCCATGCTCACCGCGTAAAGGACAACGCCTGCTAGCCAAATAAAGCCGTTTCGGCTTTTTTTAAACTGACCGCTAAACAAAACACAATAAATTACCTGCGCCACTAAAAATGCCCCTAAGCCGGGTAAAAACAAGCCTTTAAACGACAGTAATATATCTCCCGCCAACGAGCAGGCCAGTGCCGCTAACATGAGGGTTTGGGTTTTTCCTTGCAGGGTATTTTTTGCCAAGGCAATTAATAACAAAATAGGAATAGACTTAGGCAGCCATTCAAGCGGAATGTCGCCCATGCTGCGAATCACTAAATATAAAAGGGAGGAGCCCACAAAGGCCAGTAGCCAGTATTTAAATGCCTTGTCTGCCATGGTGTGCTCTTTTGGATTAAATGCCCATAGTAAGAGATTAAGCGGCATTTGGATAAGTGCAAAAAGGCCAATCGGGAGGCTTTGTTGGCTACTTATTTTCCTGGTGCTTTTTCGCCAGTTGTTTTTGCTCGTCGCTGAGTAGGGTATCGAGCTTGGCTTCCAGCATCATTAGCCTTTGTTCAACGACGGTTAGTTTTTGAATGTTATCGGCTTGTTGCTGGCGGATTTCTTTTTCATCTTCGGCCATAAAAAAGGCTGCGAAGCTGGCGGTGAGCATAGTAAACAACCCTATGCCCATTAAAATTAATAATGCGCCAAATATTCGCCCGGCGGTACTCACCGGCACTATGTCGCCATAACCTACGGTAGTCACCGTAACCCAAGCCCACCAAATGCCATCGCCGGTAGAGTG
>MAAD01000271.1:2487-3658 GCA_002162985.1 Bermanella sp. 47_1433_sub80_T6 | reverse complement strand
CAGCTGGGGTGGTTTGTTTGTATTTGTGGACCGTATGAAAGAAATCCATGACGGTGGTGCGGGCACCTACACCGAATTGAGCCCCAGCTTTACCCTGGCCTCTTTAGGGGATGGCTTGGTGAAGGATATTAACCTGGCCACCACCTGGGAGATGAGTAGCCTGGGTGACAATTACCTAGTGGGTTTGGGCAGTAGCTTGAATTTACCCGGCTTCAAACATTTTAGTGTGCGTGTATATCAGCGCCTCAACGATGCAGGAGACGATAACCAGCAATTAACACTGGTGTGGGGTTTACCCTTTAATATGGCCGGGTACGACTTCATGTTTGATGGATTTATGGATCACGAAACCGACCTAAACGACAACGCCAGCACCAACTTTACCCCGCAGCTAAAAATGGATGTGGCAAAAATAATAGGCTATTCAAAAAAACTCTATGTGGGCATTGAGTACGTAAACTGGACCAATAAATTCCACAACGACGGGGTAAATGAAAATAACGTGAACATGTTGCTTAAGGCACATTTTTAACGATTACGGTATACTGGCACCTGCTAAATTAGTAACTGGAAAATGGTATGTCGGCCTATCAAGATGAAATAAAGAATGCAATTCGCACAGTGGAAAACTGGCCCGAAGACGGCGTCATGTTTCGCGACATTATGCCGTTGTTGCAGGACCCTGCTATTTTTAGAAAAATCATCGACAGCTTTGTGCATCGATACCAGGGCCAAAAAATAGACGCCATTGCCGCGGTGGATGCAAGGGGGTTTATTCTGGGTGCGCCGTTGGCTTATGAGCTAGGTATCAGCCTGGTGCCCGTGCGTAAAAAAGGCAAGCTGCCGTTTGATACGGTTTGCCAAAGCTATGACCTTGAATATGGCAAGGCCGAAATTGAACTGCACACAGATGCCTTCAATGAAAACGACCGGGTATTGTTGATTGATGACCTAATCGCCACCGGTGGCACTATGCTGGCGGCTTGTGAATTGGTGACACGCTTAAAGGCGCAAGTGGTAGAAGTGGCGGCCATAATTGATTTACCTGATTTGCATGGCACTGAAAAATTGAAAGCCGCAGGCTTTGATGTGTACGCTATTTGCGAGTTTGATGGGCTTTAAGTTAGGGCAGTGAAGAGTGGTCCACTACCAATCTTTCGAGGCTGCCTGC
>MAAD01000271.1:0-2476 GCA_002162985.1 Bermanella sp. 47_1433_sub80_T6 | reverse complement strand
TTCAGTGTAAGGTCGCTGTGAACCCTCACACTGAACCATTAAACCCTAAGCTAATCTGTCGAGGCCGCTTACCATTTCTGTTGGAGTTCTAGGCTGGCTGCTCCCAAAACAATTCACCCAGACCCATGCTATTTAATCATCCCCCATCATACTCTTCAGCAACTTAGTAAAGGCCTGCACCTTAGGGCTGTGATGAATATCCCTGTGCGTCACCAACCACAAATCATTGTCCCACTCTTTTGGTGGCGGCAGTAACGGCAGCAACCCCGTTTTGGTATCGGCGATATTACTGCCCACCCCCACAATGCCTAAGCCATTGATGGCGGCATCCATCATGGAGCCAAAGTCGGATCCCCGAAACTGTATTTGCGACTTATCCACATGGTCATTGAGCCAACGCATCATGGGAATATTGTTTAACGGATGAATGCTGCCAATAAACTTATGGCCGTCAACGTGCTTAAGGGACGCCAATCCTCCGTATTCATCCACATAGGCTTGGCTGGCATACAGGGTTGAGTGATTTTTCTGCAGCAACTGCACCACGTAATCAGGGTCTTTAGGTTGAGCGCCAGGGCGCACACTCACGTGGGCCTCCCCATATTCCAACTTAAAAATACGGCTGCCACCCACCAGTTCCACCTGGATGTGCGGATGCAGCTCAATGAAGCGGGCAATGATGGGCATTAAGATGGGCGACAAACTGGAGACGGTGGTAATCACCAGGGTGCCAGACAACTGTGCATCCTGACCAGCCAGCTTGCCCAGCATTCGGTCAAAGCGTTCCTGGGTTTGTTGTGCCTCTTTAAACAGTAACTGGCCCGCCTCGGTGGCGCTATAGCCTCTGGCGTGGCGGTGAAACAACTTGCACTTTAAGCGGGTCTCCAGGGCATCCACATGGCGTAACACCGTTGAGTGGTGCACGTTTAGGTGGGCAGCGGCCGCCGACAGGGTACCTAGTTTGGCCACCTGGTAGGCAATGTGGATATCTTCCCAGTTGTTGCTTTCTTTCATCGTGACTCATAACTTCTGTGCGCTGATGCACATAAGCTTTGCATTTATTCTGTTTTTGTTCAAATAAATAGCATGCACAATGCATCCATCACTTAGCCAACAGCAGAATTTAAAGGAACCATCATGGACCAAGCCACTTCTAAACAAGCCCACATCATCGCCTTTGCCGGTAGCACCCGTCAGGATTCCTGGAACAAGCAGTTGATCAATGCCGCCGCACAAAGTGCAGCAGAGCAAGGGGCTCGAGTTACCGTGCTGGATTTGGCCGACTACCCATTGCCCTTGTTTGATGAAGACCTGGAGCAGCAGGCGCCACCGGCGGCATTAAGAGATTTGCGTGGTTTGTTCGCCAGTGCTCAGGGCCTGTTGATTGCCAGCCCTGAATACAATGGCTCCTTGTCGCCGGTTTTAAAAAATACCCTCGACTGGTTATCGCGTCCGGCCAAGGATGAGAGTTACAGCCCGGTATATGCGCAGCTAACCGTGGGTATCATGGCGGCTTCTCCAGGTGGTTTGGGCGGTATTCGTGGCCTGAATCATGTGCGCGACATATTAACCAGTGTGGGCAGTTTGGTAGTGCCTTCTCAGGTGGCGGTACCGGCATCTTATGAAGCCTTTGATGAGCAAGGCAACATTCGCAACGCCGCTCTGCAGGACCGAGTGGCGGCCATGGTGGGGCAGGTGCTTGCCCATGTTCAGCCAGCAAAATAACTAAAAAATAAAAATAGTAGAGAGAGAAATTAAAATGAATATCAGCGAAACAATGGAAAAATATTCTAAGCCCATGCGCTTTTTGCATTGGTCCACGGCCATGATCATCATGACATTATTGGCGGTGGGTTTTTACATGGCGGGAATCGATCCCGACGCCAGCGACAAATACGACCTGTATCCGTTGCACAAAGCCTTTGGCATGATCGCGCTATTGTTGGTGATGATTCGTTTGCCGGTTCGTGCTAAGGGTAAGGTGCCTGCCCCAGCTGCCGGTTTGCAAAAGTGGGAGCATAATTTATCCCACCTGGTGCACATAGGGTTGTACCTGGCCATGGTGTCCATGACGGTGTCGGGTTACTTCATGAATAGCACTTATCAATATGTGAGTGGTGTGGATATGTTTGGTTTATTCTCTGTGCCGGACATTACCGCCAAGAGTGAATACTGGAATGGTATCTGTCATGAAATACACAGCTTTACTGCCTGGGCTTTTTTAGTATTGTTATCACTTCATTTGGCGGGTGTCGCCAAACACAGATTGCTGGATGATAAAGAAAGCGATGTGTTGAAGCGCATGATTTAATCATTAACGTTTACTGCTGCTCCGTAGGATAACCATTACCTATGGAGCTGTAGTCGTGAATTGATGTCAATCCGGTACGAGCTCACCCCGTGAGCGATTTTTCGGGCAGGGGCTGTCCTCCTACAGTTCAATGCCCGTCCATTTAAACAAGACTTCTACTCCCTT
>MAAD01000324.1 GCA_002162985.1 Bermanella sp. 47_1433_sub80_T6 | reverse complement strand
GGCACGAATCACAGTGACACCCATGTTTTTAGCAAACATGTCCATTACCGCGTCGCCTTCGTTTTTACGCAGCAAACCGTTATCAACAAATACACAGGTTAACTGCTTGCCGATGGCCTTGTGTAAAAGTGCTGCCACTACAGATGAATCCACTCCACCCGACAACCCTAGCAAGACTTTTTTATCGCCTACTTGCGCTTTAACCTTTTTAATTTGGTCTTCAATGATGTTGGCTGGTGTCCACAAACCTTCACAGCCAGCGATGTCTTTAATGAAGTGCTCCAGCATACGGCCACCTTGCAAAGTGTGTGTCACTTCAGGGTGAAACTGTACGCCGTAGAAATTTTTATCCGCATTATACATACCGGCAATGGGACAGCTTTCGGTGCTGGCCATTAGCTCAAAGCCTTCAGGCATCTTCACGACTTTATCGCCGTGGCTCATCCACACGTCTAATAACTTTTCGCCGTCATCGTTAACGTGATCGGAAATATTTTTAAACAAGGCACTGTCGCCTTCGGATTTAATTTGCGCATAACCGAATTCACGAATGCTAGAGCCCTGAACCTTGCCGCCCAGCTGCTCTGCCATGGTTTGCATGCCGTAACAAATACCAAACACAGGCAAGCCCATTGTAAAAACAATGTCCGCAGCCTTAGGGCCGTCGGCATCGGTTACCGACTCAGGGCCACCAGCAAGGATAATCGCCTTAGGATTAAATTCCTCAATGTCGGCGCCACTAATATCCCAAGAACGGATTTCACAGAACACACCTAATTCACGCACACGACGTGCAATCAGCTGAGTGTACTGGCTACCAAAATCAAGAATCAGGATTTTTTGTGAATGAATATCGGTCATAAAAACCTCGTTTATAAAATGAAAAAAACCTGTTGAATGAACAACAGGCTAAAAAAATTCTTTAAAGATCAAAACCTCCGCCTAAGCAGAGGTTTTGGGGCTAGCCACCGGTACGGTAGTTAGGCGCTTCCTTGGTAATTTGCACATCGTGCACGTGGGACTCTTTCATGCCCGCGCTGCTGATCTTCACAAATTCAGGCTTAGTACGCATCTCATCTATGGTGCCACAACCTGTGTAACCCATTGAAGAACGTAAACCACCCATCATCTGGTGTACCACGTTGGCCATGGGGCCTTTCACCGCGATGCGGCCTTCGATGCCTTCTGGCACCAACTTTTCAACACCGGCCTTGGCATCCTGGAAATAACGGTCGGATGAACCCTGGCTTTGACCCATGGCACCCAACGAACCCATGCCGCGATAGCTCTTGTAAGCACGACCCTGGTAAAGTTCCACTTCACCTGGCGCTTCATCGGTACCCGCCAGCAATGAGCCGGCCATGATCACGTACGCACCGGCCACTACGGCCTTGGCCATGTCGCCCGAGAAACGAATGCCGCCATCTGCGATCAAAGGAACGCCTGTGCCTTCCAGTGCCGCGGCCACGTCGGCCACCGCACTAATCTGCGGCACACCAACACCGGCGACTATGCGCGTAGTACAAATTGAACCCGGGCCTATGCCCACTTTCACACCGTCGGCGCCGGCATCGGCCAAGGCTTTAGCGGCGGCACCCGTGGCGATGTTGCCACCAATTACCTGTACTTCGGGGAAGTTTTCTTTGGCCCAACGAACACGATCGATAACACCCTTGGAATGGCCGTGAGCGGTATCAACGATAATCACGTCTACGCCGGCTTTAACCAATGCAGTAATACGATCGGGAGTTTCAGGGCCAGTACCTACCGCGGCACCTACACGCAGGTGACCCAGCTCATCCTTACAGGCATTTGGGTAAGCTTGCGCCTTGTTGATATCTTTAACCGTCACTAAACCCACCAGCTTGCCGGCACCATCTACCACCAGTACTTTTTCGATACGGTTAATGTGCAACAGGCTCTGTACTTCTTCTTTGCTGGCGCCTTCTTTAACCGTTACTAGCTTTTCTTTTGGGGTCATCACGGTGGCAACCGAGGCACCCAGGTTGGTTTCGAAACGCACGTCACGACCGGTGACGATACCGACCAAGTCATTGCCATCTACCACGGGCACACCCGAGATATTGTTTTGACGAGTGATTTCAAGCAGCTCTTGAATGGTGGTCATGCTGGGCACGGTGATAGGATCTTTCACCACACCGGATTCGTATTTTTTAACTTTACGAACTTC
This sequence comes from Bermanella sp. 47_1433_sub80_T6, assembly GCA_002162985.1. Classification (GTDB taxonomy): domain Bacteria; phylum Pseudomonadota; class Gammaproteobacteria; order Pseudomonadales; family Oceanobacteraceae; genus Bermanella. Next base: position 308 of record MAAD01000324.1, on the reverse strand, counting down.
GGCCGCTTGCTGCTCTATGGTCATGTTCTTGTGGATAATGCCCAGACCGCCCTCTTGCGCCATGCTGATGGCCAGACGTGACTCGGTCACGGTATCCATGGCGGCAGAAATTAGGGGAATATTTAATTCGATATCACGGGTTAATTTGGTCTTCAGGCTCACGTCATTCGGCAGAACTTCGCTGTAACCGGGTACTAAGAGTAAATCGTCGAACGTTAACGCGTCTTGGGCAATTCGCAACATGGGGGGGACCGCCATACCTGATTAAGAATGGCGCGTAATTCTACTGCAAATAGCGCCGCCGCGAA
>MAAD01000044.1 GCA_002162985.1 Bermanella sp. 47_1433_sub80_T6 | reverse complement strand
AAGGCATTGCCGACATTAAGGCGGCTCTGGATGGTGCCAAGTTTATCCTCATGGAGCGTTTTGCCGAGAGTGCCGATTTACTGCAGCAGCTCAGAAACTTCCTGTGGACCGAAGGCACTCTAAGCGTTCGTGTCATGACCGGCAAAGAAAATGAAGGGGCCAAATTTCAGGATTATTTTGAACACGATGAAGCCCTTAAAAAGGTGCCCAGTCACCGCGCGCTGGCCATTTTACGCGGCCGTAACGAAGGTATTCTTTCTGCCAACTTAATTGTGGGCGACCCAAGTGACCGTCTGGCCCCCAGCCCTTGTGAAGGCATGGTGGCTGGCTTTTATGGCATTGAACAAAAAGGCCGTGCCGGTGATACCTGGTTGGCGGAAGTAGTGAAGTGGACCTGGCGGGTAAAATTGCTTACCCATTTGGAAACAGAGCTCATCGGCCGCGTGCGTGACAGCGCCGAAGACGAAGCCATTAATGTATTCGCCACTAACCTTAAAGATTTGTTGTTAGCGGCCCCTGCTGGCCACAAGGCCACCATTGGTTTGGACCCTGGTTTGCGTACCGGTGTAAAGGTTGTGGCGCTGGATGGTACCGGTAAAGTGCTGGATCACGGGGTGATATACCCTACACCTCCTAAAAACCAGGTGACGCAAAGTAAGGCGATTCTGAAAGCCCTGTGTCTTAAATACGACGTGAGCCTAATTGCCATCGGCAACGGCACTGGCAGTCGTGAAACCGATAAAGTAGTGGGGGACTTGTTAAAAGAAAATCCCGAGCTTAAAAAAGTACAGAAGATCATCGTTAGCGAAGCGGGTGCCTCTGTGTACAGTGCCTCTGAATTGGCCGCTAAAGAATTTCCGGATTTGGATGTGACCATTCGTGGTGCCATCTCTATTGCCCGCCGCCTGCAAGACCCCTTGGCCGAGTTGGTGAAAATTGAACCCAAGGCCATCGGCGTTGGCCAGTATCAGCATGATGTAAGCCAGCCTGCCTTGGCGCGCTCATTGGGTGCCGTAGTGGAAGATTGTGTGAACGCGGTAGGCGTAGATTTGAATACCGCCTCGGTGCCGTTACTTACTAAAGTATCCGGCTTAAACAGTACCATCGCTGCCAACATCGTGGCTTATCGCGAAGAAAACGGTGTGTATAAAAGTCGTGCCGAATTGAAAAAGGTTCCCCGTCTGGGTGCCAAGACGTTTGAGCAGGCCGCCGGTTTCTTGAAAATCAGCAATGCCAAGAACCCGCTGGATTCCAGCTCGGTTCACCCTGAATCTTATGCGGTGGTGAAACAAATTTGTGCCAATGCATCTCGTGATGTGAAATCCATCATGGGCGATGGTGCCTTTTTGAAGGCAGTAAACGCCAGCGAATTTACCAGCGAAGATGTGGGTTTATTAACCGTAAAAGACATCTTAAAAGAACTGGAAAAGCCCGGCCGTGATCCGCGCCCCGAATTTGTCACCGCCGAATTTAAAGAAGGTGTTGATGAAATAAAGGACTTACGAGATGACATGGTGTTGCAGGGTGTAGCCACTAACGTCACCGCCTTTGGCGCCTTTATCGACATAGGTGTGCATCAGGACGGATTGGCGCACATCAGCATGATGAGCGACAAATTCATAGATGACCCACGCGAAGTGGTTAAAGCCGGTGATGTGGTGACGGTTAAAGTCATGGAAGTGGATGTGGTGCGTAAACGCATCGCCTTGTCCATGCGCATGAGCGATAACGCCGAGGATTACCAGGCCGAGAAAGCCACTCCGCGAGGGGAGCGTAAATCCAAAGGACGTGCACCGCAACGTACTCACAGTGCGCCGCCAGCCAGCGAAACCAGTGGCGGTGGCATGGCGGCCCTGTTTGCTCAGGCGCAGAAGAAAAAGAGCAAGCGACTTTAAACGCTAATAGCTGCCACTGCTTAGGTCCAGCCCTTCAAGTGTTCTGCCCACCGGTCCCGCTGCATCCCTGCGACAAAGACCGGTGAGCAGCACACTAGAAGGGCTTTGCTAACATTTTTGACGCCTTCACATCTTTTTGGGCAGAACCTAAAGCGACTGCCAGCTCATGTCAGTTATCACGTCAATGGCCTTTGTCGCAGGGATGCAGCGGGGACAGTGATGTGATAACTGACATGGGCCAGCCAATAAATAGCCGCCCCAAAATCCGATTATTACCACTGTGAAAAGCACTGTTGCAACGATGTGCTTTTTCCCCTCCTTTAAGCTGGCTATAATGTGCAGCAAATAACCCTTTTGGACTAACGCCCCTTGTCTCAGTCAATAACCTATACACAAACCTTATCGGCCCTTAAACAGGCGCCTAAGGCTGCGTTGACATTTTATCGCGGCATCGAAAAAGAAGGTTTAAGGGTAAACAGCGATACGCGTATTAGTCAGGTCCCACACCAGACACAGCTGGGCAGTGCGCTCACTCACCCCCATATCACCACAGATTACAG
>MAAD01000003.1:2514-3410 GCA_002162985.1 Bermanella sp. 47_1433_sub80_T6 | reverse complement strand
TCATCGTAATAACCCACTAAATAATTTTCACCGGCTTTACGAGTATTGTAGGTGTGAGCCATATCTTTATTAGGCACCCAAGCGCTAATGAAATAGTGCTGCAAGAAAGAAATCCAGCCACCTAAGATTTTCTCTTTATAAGCGCCTTCATCCATGTCGGAGAAATCAATTTTAAAATAACGTTCAGCAGGACGAGTAACCGCGGCACCCAGGTAGGAGTTCATGCCCATGGATTCCATCTGAGAAGGATCCGCGCTTTGGTCACGCTTAAATTGTGCATAGAAATTAGCTTGCCAGGTGTTGCTGCTCTGGTTGGCCACTTCATAACCCACCTGAACCAGGTAGTCGTTACGCTTGAATTTAAATACTTTGTTAATGGTGACGCCGGGCTGTTGATAAGTCAGCACCACACGCAGTTCTTCTTCTCCATCGCCCAGGGTGTAGCTGTTTTGCTGCACCGAAAATAAAGCACGACCGGCTTTATCTATGCCGTCTTTACCGACCAGGCCAGATTGTGCGACGTAAGTGCGACGCCCACTTTGCTCAAGTAATACAAAGGGAATGTCCTGGTTTTCCATGGAATGTGGGTAGGCTCTAAAGGCTGCGTAAACAATATCGCCACCTTGAGGGTCGATACGAATATCCAGCACATCGGTCTGAACCTCAACCCATTGTGTGCTGGTGGTCGCAGTCGCCACAATCGGCGCATCTTCCATCATGACAGGCGCATCGCTGTTAGCGCTTTGCACACTTAATGCTTGTACCTGTGGAGCCTGCTCGGTCACAGGTACATCGGTATTAGTAAATTGCTGTACGGGTTGTACGGCGCTGGTGGCGATTGCTTGTTGGCCGTAATCGTCATTCCATTTCAAGATCAACATGTACGATATAATCGC
>MAAD01000003.1:0-2506 GCA_002162985.1 Bermanella sp. 47_1433_sub80_T6 | reverse complement strand
ATCGCAATGCCGACTAGAATGATTCCTCTTCTTGGATCCATTATCGTTAGCTCTTTAAAGGTAATTTTTTATCAGGAACTGGATCGTATCCATGGGTACCCCAGGGATGACAACGACCAATACGTTTCATACTTAACCACAGACCATCAATAGGACCATGCTTTTGTAATGCTTCGAGGGTGTATTCTGAACAAGTAGGAAGGTGTCGGCAACGACTAGGTAACATTGGACTGATACCAATACGATAAAATCGAACTGGTAGCGCTAAAATGCTCGCCGCGAGAGTGAACTCAGGCTTTACGCTGTTTTGATCTGGAACGGTTGCCATTCGATTTTTGCCCTAGCCGGGTCCAAAGTTGGTCAACCATGTGTCGTAACTTGAGTTTATCCAAGTCTTTAGCACCATTGCGGGACAGTACAACACAATCAAAGTTTTCTAACTCGGACTGGTGATGACGAAAACTCTCACGAACGATGCGTTTGATCTGATTGCGATCAACCGCACGTTTCGCGTGTTTCTTCGCCACAACTAAACCCATTCGGGCAATTCCAAGATCATTGCGTCGAGCAAGGATCAGGAGTTGCGATGTTTGGGCTTTGGCGTCTGCTCGTTCAAATACCCGACTGAAGTCCCCAGCGGTCAGTAGCCTAACCTGGCGAGGGAAGTTCGTGTCGGACATATTCTTAGGCAGAAAGCTTGCTACGGCCTTTGGCACGACGACGAGCTAGAATTTGACGACCGCTTTTGGTGGCCATGCGAGCACGAAAACCGTGGCTGCGCTTACGTTTTAGATTGCTTGGTTGAAAAGTACGTTTCATAACCGTATCTCGAAATGAATAATCAATAAAATTTAAGGGAGCGGATTGTATTGAAAATAGCCAACAGATTCAATCAATCTTTCAGTCTGAACCCATATTTATTTTAATTCATTTTTCTGACTTACCGCTCTTAAGATCTTTATAGAATATTAAGTATATGTATATATATATTATTCTTATTTACTATTGTTATTATTATTAAGCAGGCACTTTTCTGTGGATAAGCCTCTTTATCCCTTTAATATCAAGGCATTGCCGGTTTTATAAGGCCTGTATTACGCGTCAGTAAGCTTGGTAAAACACGAGGACAAGGTGCGGATAAATAGGCGGGTTATACACATGCCTCTGCATGTCATGAGTTATTAACAATTCCATCCCTAATTTGCCCATAGGTAATTCACAGGGCTTGCAACCACATATCTGTGGATAACTAAGGCAATCTAGGTACAATAGCCAACCGAAATTAATGGAGTTGTACCGCCGTGCTGGCATTGTGGGAAGAATGTGTAAAGTGTTTGCAAGACGAGTTGCCGGCACAACAGTTTAATACCTGGATAAGACCGCTGCGGGCCAATGAGTCTGAGCAGGGTTTGGTGGTGTCTGCTCCTAACCGATTTGTAAAAGACTGGGTAAAAGATAAGTTTCTAACGCGTATAGAGTCTTTATTAAGTGAGCTTAATGGTGGGCAACTGTTGCCCTTGCAACTGGACATTGGTCAAACCAGCAAACCTGCCTTTCTAGCACCAGCCTCTCGACCGGCTCCACGTACCGAGGCGGTGGTTCAAAAAGTTGCCCGAACACCAGTCTCTAATAAAGCCAAGGTAAACTCACCAGCGGTTGCTCCTGCTACTATAGAGAAACGCCGTGAAGTTCAGGTGGAAGGCAGTATTCAACACCAGAGCGGCTTAAATCAGCGCTTCACCTTTGATACCTTTGTGGCCGGCAAGTCCAACCAGTTGGCTCATGCGGCCGCTCAGCAGGTCTCGCAGAACCCAGGGGGCTCTTATAACCCACTGTTTATATACGGCGGTGTAGGCCTGGGTAAAACTCACCTTATGTTGGCGGTGGGTAATCATATTCAAAAGCAAAACCCCAATGCCAAGGTGGTGTATTTGCACTCCGAGCGCTTTGTGGCCGACATGGTAAAAGCCTTGCAGCTCAACGCCATTACCGAATTTAAGCGTTATTACCGCTCTATCGATGTGTTATTAATCGATGACATACAGTTTTTCGCCGGTAAAGAGCGTTCCCAGGAAGAGTTTTTCCACACCTTTAATGCCTTATTAGAAGGCGGCCAGCAGATGATCCTTACCTGCGACCGCTTCCCCAAAGAGATTGTGGGTCTGGAAGACAGGCTCAAGAGTCGTTTTGGTTGGGGACTTACGGTGGCGGTAGAGCCTCCCGAGTTAGAAACCCGAGTGGCCATATTAATGAAGAAGGCCGATGAGGAGGGCATTGACCTTCCCCATGAAGCGGCTTTTTTTGTGGCACAAAAGATTCGCTCCAATGTGCGTGAGCTGGAAGGGGCCCTAAAACGGGTGATTGCCAACGCAGCCTTCACAGGTTCAAAGATTACCCTGCCGTTTATCAAAGAAAGTCTAAAAGACCTATTGGCTTTGCAGGACAAGCAGGTCAGTATTGATAACATTCAGCGCATGGTGGCCGAGTACTACAAGATCAAGATGTC
>MAAD01000317.1 GCA_002162985.1 Bermanella sp. 47_1433_sub80_T6 | reverse complement strand
TCTATGACTTCTCGGGCGGTGGCGGCCAGTAGCTTTGGCAATAGGCGTTCATCGTCCACGCGCCAGCCACAGCAAAAATCAATGTTTGGCACAGATACTTCGTCGGCCGTATTTAGAATGGTGAGCTTGTTTTGCGCCAATAACGGTGCCGCCAAGGGCTCGGGCAATAATGAAATCCCCAAACCCTGTTCGGTTAAATTCATTAAGTGGCTCACGGAACTGCAGGTATGCAACATGGGCCTGTCTTCGGCCATGACTGAAAACAGGCCATCCAGGTAACGCCATGGTTGAGTATTACGGGGGAAACTCAACACCGAGCAACGGGACAACTGCCACAAATTAAGTGGCTCATTGGCCAGGTTTTTTTCCTCAACATATTCATTAGAGGCCATCCATACCTGGCGGTAGCTGCACAGGTGCTCACTTAATAAAATGTCACTTTCCGGATGCACTACCATGAGCACCATATCCAATTCGTGGCGACCAATTTGCTGCAATAAACTGTCACTGATGTCGATGACCACTTCAAATTCCACATGGGGAAATTCACTGCGCCATTTTTTTAATAACGGGCTCACCCACAGTTGTGCCAACGTATCGGCAATGCCAATGCGTACACTGCCAGCCTCGTTTAAATCCTGTTTAAGCTGAGCCTTCATTTCCACATTGATGCCCACCAGGCGTTGCGCATAGGGCAACATCTGACGACCGCGACTGGTGAGCGTAGTGCCCCCCTGATCACGACGAAATAACGACACACCCAGGTCCGCCTCCAAAGCGGCAACCCGAGAAGAGATCGTAGGCTGAGTGGCTTTCAACGCCTTGGCGGCCGCATGAAAGCTTTCCAGTTCGGCGACCTTTACAAATGTCTCTAAATTGCGAATGCGCATTAAGGAGTCTCGATGGCCAACTTGTTGTGTTCAATGGCTGTCCGTAGGCGTTGAATTAAATCGATGCCGTCTTGAGCGGGTAACCCGTCTTCGGTAAGCGTATTTTCACGGCTCACGCCATCTACGCTGCCACGCTCGGACAAAAATTTCAGCACCGCCATGGAGTCCAGTTGACCCAACAAATCTTTGCCGGTTAACCAATCCAGCATGGCAATTAATCCCAGGGCCGCCCAGTTGGATACATCGGCGATCACCAACTCGGTGCACTCGGTGGCAGAGGCTTGAATGTCTAAATCTTTTAGCGCCTCCTGAATATTACCCATGCCAATTTCATTGCCGCCATCCCCTATGGCAATGGTGGGACAGTGCGCATGCTGTAAAAACGTATCGAAACAGGCGGCACGATCGCTGATGTTTTCGCCACGCATATTGTAGTAGTGACCGTCGCTGGCCATGCCTGGGCGTTCGATAGAAACAATGAGTTCAGGCTTTAATTCTTGCAACGCGGCGAGCGCTTCATGGTCACGCTCTTCGTGAGGGCCCACCTTAAGCGGATGTACTCGGTAGTCTTTTTCCAGCTCACCACTTAAAGGCATGCCACATACAATCACCGGCTCGGCGCCCAGCGCTTCAAAGGCTTTATACAAGGCAATGGCGCCCACCGGGCCGTCGGTTTCAAAGGTATCCACCACAGGAAAGCCGGTGCCAATTAATACTCGACCACGGATGGGCAACATGAGTTGCACGGCGCGCAATACGTAACCCGAGGTTAACGCACCTTGTACGGTTTTCATGCCACGCAGGTTGCGCTCTACCAGGATGTTTTCGATGTCGATGCTAAGTTGCTGAGCCGTTGTTTTAGATTTCATGATGTATCCTCTCTAAGCCACTGGCTCAGCTGTGCTGTTTTCAAATTTGTGTTGGGCCAGGGCCAATAAGTTATGGGCATCATCTATGGTGATGGCTTCAAACTTTACACAGCCCCCTGGGGTAAGTTGTGCAAGGTTTGCCAAATCCAGACTCAACACAGACCCTATTTTTGGGTAACCGCCTATGGTCTGGCGGTCATTCATTAAGATAATAGGCTGGCCATCTTTAGGCACCTGAATGGCGCCCAGGCAGATGCCTTCGGATAAAATCCCTTCAATATCACAATTCACTTGGGGCCCGGTTAAGCGATAACCCATGCGGTCGCATAATTCACTGACCTTAAATTCATTTTGAAAAAACATAGCCTTTTCATGATCAGAAAAATACGCTTGTTGATAACCTGGAATCACTCGCAACGTCACCACATCGCTATACTCGGGGCGTAAAGTTGGTGGTAGACTTTGGTGGAGATCCGCCTGACAAATCAACGCATGGCAATCCAATTTGTCACCCTTGGCTAAACCTTTACCGGTTAAACCACCCACCCCTTCACGGGCCACTGTGCTGTTACTGCTAAATTGCTTTTCTATCTTAAAACCACCGGCCACCGCTAAATAAATACGACAGCCGTGGGTGGCGTACCCTAATTCCAGTTCGTCACCCATGATTAAATCTAAACTTTGCCATTGCGGCTGGACCTTGCCGTTTATTTTTACGGCTACCTTGGCACCCGTAATCGCGACACGTGTG
>MAAD01000272.1 GCA_002162985.1 Bermanella sp. 47_1433_sub80_T6 | reverse complement strand
GATGGCGGCCTCCAGGGAGGCGACGACTCGTACACCTTCTGCATGAAAATCACTGTTACGGCTAATGACGATGTTGGTACGATTTGGCAATGGGCGACCGATGGAGTCGTAAGTCTTACGACCCATAATAATTGCCTTGCCCGAGGTGGTGCGTTTAAAGTATTTTAAATCTTCGGGTAAATGCCAGGGAAGGGTGTTGTTGATACCCACCACGCGATTTTGGGCAAATGCAGCAATTAAAACAATTTTCATGAAAGCCAGGCCAAATAGAATTTGCGCCAGTTTAACGTAATTTGGGCTGACTTGCAGCGCTACCGGGGGTTATTGCCGTGCGGTGATCAGGCAGTTTGCAATATCAGTAAAACCCTCAGCCGGCCGATTTACGTATATATTCAGGCCATAAGTCGCCATATATTGGGGCGCAGAAAAACTCCCCCTGCAATATGTCAATTTCCAAAGACTGCATTTTATCCACTTTCAACTGGCTATGAGCGCCACGGGCCATCACTTCTATACCCAAGTTATGGGCAATATCTATGATGATTCTGGCCACCGACATCTTGCTTTGATCGGTATAAATGTGCTGAAAAAAGCTTTCATCAAGGCACAAATAATCCACATCTATTTCCCTGAGATAACTTAACGAACTGTAGCCGTTAGCAAAATCACACAGACAGACCGCCAAACATATTCCGGGCACGTATTTACTTAAGGTTTGCAGTTGCTCAACATTTCTCACCGCCGTTTTTTCGTTGATCATCAATACCACTTTCTCTGACGCCAATTTATTAAGTGCCAACTGACGTACAAGCATATTAATGAAACTTTCACAGCGTAATTGTTTTTCACTGATACTGATGAATATTTGCTGACGGGCTTCAATACAACCCGATACTTGCCAGTGTTTAAATTGCCATAGGCTTTGTTGAATCCACCAGTTGCCAACTTCAATAATTAAGCCACTGTCTTCCACTAAACCGATAAAGATATCCGGCAGTACTACACCGGAAGTGGGATGTTGCCAGCGAATTTGGGATTCCATGGCAATTATCTGATGCCCCTTACCACTGTGCATAGGCTGGTACTGCAAAAACAACTGCTGTTCTTTTAGCGCTGCTATCACCCCCTCTTCCATGTTAGCGCGCGCCATGGTTTTAAAATTTAAACTCTGTTGGTAAAAATACATGCTTTTTTTACCGTTTTTTTGCGCACGTTTTAACGCCATACCCGCTTGCAGTTGCATGGCTTGGGCCCCTATTTCATCCCCTAAACAAAGGTGCCCTCCTATGCTCACACTGATATCCACACCTGTATTATTGATGACCAAGGGGGACGTAAATAAATGCTGAATTTTTTTAGCGATATGGGCCACCATTACTTCGTCTTGCAAATCTTCCAGCAACACGGAGAAAACTCCAAGACCTAAATACCCCAGACTGTCACTATTGCGAATGGCACCGACAATAGCTTGTGAGGCAGTTTGTAAAAGTGCCTTTTCATCTGCCAGGGACATTTTCTGGCTCAATTTTTTGTAATCATCCAGCCCCACCAATAATACCCCGGTGTGACATTGATGGCGCGACGCCACCATGAGCGCATGAGTGAGACGATCTAAAAAAAGAGCCTGGCCGATGGCACCGGCCTGCAAATAGTCATTATTGAAACGCACTGAATTTCTTTCTTTTTGATGGGCCGCACACTGTAATTGCATGAATAAACCCTGGGCACTGCAATGACCCTGGCACACATATAAGTCAGCCCCCATCTCCAGCGACTCCTGCCCCAAGGAAAGGTACTGCTCATCGATAACGGTCACCAGCAAGTGCTTGGGGAAGTTCTCATGCAGGAAACGAATTTGCTCTAGAATACTTTGCGGAGCGTGGCGTACATCCAACAAAATAAAATTGGTGCCATCATCCAGCAAAGCATGACGCAAATCGTTTAACGTACTGCCCAATTGCCAGTCAAAAGCGCTAAGCCAATGTTCAAACTCAAGGGTGAGGCGTTTTTGTTGAGAATACAGGTAGAGCTTGGGTTTACTGTGCAACTGCGTGGATGATGACTCTGGGCTGAGTTCCAGCATGGTAGCTTCCTGCCAATGACCTTCCTTAAGCCATAAGTGTAGAAGACATTGAGCACTGTGCAGGCCCCACTAACCCGCCCAGGTTTGGGCAGTGTTAGCGGGTGACAAGGAATTAAACCGAGAAGGGGTACGCGATGGCATCATGGTGCTGGTAACCCTGCACCTCAAAGTCATCCATGGTGACCCAGGTTTCCAGGTCCTTAAGGGATTTAATATCCGGATTGATGATTAACTTAGGGGAGGCAAACGGCTCACGCTTAAGCTGAACATCCTGCATCAACTCCAGCTGATCTTCATAGATGTGCGCGTTCACAATCTTGTGATAGGCAATTCCGGGTTTGTGACCCGTGATCTGTGCCATGAGCGCCAAAAAGGTATAGACCTGAACCTGATTAAAATTAAGACCCAGCGGCACGTCACAAG
>MAAD01000122.1 GCA_002162985.1 Bermanella sp. 47_1433_sub80_T6 | reverse complement strand
TTAAACCGGCCTAATTTCTCATATCCCCATAAACCGCCTTGCAATACAAGGGTTCTGTTTCTATAGTGTGCAGAAGTGTTGTTTTGTGGGTAATTGTGGGTTGTTGTGGATTCCCTTGGTAAAAAAGTGAATTAACAGCCTAAATAAGCGAATCAAGGTATAAAATCATGTTTCGGGGCGTGCACAATATTAATTTGGATGCAAAAGGCCGTATGGCCGTCCCCGCCCGCTACCGTCAATTGTTGCATGAGTGCAACGATGGGGCGTTAGTTGTTACGATTGATACAGAAGAGGCCTGTTTGATGGTGTATCCATTAAATGAATGGGAGCCGATTCAAGCCAAGCTCGAAGCTTTGCCCAGTTTTAATCCTGCCGCTCGAAGAATTCAGCGTTTAATTATAGGTCACGCCACCGATATAGAGATGGATGCCAATGGGCGTTTGTTACTGCCCGCTCCTCTGCGTGAATATGCCGGTTTAGAAAAAAAGATGATTATGATGGGGCAGGGCAAGAAATTTGAGCTGTGGGATGAAGAGCACTGGAACAAGCGCCGTCAAAGCTACCTTGAAGCTATGCGTGAAGACACTCAACTGCCAGAAGAGTTGATGAACTTGTCCTTGTAAGAGGGCTGTTAAAAATTAAGTTTATAGAAGAGCACATATGAGCGAACACATTACAGTATTGTTGCACGAAGCGGTGGACGGATTAGTCGTGGACGCCGACGGCTTGTATGTGGATTGCACCTTTGGGCGTGGTGGTCACAGCCAGCTGATTCTGGAAAAGCTATCCGCCAACGGTCGCTTGATTGGCATCGATAAAGACCCTCGAGCCATTGCCACCGGCAAAGAACTTGAGCAAGCCGATAGTCGTTTTCAGATTTGTCACGGTTCGTTCGCCGATATGCAGCAAATGGTTAACGACCATGGCAATGGTCAGGCGGTCAGTGGCGTGTTGATGGACTTGGGGGTAAGTAGCCCTCAGTTAGATGAAGCGGAGCGAGGCTTTAGCTTTATGAAAGACGGCCCGCTGGATATGCGCATGAACACCGAAGTCGGACAAACCGCTGCTCAGTGGGTTAACTCGGCCAAAGAAGAAGAGATTGCCAATGTGTTTTACGAATTTGGCGAAGAGCGTTGCAGTCGTCGTTTAGCGCGCGCCATCGTGCAGCGTCGTGAACAAGAGCCGTTTGAGCGCACCCTGGATTTGGCTGAGGTGATTAAGGTGGCCCATCCCAGGTGGGAGAAAAACAAACATCCCGCCACTCGTTGCTTTCAAGCCATGCGCATCTATTTGAATAATGAGTTGGGTGATCTAACCAATGGTCTGCAAGTGGCCACGGATATGTTGTGCAAGACGGGTCGATTAGTGGTGATTAGTTTCCATTCTTTGGAAGACAGAATGGTAAAGCATTTCATTCGAGCTAAAGAAAAAGGCCCCCAGTTGCCACCGGATCTTCCCATTATGGAAAAAGACTTTCCTAAAGAATTAAAGCACATCGGCAAAGCTATTAAAGCCAGCAAAGCCGAGGTGGATGTAAATGTTCGATCCCGTAGCGCCATCATGCGTATCGCGCAAAAAGAAATGTAGTGGCGACAGTGGTTGTAGCGGGGTTACGAGGGAAATTTTTTGCCATGGTATTGATGCTCAGTGCATTGGCGGTTATTTATACCAGTTTTATAAATCGCCAACTGGCTCATGAATGGCAAATACTGGGAAATGATCACACTCTATTGCAAGAGGAATACGGTCGCTTAATGTTGGAGTACAGCACCTTGGCGGCCCCCAGTCGAGTGGAGGAGTTGGCGCGACAAAGATTGAATATGTCGTTCCCTAATAAAAATAACACCCGGGTGATTCAGTTAGATCGCCGGTAAAATAGCAATACACGGAAAACTAAGTGGCATCAAAAAATCAATACGCAAATAGCAATAATAGCTGGCGACATTACACAGTAATGGCACTTGGCTTGATGCTGTTTGCAATATTGTTGGTGCGCTTAACCCAGCTACAGGTGTTGCAGACTGACTTCTTGCAGGGCGAGGGTGAGCGGCGTTCGGTGCGAGATCATAAATTGCAGGCGTTTCGTGGCATGGTGGTGGATCGCAATGGTGAGCCCCTGGCGGTGAGTACACCGGTAAAGAGCGTATGGCTTAACCCTAAGCAAATTATTCAAGATAAGATTGATATACGCCCACTGGCCCAGTATCTGAATATCAATGTTAAACAACTGCTCACTAAACTTAAAAAAAACCAGAATAAAGAATTTATTTATTTACAGCGCCACATGAATCCCTTGATGGCGAAAAAAATTCAAGACTTAAAGTTGCCCGGCGTAGGTTTGCAGCAAGAATTTAAACGTTTCTATCCGGCGGCAGAAGTGGCCAGTCATGTGGTGGGTTTCACCAACATAGACGAACAAGGTCTGGAAGGGGTCGAACTGGCCTATGATGACTGGTTGCAGGGTACCCCAGGCAAAGGGCGCATGATAAAAGATCGCTTGGGTCGCCTGGTTAAGGATCTGGG
>MAAD01000326.1 GCA_002162985.1 Bermanella sp. 47_1433_sub80_T6 | reverse complement strand
TTATTCAAGGTTTGCAGGATGCTCAAAGCCCCTATGTTATTTTGGCTTCTCCCTTGCTGATTGAATCTGGGCAAAATAAGCTGGTCAACAAAACGCTCGTGGTCGATGTGCCCGTTAAATTACAAATAAAGCGAACCATCACTCGAGACAATAATTCTCCGGAGCAAGTGCAAGCAATCATTGATGCTCAGCTACCACGCGCAGAGCGTCTTAAACATGCCGACCATGTGCTTGTGAATGATCAAGACCTCAATCATTTACATCAACAGGTGGCCAGCCTTCACCAAGAATTTTTAAAAATGAGCCAACAAGATGAAAGTTAACTGCCCCACCTGCCAAAAAGAAGTGGAATGGGGTGAAAAGTCACCGCACCGTCCCTTTTGCTCAGAACGTTGCAAGCTAATCGATTTAGGAGAGTGGGCCAGTGACGGTCACGCTATACCCGGAAGCAGTGAAGAAGACGAATTGATGAGTGAGCAGCTTAAGCAAATAGATTCAAATTCTCTGCACTAGAACTATAGATTGGAAATGCAGGCGTTATTGCAATAACGCCTGGATGATTTCCTGATTTGCAGCAGGAAACTCGAGGTTTTTAAGCTCACTCAGTGGTACCCAACAAGTTTCTTGTCCTTCAGCCCCCCTTGGCTCACCAGTAAATTCAGTGACCTTATAAACGTCTAACTCCACAAGTTTATCGCCGTAGTCATGGCTAAGTTTGATTAGACTTTGGGAGACTACCACTTTGATAGCGATTTCTTCCTCCAGCTCACGACATAAAGCAACGACTGCAGATTCGCCCGCCTCTTTTTTACCACCCGGAAATTCCCAAAGCCCACCTTGATGGGCATTAGCATTTCGCTTGGCAATAAATACGCGCTGACCACATTCAGACAAAATGGCGGCCGCCACTACTTCAATCTTTTTCATGAGTATTAGCTTCGATAATCTGCGTTGATACTCACATAATCATGGGACAAGTCTGTGGTCCAAACCGTTTCAGTGGCATCACCCCGCCCCATGTGAATATTAATGCTTAACTCATCTTGAGCCATGACGGCACTGCCCGCCTCTTCAGTGTAACTTTGTGCGCGTGCACCATTTTCAACAATGCAAACCTCATCAAGATATATTTGAATATCATCTACTTTAATATCTTTTACGTTACTGCGACCCACGGCCGCCAATATACGGCCCCAGTTCGCGTCTGATGCAAACAAGGCTGTCTTTACCAGAGGGCTATGGGCAACTGTATAGGCAATATCCAGCGCTTCCGCATTATTGGCACAACCATTTACATTGATGCTTACAAATTTGGTAGCCCCTTCCCCATCACGCACAATAGCTTGGGCCAGACAGATAAATACCTTTTCCAACTGGTCTTTTAATACCCCATAAAAAGCATCGTTTTTATCCGTTAATTCAGGGGCGTCATTGACACCCGTAGCAATCAGCATGCATGAGTCATTGGTGGAGGTATCACCATCTATGGTGATGCGGTTAAAGGACTTTTCACCCAACTCCAGACAAATGGATTGCAATATTTCCTTGCTCACCTTGGCGTCCGTGGCAATAAAACCCAACATAGTAGCCATATTAGGTTTAATCATGCCGGCTCCTTTGGAGATGCCTGATATGCTAAAAGTATTGCCCTGGTATTCAAACTGGGTGGATGTCCCCTTGGGCAAGGTATCCGTGGTCATAATGCCACGACTGGCTTCAAACCATTTATTAGCATCCATATTTTTAAGCGCATCGGGTATAGCAGCAGTGATTTTATCCATTGGTAAACGCTCACCAATCACGCCGGTAGAAAATGGCAACACAGACGTCACGTCAACGCCCTTGGCATCTGCTAAAGTTTGGCAAATATCCAGAGCATCCTGATAACCTGGCGCACCTGTGCCGGCATTGGCATTACCGGTATTGATGACCAAATACTGGGTTCTAGTTTGTTGCAGATGGGCTTTACTAATTTGTACTGGGGCCGCACAAAAGGCATTTTGAGTAAAGATACCGGCGGTGGTGGCGCTGTCGGCTAATTCAAACACTACAAGGTCTTGTCGTTCGGTTTGTTTGATTCCCGCATTACTAAAACCAATTTTCAAACCGTTAATTTGATGAAAGGCATCAAATACAGACAAATTTACCGACATTTTTTATCTCTTTCTAAAATGATTAAGGTGGGCAATGCCCACCTATTAATTTGAAACTTAAGACACCAGGATCTAAAACTTAAGCCAGTTTACCGTGGCATTGCTTAAATTTCTTACCCGAGCCACAAGGGCAAGGGTCGTTACGTCCAACTTTTTTACCGTCACGGACAAAGGGTTGAGCCACGGTTTCCGCTTGCTCACCTTCTTGAGGTTGCTGTGGCGCTTCAGTCATGGCCGATGCTGAATCATGTTCAAACTGCATCTGTTGAGAGGCTGCCTGTACCCGGGCTTTTTCTTCCATGCGCTGAACTTCATCATCACGTACAAATTGCACATGGGATAAATAGCGAATGGTTTCGTGTTTAATATCTTCAAGCAACATTTTAAACAGATCAAAAGATTCACGCTTGTATTCTTGCTTGGGATTCTTCTGAGCATAACCACGTAAGTGAATACCCTGACGTAAGTGATCCATCGTGGCCAAATGTTCTTTCCACTGATGATCGATGATTTGCAACATAATGCGTTTTTCAAAATTGCGCATCATCTCTTCACCCACTTGCGTGGCTTTATCGGAGTAATTTTCGCCTAACAGCTTAGCAATACGTTCACGTAAGGTTTCTTCGTACAGGGCTTTATCTTCTTCA
>MAAD01000239.1 GCA_002162985.1 Bermanella sp. 47_1433_sub80_T6 | reverse complement strand
CTGCTAATTGAAGTTTTTTTATTGTTTTCATGAGTACCCTCTGTGTCTACGTATTTGTAGTCATATGAGAGTACGGAGAATGGCGCTTTTAGGTCAGGTGAGATTTGGCCATCTACCCCTTGTGGGGTAGCTTATTGACCTATGTCAATTTATTGAATTTGATAGGTTTTTCGGTAAAAACTGGGGGTCTTGCCCACCCATTTTTTAAAGGCGTGACGAAAGTTTGTAACGTCACTAAAACCAATTAAATTAGAGATATCTTCGATGCTAATACGGGTGCGTGTAAGGTACTCAATAGACAGTTGGCAGCGTACTTTATTCAGTACCTTTTGGTACGACGTGCCCAAATTAGATAATTGACGGCGCAGGGTGCGAGAGCTGATATTAAAGGCGCTGGCCAGCATCTCAATATCCGGGTAATCCCCGGCGCAGCTCACCAAAATTTGCTGAATCTCATTCACCATGGAGTTTTTTTGCTTAAGCGTGTCCAGCAGTTCGTTGCAGTAAGGTAAATACTGGGCATCGCTGGCATGATTGCCATCGGTTACGCGGCGGGCTAAATCCTTGGCGTGTAAGCTGTAGCCATTAAATTCGGCATTAAACTCTACCTCGCAGCCATACAGGCTTTCGTATAACTCGCGATTTTTTTCATCGTTAAAGGTAAAGGCTACGCTTGCGTAATTAAGGTCATCACCAAAGATGCTGCGGGCAATGTGAATGCGGGCACTAACCCCCAGGGCCACAAAAAAGGACAGGGTTTCGTTGTCGATGTTTTGCACATTGTAGAGCTTGCAGACCAGTGTATCCGCTTCAAACTCGCTTTCCCGTTTAAGCAGATTGCCAATCAATGAATTGTATTTGTCGGCCAGCTCTAGTGCCAGTTGCACGGTTTGACTGGAGGCCACGGCATACCCAAATACCCCCAGGTCATTCACCTGATAGGTGCTGCCAATTTGAGCGCCCGCCACCGGCCCCAAGTGCTGAGAGCAGTACTTAAGCGCGCCCAATACCTTGAAGGCGGGCAAAAACGCTTCGTTCAGCTGCTCTTTATCCACGGAAATATGGGTCAACAGTTCAGCGCTGTCATGAAACGGGGATTGGTCAAAATAGCGCACAATATTGCGTAATTCGAAGGAGGGGTAGGGCTGGTCACCCAGTACCGACAGGTTATAACCTGAGCCGGTGTTAAATTGTACGACTTTGTTCACAACTTCACCTTCCACGCCATTAATGCATCGTGCACTGGTCCATGGGTTTTATTATTTTAGTATAGGCCGAAATACACATCTTAATGGATGATTATTGCTTGGCAATGGATTGTAGGGCGATCGTGCTAAATAGCGATGTTTTTGGCCGACTTGCACATCTTTTTGGCAGAAGAAGCACAACGGTCGGCGTTGAAGGAATAGCTTGGTATAATCTGCCGCAGATAACCGAGGGCCAGTTTTAGTGAGCTACCAAGATAGATTTTCAGGTCTTTCCCGTTTATACGGGCAGGCAGCATTAGAAAAATTCAAAACCGCTCGAGTGGCGGTGGTGGGCATAGGGGGCGTGGGTTCCTGGGTGGCCGAGGCTTTGGCACGCAGTGGTTTTGAGAACCTGTGGCTCATCGACATGGATGATATTTGTGTTACCAACACCAATCGCCAAATTCATGCCCTGTCTAACAGTGTGGGGGATGTGAAGGTAGAGGCCATGGCGCAGCGTTTACGCCTTATTAACCCACAAATGCAGGTTACGGCAGTGATGGACTTCATTACTATGAATAACATCACCGAACACCTGCAAGGCATGGACTTTGTGGTGGATGCCATCGATTCTGTGAAAATTAAGGCTGCTATCGTGGCCTGGTGTAATCGCCGCAAGACCCCCATGGTCATGATTGGTGGTGCCGGTGGCCAAACGGATCCCACCCGCATTACTGTGGGGGATTTGAATAAAACCTATAACGACCCGTTAGCGCGTAAAGTGCGCAGCATCTTGCGCCGAGAATACGGGTTTTCGCGCAATGAAAAACGCAACTATGGCATAGCCTGTGTGTATTCCACTGAACAGCTTATTTATCCTCAGCCTGACGGCTCAGTGTGTCAGCAAAAGCAGTTTGTAGATGGCACCGTAAAACTGGATTGCTCTGGGGGTATTGGGGCGTCGACCATGGTGACCGCCTCATTTGGCATGGTGGCGGCGGCACGGGTGGCCGAGAAAATGGCCAAACAGGCTAATGCGGCCAAAGAGGAAGCCGCTGAATAATGGCATTGCTGTATTTAAAACAAGAAGACAATACCCGCTATGAAGTACGCAGTGCCGGAGCGTCTTTGCGGTTGTATTCCAATGGAGTGATGCACAGCCAGTACAATAAAAATACGCCCATCAATGGGGCTATTTGGGACTTATTGTTATTGCCAGGTTTTTTTGCTCTCACGCCGCCTAAGCGTATTCTGGTATTAGGCTTGGGGGGCGGCACTATTGTGCATTTATTACGTTTATTTTTCCCACAAAGCCACATTACTTGTGTGGAGCTGGATGAAGA
>MAAD01000350.1 GCA_002162985.1 Bermanella sp. 47_1433_sub80_T6 | reverse complement strand
TGGACAGGGCCATTAAAATGGCTCAGCAAGAAGTTTTGCGTCTTGAAAAAAAATATTCCCGTTTTTTAGCCACCAGTGAACTGTCTCTTATTAACAAACAAGCTGGACTCGATCCTGTGCTGGTGGATGACGAAACCGCGGGTTTATTAAATTACGCGGCTATTTGTTTTGAGCTTAGTGATGGTTTGTTTGATATTACCAGCGGTGTATTGCGGCGCATTTGGGATTTTAAATCGTCTCGCCTGCCCAGTCAGCAGCAACTGGATGATACTTTGCCCGTGGTGGGTTTTGACAAAATTCACTGGGATGGCCAAAAAATTGCGCTACCGAATAATATGGAAATTGATCTGGGTGGAGTAGTGAAAGAGTATGCGGCCGACTGTGCCCGCCAGGTATTGTTGGATCATGGCATCACTCATGGTTTGGTGGATTTGGGTGGCGACATCTGTGTGGTGGGTTGTCAGCCTAATGACCAACCCTGGTCCATGGGGGTACGGGACCCTGAAAATCCTAACCAGGCCGCGGTCACAATTCCATTAATGAGTGGTGCTATTGCCACCAGCGGCTATTACGAGCGCTTCATGGTGGTGGATGGCCAGCGTTACTGTCACATTATCAACCCTAAGACCGGCTGGCCGGTGCAATTCTGTGCCACGGTGGCGGTGGTGTCATCCCGTTGCCTGGTCAGTGGCAGTCTGGCCACCATTGGGATGCTTAAACAGCAGGATGCGGTGAGTTGGCTGGCGGCCCAAGAGGCCACTTTTTTCTTGCAGGATACACATGGCCAGCGTTTTGGCAGTCTGAGTGGCCCTCCTAAGTCAGCACAACCTTAAAGCTTTCATTTTGTTGGTGAAAATAAATCAATGGAAATTCAAAGTGCTTTGGCCCATGCTGTCCACTTTTCAGTTCGTCAGTTAATGAGATGTTCATGACCCTAGAAGAAATCATTGATCACCGTAAAACATTGGCCAGGACGTGTGTCACCAAAGCCGTCTTTCCCGATACCACCAATCATCACGATACCTTGTTTGGTGGCACCGCCTTACAGTGGATGGATGAAATATCCTTTATCGCCGCTACTCGCTTCTCCCGCCAAAATATCGTAACCGTGAGCTCAGATCGCATCGATTTTAAACATGCGGTACCGGCAGGTTCGGTGGTGGAGTTAGTGGCCAATGTGGTGGAAGTGGGGCGCACCAGTATCAAGGTGAGGGTGGATATGTATGTGGAAAGTCTGTACGAAGACGGCAGTATTAAGGCTATTACCGGTTACTTTAGTTTTGTAGCCATAGATGAAGATAAAAAGCCCACCCCAGTATTGCCTCAGTCTTTCCTGGATCAATACCAGGGTAAGTAGCGCGACGTTTTTTAAAAGGGCGCCTCACAGTTAAACGTCAGTCTTTGTTTGGACATGGGGTGGTACAGGTGCAGGGTCTTGGCATGTAAATGCAGGCGCTTCACCATATTAAGGGCCTCCCCTCGGGCGTAAAAATAATCCCCCACGATGGGGAAACCCATGGACGCCATGTGCACTCGCAGCTGATGGGAGCGCCCGGTGTGAGGGATTAATTCAACACGACTGCACCGATCTTCATGGGCCAGTCGCCGCCAATGGGTGAGGGCGCTTTTACCTTCATTGTGTACTTCTTGTCTTGGGCGGTTTGGCCAGTCACAGCGTAATGGCAAATTAACCTGCCCCTGTGGGGCGGGCATGCGGCCAAAGACTCGGGCCTCGTACACCTTAAAGGTAAGGCGTTCTTGAAACTGCTTGGCAATACTGGATTGAGCAAACGGCGTTAGTCCCAGCACCATGATGCCCGAGGTGGCCATGTCCAGGCGGTGAATTAATCCCACAAATGGAAACTTTTCCAGTAAGCGGGTGTGCACGCTGTCTTTAATGCTGCCCGGCTGGGATAATAATCCGCTGGGTTTGTTTACCACTAAAAGATGTTTATCCTGATATAAAATCTGCATATGCCAAGAAAATTATGTAATCGATGTTTGCGCCCGCTTAATGTTTGTCTGTGTGAACATTTAGTAAATCTGCAGGCCCCCTGTAGGGTGCTGATTCTACAGCACCCATCCGAGCAAAAACAGCCGTTGGCCACCGTGCCCATCTTGAAATTGTGTCTATCACCGGTTGATGTATTGGTGGGGGAGGACTTCTCGAACGAAGCGGTAGTGAAGGCGTTGCTTAAACAGCCAGAAAATATTCGGGTATTGTTCCCTGGCGAAAATGCCAGCAGCTGGCGGGTGGGGCGCAGTGCTGATTCTAGTGAGCGGGTGGATACCTTAATTGTACTGGATGGCACCTGGCGCAAAGCCAAAAAGATGTGGTTTGTTAATGAGTGGTTGCAGGCATTGCCTGCTGTAAATTTGCTGGGGGCGCCCAAGAGCCAATATCAAATTCGCTCGTCAACCATTACAGGAGGGGTTTCTACCCTGGAGGCGGTGGCGCTGTCGTGTAATTATTTGGCGGGATCCAGTGACTTTGATGAACTGAATAAACCCTTTAATGCCATGATTGATATGCAGATAAAAAAAATGGGCCAGGAAATATTTCAGGCCCATTATGGTCAGGGATGACCGGTATCCTGGTGATGTCTGGAACTAGCACCAGGGTATGCAAAAGGGATGATCGGTATCCTGGATATGTACGGAACAAACATCAGGGTTCGTTAGGATAACTAGTTATCGGCCAGTTGTGATTTGTGTTTGGATAGATTTGATCCCAGAATTTCTTCCTTAAAGGTTCGTCCCACCGGATTCTCTCCCACCCACATGGAGAGCATGGCGTTAAAGTAATCCTTGCCTGCAATAAAACCTTTCACCTCGCCATTGATGGTGATACGGGTGCCCTTGCCAGGCAAGTAGTCAAAAAAGGCCTGTTCACCTTTGTGCATCTTGCCTTCAAACAGACTTACCATCTTGTCCAGGTCCTTGCTTAATGCCTTATGTTCTTCTTCGTTGAGGTTGAGCACCATGGCTTCCTGCAGAGCATTGGCAATGCGGCGAGCACTGACGCGTTTCATCATCACATGGAATACCATGCGCTTGTGGGTTTCGCTGGCCAGTAATGCTTTGGCATCGTTGCTGGGCTGCTCCACATATAAAGCACCCACATAGGATTTAATCAGTAAATACAGTTCTCTTAAGGCGGCACCATTGAGTTTTAATTCCGGTCGCTCGGCGGTGGCCGGCACGGTTTCTCTTAACTCTACGCCCGCCACAGTGTGGGCGTGAGCTGGGTTAAAAATGAACAGCGAAAAGAACAAGGCAAGCGAGAGAGGCAGCAGTTTCATGAGCGGCTCTTATTATAATTAGTATTTTCAGCCCCGTTATATCACTAGAATGTGATGGCGATCAATTGAGGAGTGTGCGCTGTGTCATGTTTTGAGCGAACAAAAGTACACTGTTAGTTTGTTGAAATGGTGTGTTTATAGTGGTAAGGCTTAAATTCAGCTATTTCCCTAAGATTTGATCCTTGAGGCCACATGTCACCGGGGTGCCTTCATAGAGGGGGTTCTGGAATCGGGTAAACAGCCGTTTACCCGAGCATTGCGATAGAGCAATTAACGCTATTGTAGATGGGTTGTGGTCAGCCTGGCATTAGCGACTGGTGGCTTCGCTGTCATTTAACGCAATGATTCTAAAGTGAGTCACCGCAAACAACACACATAACACCGGGCCAAACAGGTTAAAAAAGGCATAGGGCAGATAACTCAAGGTGGCCACTCCCAAAGTGGCCGCCATGTAGGCACCACAAGTGTTCCAGGGCACCAAAGGCGAGGTAAGAGTCGCGGCGTCTTCCAGGGTGCGCGATAAGTTTTCACTGGCCAGGCCGTATTTGGCGTATTCCAGTTTGTACATGCGCCCGGGCAATACGATAGCGATGTACTGGTCGGCGGTGAGGATGTTGGTGCCGATGCAGGTAAACACAGTGGAGACAATTAACCCTGTGGTGCTGCGCACCCGGTTGAGGATAGCTGCCAGGATGCGCTGCAATAACCCCACATGCTCCATGACCGAACCAAAGGCCATGGCGCAGATAATCAGCCACACGGTATTGAGCATGCTGCTCATGCCACCGCGACTGAGCAAATCATCCAGTGCAGCGTTACCGGTTTTGGACTGATAACCATCAAACAGGCTGGTCCACAGGGCGCGCAGTGTTTGCTCTGTACCACCCATATTTTCGCCTTGAATAAAGCTGCTAATGGCGGGTCCCTGAAACATCGCGGCAAAGATACAACCTGCCATGGCGCCTGCGGCAAGGGTGGGCAGGGCCGGTACCTTACGCCAGGCCAATACAAAGACCAGCGCTACCGGCAGTAGCAGGTACCAGCCAATATCAAAGTGGTTTTGCAAGCCGTTAAGGGTTTGCTCAATGCTGTGCTGATTATTTAGCTGGCCACTGTCTCCCAGCAAACTAAACAATATGAGCGACAAGCCAAAACCCGGAATAGTGGTCCATAGTAGATTGCGAATGTGCTTAAATAATTCTGTCTGGGTAACGGCCGATGCCAGGTTGGTGGTATCGCTCAAGGGGCTGAGTTTGTCGCCAAAGTAGGCCCCGGAAATGATGGCGCCGGCGGTGATGGCGGGGTTTAACTGCATGGCTTGCCCCATGCCCATGAAGGCAATGCCCAGTGTGCCAGCCACGGTCCAGGAGCTGCCAATGCTCATGGCGGTAATGCCACACGCTAAGCAAGCGGCGGCATAAAACCAGTGAGCGTTGATGATGTGTAAGCCGTAATAAATCATGGTTTGCACGGTGCCTGCTAGCATCCAGCTGCCAATTAAGGCGCCCACCACCAGTAGAATCAAGATGGCAATCATGGCATTGGAAATGCCCTTAATGATGCTCTGTTCCATCTGTTGCCAGCTGTGCCCATAGTGCAGGCCGATCAGGGCCGCCACGGCGGTGGCCATGAGTAGGGCAATTTGATTGGCCCCGTAGGAGCTGTCATCGGCAAAGAAATATACCGATAATCCCAGCAGGCTCACCAGGAATATGATGGGGATGAGGGCCAGTATAAGACTGGGGGGCTGGCTTGAAAGTGGGTTATTCATGGTCTGCTTTCTTATTTATTTGCGCCAGTTTACGGCCAGCGGCCCAGATTTTGAACCGGGCCTGTCAAATTGCACATTCACCGGCCCTCCTGGTTTCCATAAAGCTGGGGTTATTTTGCACTTGTTTGTGGTTGGGGTAATTAGGCATAATGCGCGCTTTTGTGCGGGAACTTGTCTATGCAGGTGCGGAATTTTATCTGGTATGTCTTGAATAAACCCTTGCCCGAGGCTCAGGCCATGTCGGACTTATTGCTTAAAAAAGAATTTGAACCCTGTTTGTCGCAACAGCAAAGCAGTCAAGGTTGGGTGGCTCCCTTGCATCACGGTGAGTGGGTGTATGAGGCTCATGGCGCTCAGTTGTTAATGTTAAAACAAGAGCGTCGCCTGCTGCCTTCTTCTGTTATTAATGAATATTTACAGGTTAAGGTGGAGGAATTTGAGGCGGCGGAGGGTTATGCCCCTAGCCGTAAAATTCGTACCCAGATGAAAGACGATTTGACGCTGGAATTGCTGCCCAAGGCTTTCACTAAGTCCTCGCGTGTTCCGGTGCTTATTTTCCCGCGCCAGGGCTGGTTGTTTGTATTGTCTTCCAGCACTAAGTCCGCCGACGATACCACTGCTTTTTTACGGGAGACCCTGGGCACTCTGCCCGTCTCTTTGGTGAGCTCGGATGTGAGCCCCAGTCATATGATGACTAAATGGCTTAGTGAGCCCAATACCCTGCCAGAAGAGTGGTCACTGGGGGAGGAAGTGGAACTTCAGGAGCCCGATGCCGGCACGGTGAAGGTTCGCAACCAGGACTTATTGGCCGAAGAGTTAACCGTGCACCTGGATGCGGGCAAGCTGGTCAGTAAGCTTGCGTTAAATTGGCGTGAAGACATTAGCCTGATGCTGGAAGAAGATTTAAATGTTAAACGCATTAAGTT
This sequence comes from Bermanella sp. 47_1433_sub80_T6, assembly GCA_002162985.1. Classification (GTDB taxonomy): domain Bacteria; phylum Pseudomonadota; class Gammaproteobacteria; order Pseudomonadales; family Oceanobacteraceae; genus Bermanella. Next base: position 4,770 of record MAAD01000350.1, on the reverse strand, counting down.
GCTGTTAGAAGACGACGAGGCGCCAAGCGGAAGCGACCCGCAAGAGGCCAAATTTGCCCATGAGTTTGCGGTCACGTGTAACTGGATGGTGCCCCTGTGTCAGTCTTTGTTGAAGGCCTTGGGTGGTTTGGATAAGGCGTTGGCCGCCAGTCAGAGTCGTGCCTTCGAAACAGGTAGTTAATAAAGAGGCCAAAAGCCCCTTTGAAATAATTAAATAAGGTCATGACATAGGCTTATAAAATTAAAAAATCTATCAGATCCATGGCAAGCATAAAAAACCTTGCTAGGATTTGAGTAAGGCAAGTAAAACAGAGTCAGGATGTTCGATAGTCGGCTTTGTTTTTTCTTGTCTACTGCTTTCATCTGGTTTTGCATTCTCTCCTTGTGCTGATACAGTTCCGCTCATCTTTTCTAAAAACGCTTTTTCATGCTTAATTTTCTTTCCCGTTTCCCTGTGGCTTTGTGGCCCATCTATTTATTGCTGGTGATGTTACTGCTTACCTCGTTGGGGGAGTCGGTTACTAATCTATTGCGTTTTGATCACCAGGCCATTGGCCATGGAGAGTATTGGCGATTGCTGAGCGCCCATGTGGTGCATTTGGGCTGGGCCCATGGGTTGCTAAATGCCGGTGGATTGTTGATGGTGGCCTGGATGCAGCCTGCCGGGGCCCCCTGGCGTTGGCTGGTATTTTATGTGATCACCAGTATTGTGATTTCTATGGGCTTGTATTTAGATGGCTCGGTAAACACCTATGTGGGCGCGTCCGGGGTCTTGCATGGTTTGTTAATTATGGCGGCCTTTTTTAGTCACTGGCTGGAGCCTTGGCGAAAAAGCCTCGTTGTGTTTGCCGTTACCACTAAGTTGTTATGGGAGCAGACTCCCTGGTATTCAGATGCCAGTGTTTCCGAAATGATAGGCGGTTACGTGGTAGTGGATGCTCACTTTCTGGGTGGACTTGCCGGTTTGATGGTGGTGGTTATGGCGCTGCTAAAAAAATCTGCAAACTCAGGCGCGCCTTCCTAATCCCTTCTACACTTCCATGAGTAGTCGATAATTCGGCTTTCAGGGGAGGGGTATGTCGCTGCAATTCTTTTATTTTCGGCTCTTGTTAATGGTTTTCGCCGTGCTTTTAGTGTCACCTGCTTTGGGCTCTGAAGGGGAGTGGGAGCATGAGTTTGACCCCTACTATACCAATATCGCTTATTTCAAGACTCTGGATGATTCTCCCATACCCGAACTGGGCAAACGCTCCGAAAGTGAAGTGTATCGGGATCTGTTTTTCCGCTCTTATTTGCCGCGTTTTGTTCTGGTGGAGGCCAGCATTAATCCCTTGCCCGTCATGGGTGTGTTAATCAAAGATTATGCCGAAGAGAGTATCTACGACAAGGTGACGCTCACCGATGACCTTAATATAGTGGAGGTGGCCACCGCAGGTTTTGAAGAGCCTTATGCGTTGTCGCTGTTTTTGGGCAATATGGTGAAGTATGAATCGGCCGATGGTTCGGGTATTCAGAGTAAGGGTTTCATGGGGTATTTGGCCAGCTACGGACATTGGCACATTCGTAAAAACAGGCTGGTGGATGATCGCTGGGGGGAGTTTGAATGGAAACTAAAGGGTGATCAGGTATTAAGTGATCGAAAATTAAGTTGGTCGTTTCGATTTGGTTTTAAGATTCATGATAATCCCCTTATTACCGATGAATTTTATGTGGCGGTGAAGCGGGAGCGAGTACAGGAGCATGGGGATGTCTATTCCTGGATACAAAATGGCGGTGTCGAGTTTAAATATCGTATGAATAAAGACTCTGGCGCCACCATAGGGCAGCAGCTTATTATAGATAAAAAAATCCCCATCAAGAAAAAAGGCTGGGTGGTGTCCCTGGGCATTGGTTTTGTGCGAGATACTCCTAGAAAGTACCGGGGGAATTTGCTGATCGATAAAACCGAGACCGCGTTTGTATTACGTCCCAGTATTACTTTTTAATGATTCCGCTCCGGCGGCATTCAGCTGCTTGGCCAATCGTCCTTCACGATCAAAAATCGTTCTGACTCAATAAAACCCCCATTTTTATTTTGCATTTTTACCAGCATTAAGGCGTGTCTGTGCAGGCTTTGTAAAAAGTGTTGTTGCACCGTACTGGCTGCCTGACTGGCTGAGAGAAGGGGGTTTTGGGGGGCGCTTGAGGATATGACCGCCCCCAGCCATTGCGGTTTTTCAATGACCAGCCATTTTTCATGTCCTTTAACCAATTGTTTTATGTTTGATTGGTGCAGCCATTGCCCCATTAGGCATTGTTTATTCACTTCCAGGGGCAGGGTAAACGGGTTTTTCCATTGGTGAAATAAGTAACCCTTGAGCGCCAAGTTCTGTTGATTTGGCACGGGGAGTTGGCGCTCCATTAGTGTATTCATGGCAGCAGGGTGTCTTAAAAAAGGAAATTGCTTGTCGTTAAGTCTGCCCAATTTTATGTCCAGACGATCTCGGCATTGCGGTCCAAGCCAGTGTCGGCTTAACGATCCGTCATGGAGGGGGTGCTGCAAGTAAAATTTAACTGCTAATTCCAGATGGGTGGCCCCGGTCTGCTGGTGGCTGGCCAGGATGTCCAATTCCCCCAATGTCCGTTTGTTTTCTATTACCTGTACATTGTGAGCCAGCAGTTGCCAATCTGGATTAAATTCAAAAAAGAACTGCCACAGGCACTCAAAATAACTGCCCAGCAGTCGGTGATTGCGCTGCTCTAAATAGCGGTAAAGCGGCTGTGAATCTTGCTCCAGGGCCAGGAACCAGTGCTCTAGATCTGGGTTGAGTGTTAATGAAAATGATGCGGTGTTATTCACTTGTGCAAGCTGAGGGCTAAACAGGCACCAAAAAAGTTGGCGCACACGGCGGTCGGTTAATTGTGAGGCGAATGCATTCATGGGTCCAAATACTAGCCCATATGTGGTATATATAGCCCCATATTTCACCAATTCCTTCGGTATTTCAAATGGATGAGTTTCGTAATGTCGGCATTATCGGCCGACTGAACAGTGTCAAGGTTGTCGACACCATAAAACGCCTGCGACGTTTTTTGGCCGCTGAGGGCATTAACATCATCCTCGAAGAAAAAATCGCCTCGGTAATGATGGGCCATGGTCTACAAGTATGCAGCCCCAAAATGATGGGTGAAATTTGTGATCTGGTGATTGTGATCGGCGGTGATGGCAGTTTGTTAGGGGCCGCGCGCGCCCTGGCCAAGTCCAATGTGCCTGTGTTGGGTGTTAACCGTGGTCGCCTGGGTTTCCTCACCGATATCAGTCCAGCCAACCTGGAAGAGAAGGTGGCCGAAGTACTCGATGGCGAGTACATCACCGAACGTCGTTTCATGTTGGAAGCCGAGGTGAAGCGTAATGGTGAGCCCATAGGTTATGGTGAGGCCCTTAACGACGTAATTTTACACCCGGGTAAATCTGCTCGTATGATCGCCTTCGATATGAGCATAGAAGGGCAGTTTGTTTATCATCAGCGCAGTGATGGCATGATTGTGAGTACACCCACAGGGTCTACCGCCTATGCCCTAAGCGGCGGCGGCCCCATCATGCATCCTAAGCTGGATGCGGTGGCGCTGGTGCCCATGTTCCCTCATACCCTGAGTTCTCGTCCTATTGTGGTGGACGCCAACAGTGAAATTAAAATCACCATCAGCGCCGAAATCGACATTTACCCGCAGATCAGTTGTGACGGTCAGGTACACATAACCGCCGCCCCCGGTGATACCGTCACCATTCGTAAACACGCTCACAAAGTACGTTTGATTCACCCCATGGATCACGATTTTTACGCCACCTGCCGCAACAAGTTAGGCTGGGCCGCCCAGAACGGAGAGGGTTAACGTGGCTGCGGTGCAAGGCTACGACCTGATTGGAGATGTGCACGGCTGCGGTAAAACCCTGTGTGCGTTACTCGAGCAAATGGGCTACAGCAAAAAAGCCGGTGTTTACCAGCATAAAAACCGCAAAGTGGTTTTTATTGGTGACATAGTGGACCGTGGGCCCAACATTCGCCTGGCCTTGTCTGTGGTGCGTGACATGGTGGAGCATGGCCACGCTCACCTTATTATGGGTAATCACGAATACAATGTGCTGGCATTTTGCACCCCGTCGCGTCCCGGCAGCCCGTACCCACATTTGCGTGAACACACTTCCCGTAACAGTTTTATTGTGAAAGAAACCCTCAAACAGTTTGAGCCTTACCCGCAGGAGTGGCGTGATCATCTTTCGTGGTTTTTAACCCTGCCCCTGTATAAAGAATTTGAAAACTTTCGGGCGGTGCATGCTTGCTGGGATGACGAGCTTATCAATGAGATGCAGTCCACCCTGGGTTGTAATCACATGAACGAAGAATTCCTGCACGCCTCCATGGATCGCGAATCGTTTGCCGGTCGCCTGGTAGATAGGTTGACTCGTGGGACCGCATTAAAGTTGCCCGATGGCCGCAGCATTACCGCCAAAGATGGATTTGTGCGTCACTTTTTTCGCACTAAGTTCTGGGAAACCGAACCTGAAGTGTATAACGAAGTGGTGTTTCAGCCAGACCCCTTGCCCGAGGACATTGCACAGCGCCCCATAACAGATGAAGATCGTGCCCAGCTTCATTATTATTCGCCAGATGAAAAAATATTGTTTTTTGGTCATTACTGGATGAAGGGCATACCTGGGCCTGTCACCAATAATATTGCCTGCCTGGACTACAGTGCGGTGAAATACGGGCGTTTAGCCGCTTATCGAAT
>MAAD01000013.1:1408-2509 GCA_002162985.1 Bermanella sp. 47_1433_sub80_T6 | reverse complement strand
GCATGACCGGGACGAGCTGGTATTAACCACCTGCCTTAAACGCCATGTGCCGGTGGCCACGGTAATTGGTAGCGGCTACGATACCAACGCTGCGCGCTTGGCCCAGCGTCATGCTGTGGTGGTTGAGGTGGCGGCGCACTTGTATCACCAGTATTTTTAGGTGGGTAGCGATTCTGACGTGTATGTATATTTGGATATTCCATACATATAGGGTGGGATGTGTATAGAAAACGTAATTTTCTATACATGTTGGTTAAGGTAGCGGAACACTTGTATCACCAGCATTTTAGGCTGTGATGAAAGTACTGGCGGCTAATTTAATACCCTAATGGCCACCATAACCATGCTTGCTTTAACCTGTATTATCTTTATAGGTTGTCCGAAATAACCACTGCTTTTTCGGACAACTGAGGATGTATGAATACAGCTATAGCCCTTGTAAATAAGCGAATTAGCCGTATTTATTGCATGTGACCGGAGGTCACGGTAATGGGTGGCCTCTCTCAAGTTAAATAGTGATACCAACGCTAAGCGTTTGGCCCAGCGCGATGCTGTGGTGGTTGAGGTGGCGGCGCACTTGTATCATCAGTATTTTTACTTGGTTTATAAATATTCGTTTAAAGCAGGGTTTTAATTTATCTATGACAAAAAAACATTCTCAAACACTGCTCAACCAAATTGAAAGCACTACGGTTGGCCACTATGAAGAAAACGCCAAGTCGTTTTGGTTAGGCACCAAAGACCATGATGTTAGCCAGAACGTTACGGCTTTTTTACAGGCGTTTTCCCAGGGTAAAGAGCAGGATAAGGCCCAGGATAAAGCCCTGGATATTCTAGATTTAGGCTGTGGCCCCGGGCGCGACCTAATCACCTTTAAAAAAATGGGCCACCGCCCCATTGGCTTGGATGGCAGTGAGGCATTTTGCCAAATGGCCCAACAGGTTAGTGGCTGCCCTGTGCTGCACCAATCGTTTTTAAATTTGAATTTAGCCCCCGCCAGTTTCGATGGCATATTTGCCAATGCCTCGTTGTTTCATGTGCCCAGTCAAGAATTGGCTGGGGTCTTGGCCAAGCTTTATGGGGCACTGCGTGAGGGCGGAA
>MAAD01000013.1:0-1387 GCA_002162985.1 Bermanella sp. 47_1433_sub80_T6 | reverse complement strand
GCGGCAGTGAGGAAGGTTGGCAGGGGGATCGCTATGGCAATTATATGGAATTTGAACAAAGCAAAACCTGTTTGCAGCAAGCCGGCTTTGAGGTATTGCATCATTACTACCGCCCGCAGGGCCAACCCCGTCATATGCAACCCTGGTTGGCCATAGTGTGTAAGCGCGGGTAGGGTAACAGGGTACAGAGTGCAGGCTTTGTTGGGCCTTCAGCCCGAATTACGCATTCTATTTGAATAATCTCTCATAGGCCGGTTGGTCATACTGGCTGTATTCTATTAAATCATCTTGATAAGTTGTTTGGTTCTTAGCTCTGCGCTCTTCGATGCTCATCCCATAAGCGCTCTTATGAGTATCCTTCATCAACTTGCCCAGTTCTGCATTATTAACTAGCCCCATAAATACCCCGGCTTGCATAAACCCCTCCAGGCGATGGCGTTCTATAGCAGGGGCTGTATAGCCGTCTTTAGCGGCACAGAACATATTATTTAGACGTTTTTCTACTTCCAGTAGATATGTTTCTCGATTCATAATCATAACTTTATTCGTAATGTTATTTGGCAAACAACTTTTTAAGTTGGAAAGATTTGTTAGGTAGGTCTTTATTTTTAATATGCATTTGAGTTTGCCTGACTGCTTATACAATCGCTAGTGTAATGGGAGTGATATATTTATCTTCAGTTGCCTAAGGCATGCGTGATAGGAACTCACGGAATTAACCACCTATGTCAATCACCGCTCGCCCTGCCTTAACACGCTTAATGCGAATCAAACCTAGAGCTCTATAGCTAATCACTATCAGCACGTTAATTAGAATTAATTATACCTATGGCTCGCTAAGCACTATCTTTAGTCCTGTACTTACCCACAAGCACTTACAGGATAAACACCATGAACAAGCATCCCCTCACCAGTGCCAATGGCGCCCCAGTGGCCGACGACAACAACAGCATCACCGCAGGCAAGCGTGGCCCGCTTACCTTTGACAATCATTACACCTTTGAAAAGCTGGCCCATTTTAATCGCGAGCGTTTGCCCGAGCGTGTGGTGCATGCCAGAGGCTCGGCCGCATACGGAACCTTCACCGTAAGTAACTCTTTAACCGATGTGACCCTTGCCGAATTTTTACAAGAGGTTGGCCAGCAAACCGAGGTGTTTTTACGCTTTAGTACCGTGGGTGGTGGGCAAGACAGCAGCGATTACGCCCGTGACCCCAGAGGGTTTGCCGTGAAGTTTTATACCTCGCAGGGCAACTACGATGTGGTGGGTAACAACACCCCGGTATTTTTCTTGCGTGACCCCATAAAGTTTCCCGACTTTGTGCATTCACAAAAGAAAAACCCGCGCACTAACTTGCCCGATGCCGCCGCCATGTTTGAATTTTGGG
>MAAD01000075.1 GCA_002162985.1 Bermanella sp. 47_1433_sub80_T6 | reverse complement strand
ACGAATATCAAAACCCGCGGCATAGTGATAACACTGCTGTATGACGCGGCTATCTTGAAATGGTGCGTCCTGATTACTCAAGGCCACGCAGCCGGCGTCCTTAAGAGCAAACATATTGCTCAGTTGCTCTCCTTGTAAACCTGCGGTTAGCGCCCCTATGGGCTGTACTCGGCAATAGCCAGCCTGTTGGGCCTTATCCTGTACCAGGGCGGCGAGGGTGGCGCTGTCGATGACGGGTTTGCTGTCCGGCGTGCTGCACAAAATGGTAATGCCTGATTGTGCAGCGGCGCAGGTTTCACTGGCAATGGTGCCTTTTTGGCTAAATCCGGGCTCCCCCAGAAAGGCATTGAGGTCGATAAACCCTGGAAATACCATCTTGCCACTGGCGTTGATGGTTTCGTTGGCGATGAAACCTTGAGGCTGACTGCCCAGCGCCACCACTGTGTCATTTTCGATGAAGATATCCATCACGGCGTCAAGCCCATGCTGAGGGTCAAAAACATGGCCGCCCTGAATGACGATTGTATTTTGAGGCTGTACCTTCATGGTTAACCCTCCTCCTGTCGAGTCTGGTTTTGTCCACCCATGGCCATGGCCATGACCGCCATGCGCATGGGAATACCATTGCTCACTTGTTTTAGGATCACGCTCTGGGGGCCATCGGCCACCGCGCTTTCAATCTCCACCCCGCGATTAATGGGGCCTGGGTGCATGACGATGGCCCCTGGGTTGGCCAGTGCCAGCTTGTCGGTGCTTAACCCAAACAGGCGGTAGTATTCGGCTTCGCTGGGCAACAGTGCCGCTTGCATGCGCTCTTTTTGCAGGCGCAGCATGATCACCACGTCCACCCCTTTTAAACCTTGAGCCATGTTGTTAAAAGCGCGTACTCCCAGGCTTTCGATGTCCTTGGGGATGAGGGTATTGGGGCCAATGACTCGTATGTCGGTGCTGCCGAGAGTTTTAAGCGCATAAATTTGTGAGCGCGCCACCCGTGAGTGCAGTATGTCACCCACGATGGCCACCGTTAGATTTTCAAACGGGCCTTTTTCGCGGCGTATGGTGAGCATATCCAGCATGGCCTGAGTGGGGTGAGCATGACGCCCGTCACCTGCGTTAATGACCGCCACATTTGGGGTAATGTGCTGGGCGATAAAGTGGGCTGCGCCTGAATCGGCGTGACGTACCACAAACATGTCGCTGTACATGGACTCCAGATTCCACAAGGTATCCATGAGGGTCTCGCCCTTGGAGGTTGCGCTGCGGGCAATGTCCAAATTTAAAATGTTGGCCGACAAACGTTTGGCGGCTAATTCAAAGGTAGAGCGGGTACGGGTGGAGTTTTCAAAAAACAGGTTCACCACAGTTTTGCCGCGCAACAAGGGCACGGTCTTAACGCTGCGTTCCTGGGTGCTGATAAAACTGTCGGCGGTATCCAGAATTTCGGTAAGCAGGGGTTTGCTCAAACCTTCTGTCGTTAAGAAGTGTTTTAAGCGCCCTTCTTCATTCAGTTGAATGTGGCTGGGGGTAATGAGACTCATGCTGGTGTGCCTTGTTCGCTGGTGCTTGGAGCAAAAATTAACGATATTGCAATGTGGGTAAAGGATCCGTGAATCATGCCGGACTGCCTTGTTTCGCTATGGTGGCAATAGAGAGCGCCAAGGGCTCAGGGCCGCTAAGTTTAATGCGCTGCTCCTGTGTCAGGGCAATGGTTTCACCCACCACATCGGCCTGGATGGGCAGTTCACGTCTGCCTGTGTCGAGCAGGCAGGCCAGTATGATTTTGTTGGGGCGCCCGTAATCAAACAATTCATTCATGGCGGCACGAATGGTTCGCCCCGACATGATCACGTCGTCTACCAGGATCACGGTTTTGCCTTCAATATCACCCAGGGTGGAGCTTTTAATCTGCGGGTGCAGGCCTTTTTGGGTGAAGTCATCACGATAGAAGCTAATGTCCAGTGAACCCAGTTCATTCTCTATGTTTAAACGTTGGTGAAGCTGCTGGGCCACCCAGGCACCACCTGTATGTATGCCTATCATTACCACCTCGTTTTGCTCTTGGGCGGTGAGGTTTTGCAGATCACGGGTCATCTTATCTAACAGTGCAGCAGGTTGTGGTAACGACATGATGGCTCCGAGTATGTGTGTAGGGGCAAAAGCTTATTTTGGGGAGGGTGTCATGACCCGCCGCTAATCATTCATCCGAGTGTAACGGGTTTTCTTCCAGCCAGGTTTGCAAAATAATTTGCGCGGCAATTTCATCCACTGGGTCGGATTTATAGTGGCCCTTGTGGCCCAAATCTCTGGCTTGTTGCTTGGCGGCAAAGGTACTCAAGCGTTCATCAATAGTAAAGCTTGGTTTGCCATAACGGCCGTGTAATCGATTGCTAAATTTGTTGGCGCGCTTGGACATGTCGCTGGGGCTACCGTCCATATTTAGGGGCAGGCCCACCACAAAGGCATCGGGCTGCCACTCTTGCACAATTTTATCCAGTTCATCCCAGTTGGGTTTGCCATCTTTGGCCGAGATGCA
>MAAD01000205.1 GCA_002162985.1 Bermanella sp. 47_1433_sub80_T6 | reverse complement strand
ACGCATACCCGCCAACTGACGAATCTGAGCCGGGCTACCACGAGCACCGGAGTCGGCCATCATGTAAACACTGTTGAAAGACTCTTGGTCTACAGTGTGTCCATCACGGTCAATCACTTCATCGGTACCCAGGTTGTCCATCATGGCCTTGGCCACAAGTTCGTTGGCACGAGACCAAATATCCACAACCTTGTTGTATTTTTCGCCCTGGGTTACTAAACCCGAAGCAAACTGGTCTTCAATTTCTTTCACCTGAGCTTCAGAGCTGGCCAATATAGTGGCTTTCTCGTCAGGAATAACAAAGTCATTAATGCCGATAGAGGCACCAGACTTGGTTGCATAAGAGAAACCGGTATACATGATTTGGTCGGCGAACATTACCGTGTCTTTTAGACCACAAAAACGATAAGCCATATCCAATAGCGAAGAGATGGCTTTCTTCTTCATGGGCTGGTTAAAGGCTTCAAACGGCAAACCTTTTGGCGCGATACCAAACAAGATTGCACGACCGATAGTGGTGTCCACTACCTTGGTAGTAGTCTCTTGGTTACCGTCGAGATCAATTACGGTCTCGGTAATACGCACTTTAACCTTGGCGTGTAATTCAACCTGGCCCGAACGGTAAGCACGATTTACTTCGGCTAGATCGGAAAGGATTGAACCTTCACCTTTGGCGTTAATACGGTCACGGGTCATGTAATAAAGACCCAATACCACATCCTGGGAAGGTACGATGATTGGATCACCGTTGGCAGGAGATAGTACGTTGTTGGTAGACATCATCAACGCACGGGCTTCCAGCTGAGCTTCGGTGGTCAAAGGCACGTGTACCGCCATTTGGTCACCATCGAAGTCGGCGTTAAAGGCCGCACACACCAATGGGTGTAGTTGAATCGCCTTGCCTTCAATTAGCAATGGCTCAAATGCCTGAATACCCAAACGGTGAAGTGTGGGTGCACGGTTAAGCATGATGGGGTGTTCACGGATCACTTCCGCAAGAATATCCCAAACTACCGCTTCTTCGCGCTCAACCATCTTCTTGGCGGCTTTGATGGTGGTGGCTAGACCACGATGCTCAAGCTTGCAGAAGATAAAAGGCTTAAATAATTCAAGTGCCATCTTCTTAGGAAGACCACACTGGTGTAGACGCAGGTATGGACCTACGGTGATAACCGAACGACCAGAGTAATCAACACGCTTACCTAGCAAGTTCTGACGGAAACGACCCTGCTTACCCTTGATCATGTCTGCAAGAGATTTAAGCGGACGCTTGTTAGAACCCGTAATGGCACGACCACGACGACCGTTATCTAATAACGCATCAACAGATTCCTGCAACATACGTTTTTCGTTACGTACGATGATGTCAGGCGCGTTAAGCTCTAATAAACGCTTAAGACGGTTATTACGGTTGATTACACGACGGTATAAATCGTTCAAATCGGAAGTAGCAAAACGACCACCATCTAGTGGAACCAGCGGACGTAGATCAGGTGGCAGTATTGGCAATACTGTCATGATCATCCACTTAGGATCGTTACCAGACTTGTGGAACGCTTCCATTAGCTTTAAACGCTTGGAAATTTTCTTAAGTTTGGTCTCAGAATTGGTAGCTGGGATTTGCTCACGCAAGTCTTCGCACTCTGCGCCCAAATCGATATCCATCAACAGACCCTGGATCGCTTCGGCACCCATCTTGGCGTCGAATTCATCACCAAACTCTTCGATAGCTTCGAAGTATTGTTCGTCGTTTAGCAACTGGCCTTTTTCCAAGGTGGTCATGCCAGGCTCGATCACTACAAAGGATTCGTAATAAAGGATGCGTTCAATGTCACGTAAGGTCATGTCTAGCATCAAACCAATACGGCTTGGCAAAGACTTTAAGAACCAAATGTGAGCAACTGGAGAAGCCAGTTCGATGTGACCCATACGTTCACGACGAACTTTAGCCAGCGTTACTTCAACGCCACACTTTTCACAGATAACACCACGGTGTTTCAGACGCTTGTACTTTCCGCACAGGCATTCGTAATCCTTAATAGGACCAAAAATACGTGAACAGAATAAACCGTCACGTTCAGGCTTGAACGTACGGTAGTTAATTGTTTCTGGTTTTTTAACTTCACCAAATGACCACGAACGGATCATCTCTGGTGATGCCAAGCCAATTCGAATGCTGTCGAATTCTTCGGCTTGAGACTCTTTGCGAAGCAAATTGAGTAAGTCTTTCATATGCCTTTAGCTCCTAGCGGAATTAATAATGGCGGGCCGAAGCCCGCTCAATAGGATCAGAGTCTTAATCGTTCTCGAGGGTAATATCGATACCCAAAGAACGAATTTCTTTAACCAATACGTTAAAGGACTCTGGCATACCAGGTTCCATACGATGATCACCGTCTACGATGTTTTTATACATCTTAGTACGGCCTTGAACGTCATCGGATTTAACGGTTAGCATTTCCTGCAAGGTGTAAGCAGCACCGTATGCTTCCAGTGCCCATACTTCCATCTCACCGAAGCGCTGACCACCGAACTGGGCTTTACCACCTAGCGGCTGCTGAGTTACCAAGCTGTATGAACCAGTAGAACGAGCGTGCATCTTATCGTCTACTAGGTGGTTCAATTTCAGCATGTACATGTAACCCACGGTCACAGGACGATCAAATTGATCACCGGTGCGGCCGTCAAACAGCGTAACCTGACCCGAGTCTGGAAGGTCTGCCAAACGTAGCATGGCTTTCACTTCAGATTCTTTGGCACCGTCAAACGCTTGAGTTCCCATGGGAACACCAGTACGCAGGTTGCCGGCCAATTCCAGGATTTCAGTGTCAGAGAAAGTATCTAGCGCTTCCTGTTTCACTTCGTCACTGTGGTTATAGATCTTGGCCAGGAAGTCACGGATATCGGTTACGGCTTTTTGCTGCTTAAGCATCAGGTCGATTTTCTCGCCCAATCCTTTTGCCGCCATACCCAGGTGAGTCTCAAGGATCTGACCTACGTTCATTCGAGACGGTACACCCAACGGATTCAATACGATATCAACCGGTGTGCCCTTCTCATCGTAAGGCATGTCTTCGACCG
>MAAD01000023.1 GCA_002162985.1 Bermanella sp. 47_1433_sub80_T6 | reverse complement strand
CAAGTGCTGTTGAATGCCGCTAACATCCCCCTGGTCACCATTACGAATGTCCTCATAAGCTAGGTAACACTCTTCCCCGGCGATGATCACCTTGGGTTTACTGATATTAATACTGTGCGCTAGTACCTTGCCCTTTTGAGCGGTATTCAGCATGGCACTCACCGCACCAATCTTGGCACAGGCCAGTATGCAGACAATTAACTCCGGGCGGTTTTCCATAAATATGGCAACACAATCCCCCTTCTTAATGCCCTGACTCAACAGATAATGACTGATGCGGTTTACCCACTCATTGAGCTGGGTATAGGTAAGCTGGCGCTCTTCAAACAAGATGGCCAGCCCCTGGGGATTCTTTTTTACGGCCCCGTCAAAACACAACCCCAGACCCACTGGCTTGTTTTTATCGGTATTGTTGGCCACTCGAATACCCTTGATCATGCTGGGTAAATTAAGCATGAGTCCAGGCAAGCGACTTAATACTTGAGAAGTGCGAATGATGGAAGTTTGGCTCATGGTTAATCCGGTGTCGTTATTTTTATGATGGATTGGCAAGGTCATACCCTCAACCTTACACCGTAAAGATACCTAGTTTATATGAGCCCTGTCAATAGCGACTGAGGCGGTGCGATGTTATATACTTGCGCGCGCTTTAGTTGGTACGTTTTACCTAAAAGACCTGCCCCGTATTTAAATCAAGTGCACCTTTTTATGTTCGCTGCTTAGCGCTAAAACCCGGCCCAGGATGAGTTAATGGAAATCCCCATCAGTGAAGAACTGGAATCGATTTGTTTCCAGATCATGGTTAAGAATTTAACGGCCCATCAATGGGCCGACATTGAGTCCAGCAACATGTTTCAAAATGATGTGATTTGCGGGGGCTTTAACGCGGCTGAAAATATGTTTTGCTTCAGTTATTTTTCTGAGAATGATATTGAGTACTGGTTTCACCTTACCTTGTTTGATGCCATTCAAATTGCCAAGGGTAAAGATTTACAGATTGTGGGTTATTCGTCGGAGTAGCCTTGCCCCAAAGGATCGGGCAGGGGCTGCCCTCGGCAATTGCTCCCTGCATTGCCTAATAAGCTACGTCCCTGTAGCGATCGTACGAGGCCACCCCGTGGCCGATGCCTTTAAATAAGCTAGGGCTCATACGGGCTATTAGAAAATTCATCCAGCGCATACGACTCGGTTTGATAATCCGGTTTTAACAAGGGCGCTCGCTGCATGGGCATGGTCACCTTGGCCACCGAAACCTGCTCTAAAACATACGGCCCGGTTTCCTGGGCATCCTGAATCATTAATCCCGCATACGTTAACGGCACCCAGTGTTTACCCGGGGTTAAATCCCCCGCGAACTCGGTGATACCAATGGGCACATTGGTGGCACTGTAAAGCGAGGCTTGCACGTAAAAACGGTTTTGTGAGGTCACTTCCACTTCGGCTTCAATCAACAGATTGCCATCCCCGGTAATATTATCGTGGTAGTTGCCGGTTAAAGATATGTCGGGTTTAGAGAGAGTAAAGGTGAGCGCGTCTTTTATTTGGTGCTGGCTATTTTCTACCACTATTTTATAGATGCCGGTCTGGCCATTCATTTCTTTTACCGATATTAACTCGATGCTGGCCTGGTATACCTGATCGTTATCTTCATCCTGTAAATTAAGGTCCATAATTTTTTGGTGCTGGGTATTTAACAGCTGAGCCGAAAATGCACCATCCATTTTTTGGCCATTAGCGTCTTGTAAAAAGGCAAATACTTTTACGGTACTGTTAGCCAAGTAAAATTTCTCGTCACTCCAAATAGTAATGCCAAAGGTTTTTTCTTCATTTTGGGTAGAACGTTCATCCACGGCATAACGCTGACTAATAGGATCTTTTTTGGCTTCTTCAATGCGATTATTTTGTGGCGGGTAACGCTTAAAATTATCGTGTTCGTTAACCAGAGCCTGTTGCAGGCCATTTTTATCGCTTATTTGGCGGATGCGCTCGATGGGCGATAGTGGGCTGGTTAATAGCGGGCTGTTGGCCTGGGGGGCAGGCTTAACCTTAGTTGCCTTCACCTCAGTTTTTACACTGTGTTGCTGGGAAACCACTAACGATTCCCTAACATTTTTTTCATTGGCCCCATCACTGGAAATCACCAACGTGGGCGAGTTATTGGCATAGGCCAATACCAAACCCAGTACTAATGTCCCGGGTACCAATAGCCAATATTTACTGCTCATATCATTAGCCTCTTTATTATGATGAAAACCACCGCACAATTTGAATGAACAAATTATGGGGTGGCCTCAATTTTTTATTTAGTTAAAGCGGGTATTAGTGAGTACAGGAATTAATACGCCCTGCCATATTTTTACCGTCACCACAGCTTAAGCCATTTTCAACGCTCACAAAACTTGGGGCGGCGATGCCACCGTTACGCTCTGCGTCATGGTCGGTGTAAACACTGGCCATTGTATAAGTACGCGGTGTGCCCTTGCCGCTATTATTGCAGCGGAAAATTGGGCTGCCGTAAGCGATTCCCCAAAAGGTTTTGTACTCGTTTAAATCATCGTAAAGATTACGTTTGGCAGTACCGGCACAACCCATCTGCGACGCCAGGTTAATGTAACCATCGTCTTCACCGGTTAAGAAACCTGCTGATGCACCCTGAATACCAGGGAAACTTTTGTAGCCGCCCATGGCATAAATAGGCGCGGCCAAAGTAGAACCAATGAGGTTACGGGCCAGGTAAGAATCGTTGGTTTGCAACCACTGCACACTGGGGTTGCAGCTCTTGCCTAAGAAAGCGGCATTAATTAGTGAATCTAACCAGGTGCCATTACATACACGGTCTGATCCTTCGGTACCGCTCATGGCGCCGCCCAAAGTGAAGATGGCCAAAACGTTATTAAACGCATCGGTGTAAGGCACAGAAACCGCACCACCTGCCGCATTAAACGCGGTATTGTAATAAGGCGAACCGGAACTTGCGTTACCCGCCATGAATACCATTTGCTGGGCACCCTGGCTGTGGCTTACCACGTAAAAGTTATCGTTACTGGCACATTGCGTATTGGCTTGGTCG
>MAAD01000213.1 GCA_002162985.1 Bermanella sp. 47_1433_sub80_T6 | reverse complement strand
TTACCATCAAACGGCCAAAGGCGACGCCGTCATTGGCAAGGGTGGTATTGTTATCGTCGACAATTTTCATTTCTACCCCAAAGCAGGGGCGACCTTGTTTTACTTTTTGATCCAACTGCAATTGGTAGTCGAGTTTTTTATCTTGTTTGCTTAACTTATTCAGGCTGCCAAGCGGGCTCATTTCGGTCATGCCCCAGGCTTGCCATACTTCTACGCCATAAACGGTTTCAAATTTTTCAATCATGCTGCGCGGCACCGCAGAACCACCAATCAATACGCTGTTTAGGCTTTCTAGAGTTTCGCCGGATTCTTCCAAATATTGCAGCAACATGGTCCACACCGTGGGCACGGCCGCGGTCATGTCCACCTCATATTGATTTACCATCTCACACACACTCTTGCCATCCAAGTGTGGCCCAGGTAATACCACCTTAGCGCCTGTCATGGCGGTGGCGTATACCAGCCCCCAGGCATTGGCGTGAAACATGGGCACGATGGGCAGCACACAAGTGTCGCTGTCCATTTCGGCCACCGATTTGGCAGTGATGCCCCAGCTGTGCAATATGCTGGAGCGATGGCTGTATAAAACACCCTTGGGGTTGCCGGTGGTGCCCGAGGTGTAGCAAATAGAGGTAGCTTGGCGTTCATCTAAAATGGGCCAAGCGTAATCCCCGTCTTCCTGATCTATTAAGGTCTCATAGCACAGGGCATTAACTAAAGAGGTCTCGGGCATGTGGGCTTCATCGGTCATGATGATGTAACCCTTCACATGGGACAGTTTCTCTTGCAGTTTTTCCAGTAACGGTACAAACGTGGTATCGATAAACAGGTACTGGTCCTGGGCGTGATTGATTATGTAGTCCAGTTGCTCGGGGAATAATCTGGGGTTTACGGTGTGCAATATGGCCCCCATGCCGGAGATACCATACCAGCACTCATAGTGGCGGTAGGTATTCCAGGCCATAGTGCCCAGTACGTCGCCGTCTTTTACTCCTAAACGTAACAAGGCCTGGGCCAGTTTGCGGCTGCGCAGGGCGGCGTCGGTATAAGTGTACTCGTGCCAATGCCCTTCCACGGTCTTGGTGGCGATGACCTGCTTGGGGTACAGCTTGGCGGCGTGTTCAATGAGCTGGCTAACCAGTAATGGGGAGTCTTGCATTTGACCAAACATAAAAATTTCCCTAATTCTTTTTGTTATTCGTGCACCAATGTGGCCCAGCATCCCAGGCATTTCAAGGTACCAAATGCGCCATTTAAAATGATGACGCAAGTGGTCACTGTTTTTGATCCTTTTCACTAGTTAGGCCTCACGCTAATTGCCAATTTGGCTGGCATAAACGGCACGTGTATTAGAATG
Source organism: Bermanella sp. 47_1433_sub80_T6 (assembly GCA_002162985.1). Lineage (GTDB taxonomy): Bacteria > Pseudomonadota > Gammaproteobacteria > Pseudomonadales > Oceanobacteraceae > Bermanella. The sequence continues at coordinate 1,208 of MAAD01000213.1, read as the reverse complement.
ATTGAGTCTAGTAAAAGGGCCATAGTCTGCTTCCCCCTCTCCTTCGGTTAACTGGTTATTGTTAGTTGAGTTGATAGTCAAAAACCGTATTAAAGTTTTGGGGCTTTCGTTTGAGGGATGGCCCTGTGTCTGTTTAAATTATGTACAGGTAGCGGTACTATTGAGATTGTAAGTAGGAGTAGATTATGCCGGTAGGTGGATTAGGCGGATTAGGTGGGGCCTTTAGTGCTGGCTTGTCTGGCATTCAAAAGGGCCAAGAGCAGGTAACCCAGGCGGCTCAAGAAGTGGCCTCGGCCAATACTCAAAGACCGGTGCAGCCCAATCAGGATGTTGCCAAGTCGTTAACCGATGAAAAGCAGGGGCAGCGTCAGGTGGAAGCATCCGCCAAGGTAGTGGATACCGCCAATCAAACCTTAGGCAGCCTAGTGGACATCTCAGTATGAAGGGCGGTATGAAGGCAGATATGAAACCCCAAACGGGGAATGTGTAAATAAATTAGAGGCAGTAACGAGGAGATCGTGACTATTCAATTTGGCAGTGCCGTATTAGCGTCGCCTAACCCGATTCAAGGCAGTGAAGCTCGGGCCAGCGTGGCTGTGCCCGATGATGCCGACAACCTCAGTACCGTTAGTTTTACCCCAGTCGATGAAGTTCAAGAAACTCCCAAACCCAAGCAGGAGGACGTAACCCAGGGCGTGCAAGAGCGCCGGGCATTAGATAAGCAAAGAACAAGCGACAATCAAAGTGAGCGCCGCACGCAAGAGCAGGCGATAGATGAACGGCAACAGCAAGACAGGAGAGAGCAAAGAGCGTTAGAAGAATCCCAAGTGGACCGAGCAATACAGGCGCGCAGGCAAGAAGACGCTGCCGAGCAACGCCAACTCGAAGCTGAATTACAGCAGATCCAAAAACTTGCGGAGCGAGATAGAGAAGTACGTGCCCACGAGCAAGCCCATCAGAGTGTTGGGGGTGAGTTCGCCGGAGCTATGAGTTTGACCACAGAGCGCGGGCCCGATGGCAAACAATATGCGGTGGCGGGGGAGGTAATGATAGATACCTCTAAAGTGGCCGATGACCCAAGGGCAACTCAAGATAAAGCACAGACCATTCGCCGAGCGGCGTTGGCGCCGGCTGACCCATCCAGCCAAGATCGAAGAGTCGCAGCTTTAGCCAATCAAATGGCCGTGGAAGCAAGGGCAGATTTAGAA
>MAAD01000301.1 GCA_002162985.1 Bermanella sp. 47_1433_sub80_T6 | reverse complement strand
GTCAGCCCATATTAGTTCGGGCTGACCTATCTCATTACACCTAAGTATTCTAAATTTACCTCCTGCACAGATTCACTAAGCACTCAGTTGATGGCTATGGTAGCTCCTAAAGGCTTCCGTCACCTTGGCTTCTGTGGGAATCGAGTCGGTACGCACCAGCATTATAATGCTTTGCCCGTATACTTTTTCTTCTCCCGCAGGATGATTGCATACCTTGCCTTCTTTGCTCACATACGCCAATGGGGTGCCTATGTTTGCAGAAATCATGGCGGTTACTACGTCTCGCCAATGATCCCCTTCCAGCCATAATGGGAAACGTAAAAAGTGATCACCCGCCCGGGTAAACATATCTTCAATTAATACTTCTGCGCCAGGGCTTTCCATGGCGCGTACTAAAATTTCAGGGTAAGAACGAATGGGGCGAATAACCGATTTTACCCCGATGCGTTTTAGGCGATCGCGGTTTTCATCTTCTACACATTCCACGATGGTTCGGTAGGCCAGGCCGTGTTCCTTCATGCGATAACACAAGTCAAAGGTTAGGCTGTCACTGTCTAATTCAAATTCATCTTTGGCCAATACCAAAATGTGTTCGGCTTCGGCCAGGTTGGCCAGTTTAAAGTCGGACTCGTGGTTGCCATGGCCTTCTACCAGGTGCACACCAAGATTCACTAAACTTGAGGGCAAACCATTGGGGTAATCGGTATTAATGAGAACGATTGGGGTTTTTTTAGTGGCCTTGTTTTCGCGTATTTGCGAAGCAAAGCGTTCGAAGTATTTATCTGGATTATATTTGGGGGTGTTTATAACCGCAATGTGTTTATTCATGGGGGCTCCAGCCAGAAATGCTTAGTGCGCTATTTTAAATAGGCAATTATTGCAGCGGGTCACCCTGGCGCAGTAATCATCTATACAAATTCTATTTTAAGTATAGAAGGCGCTTTTGGTCTTGCCATTAAATTGGCGAAGAATTACCCCAAGAAACTCACACTTTTTCTCCTAATATTAAATTGAATTCATTGGCCGCTATTTATCAATTACCTTGTCAATTACCACGCCACCACCACATCTTCACGCTGAATGGCATATCGGCTTGGGGTTTTATCTAATTTTGCGATAGCAAACCTGGGTTGCACCTGAGTAATGGTGGCCTTCACCTTAGTGTCGTGCAATTGCATGAGGCCCTGCTGGTCTAGGTCAAAAAAGGTGCTGGTACGAAACACCGTTAATTCATCGCCAGGACGCATGCCCACACTGCCGCCGGTATCCAGGCGAATGTAGTTGCCGCGGGTATCGATAATCTTGGCCATATAGGGCTGGCAGCCCAGGTTACTGTTTAGATCTCCCACCACCTTGGAGAGCAGCGACTTCACTTGGCCACCAAAATCACTCTTCCAAAATTCAGGGGTGGCAAAGCCGGTTTTATGATGATCCCCGTAATGCCAAATGCCGGAAGTGGCATAGGTATTTTGAAACATTAAAGACCCGCTAATGCCATCGTGCACGTAGACATCCAGCACAAAATTACGCTGTCGCTTTTGCCGCGATAAACCTAAAAAGTCCAAGGGGGTATCCCAAGCTCTGGGCTCGGCGGCATTGGGGTTAATCATGGCCAAATCCCGTATCACACCACTCACCACAAACTGAGCCCCCAGCTCTTTGGCCAGCTCCACGCTGTTGCTTAAGCGCTGCACATTGTTTTGCGACGAAGGTGCCCTGTCCACACTGGAAAACAACAACACATGGCCGCTGTCCATGGCATGCAGCCTATGATGCCCATTGATGGTATTGGCCATGACCCCGGAGAGTCGTTGTTCGATATTATTTAACCCACCCAGGCTTGCCTGCTTGGGGCTTTGCAGCGCAAAACCGGCCACCGCCACCGCCTTGCGATAACCATTGCCCTGATTCACTTCACACTGGCCACCCTGTATAAATTCAACACGAATTTTAACTTCTAAAATGCCCTGACTGATTTTTTCCTTGAGGATACGCACATGGCGAAATTGGCCATTGCTCTTAAGGCTCATTTGGTCCCGCGTCACTAAGCCATCCACCAACATTTGCGAAGAATGAATAGAGCCGCCTAACTGCAAAGACGCCTGGCGAATGGCATCACGAATGGCCTTGTCACGGGTCTCCTCTAAATCCTTGCCCATGGCCGCGGCCCCCACCGAGGTTAACTCCACCGACCAACTGCTTATAGCTGTGAGAAACATAGCCAACAGAATAATGGCGCGCATGAAAACCTCCTGGAGTGATTGTTCGGATAAAAGATCGGCCACGGGGTGGCCTCGTACAAGGGTCCCCCGTGCCCGATAAAAACGGATATCTAATCGATGAAGTAGTGATTGGTTTCAGGAATACTGGATTGGCTTTGAACTCGATTCACATCCTGGTAACGGCTGGAGCGCAAACCGCCCCCCTTGCCATTCATCATGACGGGTTTATGACAATCTGAATTGAATCGCATGCTGTTTTCTGTGGTTAGGCAATTACGAAAACCGGCATCTATGACCATTTCTAATACGGTTTCTACGCTGCCGTCTTCCAAAACATCGGC
>MAAD01000172.1 GCA_002162985.1 Bermanella sp. 47_1433_sub80_T6 | reverse complement strand
CGTAGCATAACGACTGGCCATCTCTTCAAATGCCACTGGAGACTCAAACGGGGAACGCAACGCCGAAGCACCATACACAAAAGTTGAGTAAGGCTGAAATTCAGGCAGGGGCTTGATACGACCTCTTGGTTTGGCTGTAGTGTCAGCCACAAAGACTTCAAGATCGTCTACGTCGGATCCGCCATAACAGGCGGTCAAAAAAATGAAGCTAATTAAGACGAGTATTTTCATTTCTTCTTCCGCTTCTTCTTTTTACGCTTGCCTTCGCTCGCGTAACGATAAGTTTTAGCCACAATTTTCAAGTTTAACTTGTTGGCATCACTCTCATTTGCACTGACCACTTCAAAGTCATGCAGGGTAACGATTCGACCCAGGCCAGCCACCGCACTAACAAAAGCGCCGAAATCGTGATATTCGCCTACTACATCAATGCTGATAGGCAGCTCAGTGTAATATTCAGTCTCCACTTCTTTATCCAGCTTAATGGATTTAATCTGTAGACTGGCACCCAATGCAGCAGAGGTAATGTCATCAAGCAAACCCGGTACTTCGGTGTCTTTGGGAAGCTGGCGCAACAGGCTACCAAACGAGCCTTCTATTTCTGTCAGTTGCTTCTTATAACCCGCCAGGTTAGCCACCCGAAAAGCCTTGGTTTCGAAGTCTTTCTTGAGAGTCTCTTCTTTGGCTTGCACCGAATCATACTCTTCGGTTAACCCTTGAACGTCAAAAAAGTACATGCCCACTAAAACCGCCACAAACATCAACACGGCAAAAAATATTCGTCCGGCCAGAGGCCATGAGCCCATGTTATTCCAATCGATATCATTGACATCAAAATTGCTGACCTTGTCATTTAACTCTTGAAAATCCATTATTTGGCCTCTCCCACGGCAGGGCGAGTCTGACTAACCAACATATCAAAGCTGTTGTAGCCCCCTTTATTAGACTGCACGTTTAACAAGTTTGGATTTACAAACCAGGGAGATTGATCAAAGTTACGCATGAGCTGGGATATTTGGTCGTTACTGGCCGCACGCCCTTTGAGGGTAAAGTCTTTGCCTTTGGCTGTGACTTGCGCAAAGAAGAGCTCTTCTGGCATGACCCGAGCGAGTTCATCAAATACGCGTACGATAACCGGGCGGTTACCCTGCAAATCTTGAATTAAGCGCATACGATCCAGTAGTTGCTCACGCTTGGTTCTCAGCTCGCGAATCTCTTTTATCTTTTTATCCAGTGACGCACCCTGAGTTTTAAGATACTGATTACGATATTCCTGATCCTCGATCGCCCCGCCTATGGCACCACTGACAAACCACCATAAAGCCAGGGCCACGACAAACACACCGACCAACACAGTTACATATTCTTTTTGGCGCTCTTGGCGAAGCTCTTCTCGCCACGGCCTGAGGTTAATTTTTGCCATTAGTTCATACCCCGCCACTCATAACCACAGGTCGTGCCGAGGTGTTTTAAGCCAGTTAAAATTAGTTTGAGGTTCACATTCAACATTAGTCAAAGCTCCTCATGGCCAAGCCGCACGCCACTAATAATCCAGGGGCATCATTGGCAAGCATTTGAGCATTCACTTTTTGACCAAGGGTCATATCCGCAAATGGATTAGCGACAATGGCTGGTGTACCTATTTTTTCCTGAACCAGCAAGGCCAGCCCTTCCAAAGAAGAGGTACCACCTGCCAAAATCACATAATCCACATCATTATATTGGCTGGAGCTGTAAAAAAACTGCAGGGATCGACTGACTTGCTGCACCACAGATTCTTTGAAGGGTTCTAAAATTTCAGTTTCGTAATCATCTGGCAAGCCGCCTTCAAGCTTGGCTTTCATGGCTTCCTGGGCACTAATACCGTAACGGCGCTGAATTTCTTCGGTGAGTTGGCGACCGCCAAACATCTGTTCACGAGTATAAATTATGCCACCCTTGTGTAGCACGTTGAGGGTGGTCATAGTGGCACCGATATCCATGATAGCTACGGTATCAATGTTTTCACCTTCAAGCTGGGATTCCAGTAACTGATAGGCCCGCTCAACACAAAATGCCTCTATATCCACCACTGAAGATTCCAGTCCGGCAATTTCGATGGCATCTTCTCTTAACTCAACGGTTTCTTTTCGACAGGCAGCCAGTAACACATTTACCAGGTTGTCATTGCCTTCCACTGGACCCTGCTCTTCAAAGTCCAGCGCTACTTCTTCTAGCGGGTAGGGGATGTATTGATCGGCCTCAACACGGATTTGATTTTCCATCTCGTCGGAAGAGAGGCCTTCGGTCATTTGAATGACCTTAGTGATCACGGCAGAACCTGCCACCGCTACTGAGGCTTTTTTCACTGAGCTGCGCGAACGAACATAGGCTTTCTTGATGGACTCCGCCACCGCCTCTTCGTCATTAATGGCTTGCTCCACCACCGCATTTTCAGACAGGGCTTCGCTGGCATAAGCTTCCACTTGCATGCGGCCATTTTGCTCTACGATTTCAATAAGTTTAATACTGGTGGAACTTATGTCGATTCCGAGAACTGCCTTATTTTTCTTTTTAAATAGTTTGGCTAGCACCGCTATCCCTTAATTAATACAGCACACACACGCGAAAAGTGCCAAAATGTATGAATAGTGACTCATTATAAGCACAATCACGTTAAAAGAACAAAAAACCATTTATAATGGTCAGCACCCAAGATACCTGGGTATATATCTCTATTCTAAGCAATTAATGATGACAATAAATCGACCTGTTTTGCGTTTTTTAATAATAAGTGCCTGCGCCGGCTTTTTTAGCTTGATAATTGGCGCTTGTAGCGTTTATTTATACTTGGCCCCTAGCCTGCCTTCGGTTGAGAGCTTAAAAAACATACAACTTCAAACCCCCTTACGTATATATAGCAGCGATCATAAGTTAATTGCTGAATTCGGCGAAAAAAGACGCACCCCTATTAGTTACGAGCAAGTCCCCCAGCAATTTTATAATGCACTCATTGCCGCAGAGGATGAAAATTTCTTCACTCACCCAGGGATTGACATTAAAGGCCTGGCCCGTGCCGCATACGAATTAATCACCACCGGCAAGAAACGCTCGGGGGGCAGCACACTCACCATGCAGGTGGCCAAGAACTATTATTTAAGCAGTGAAAAAACTTTTACCCGCAAGTTCACAGAAATTTTGCTGGCACTTCATATTGAACAAGAAATCAGTAAACAGGAGATTCTTGAGCTATACGTAAATAAAGTATTTTTGGGTAAACGAGCTTACGGGGTGGCCTCGGCCGCTCAGGTTTATTACGGCAAACCCATAAACGAGCTTTCCCTGGCCCAGTTGGCCATGATCGCCGGACTGCCTCAAGCCCCCAGTGCAGCCAATCCCATCAACAATCCACAGCGGGCCCGCCATCGTCGCAACTATGTATTAGCTCGCATGTTTACCACAGGTTTTATTAGTCAGACAGAATTTGACGAAGCCGGGTCAGAGCCGGTAACCGCAAAATTCCACGGACTGGCCAGTCAAATCGACGCCCCTTATGTAGCAGAGATGGTGCGCAGCGAGATGCTCAAACGCTATCCAACTGACCTTTATACTAAAGGCTATTCGGTTATTACGACCATAGACAGTGAATTGCAAATGGCTGCCCAGCAAGCCATTCGGAACGGCCTGCACCAGTTTGATCGCAAACACGGACTGCGCCAACCACTTGTTCGTCTTGCCGATTACGTATTGACCGAACAACAGGAACTTGAGGTCTTTTTTGCGCCCAATAACTGGTCAGTTGGGGATCCCACCCCAAGAGAAGACAAGCATTTATTTCTCCCCCCCAGCCCAAGCGACCTGAATTTAATTTTCTGGCTTAAGCAAACCCAAAAGGCGCGGGCGCCGGGCAGTCTTTTATGGGCTGTCGTGACTGCCATTAACCCGGAGGAACAAAGTGTTGAGCTGACACTGCAAGACAAAACTCGTATCACTTTGCTTCCCAAACACTATCGGTGGGCCAGAGAGTTCCTCAGCATCAACGACCTAGGCCCTGCCATTACTTTGGCCGAGCAACTTTTTACAGTGGGCCAAAAGGCGCTACTGCAGAAATCAGCTAACAATTATTGGCTGGCGCAAGAACCAGCTACTCAGGCTTCCCTGGTTTCCTTCAACCCTCAAAATGGTGCTCTTAACGCACTGGTGGGCGGCTATGATTTTGCTCGCAGTAAATACAATCGTTCAACCCAGGCCGACCGCCAACCCGGCTCCAGCTTCAAGCCCTTTGTGTACAGTGCCGGGTTAGAGTTTGGCCTTACGCCCGCCTCACTCATCAACGATGCACCCGTGGTATTTGAAGACGACAGCCTGGAAGCCGTGTGGCGCCCGGAAAATTACAGCGGCAAGTTTTTTGGCCCCACCCGTTTGCGTCAAGCCCTCTATAAATCACGCAACCTGGTATCCATTAGATTGCTAAGCCAAACCGGCATTGGCCGCTCCATTCGCTACATTGCCAACCTGGGCATAGATAGAAGCAAATTAAATCGCGACCTTTC
>MAAD01000287.1 GCA_002162985.1 Bermanella sp. 47_1433_sub80_T6 | reverse complement strand
CATCGAAAAAGAAGGTTTAAGGGTAAACAGCGATACGCGTATTAGTCAGGTCCCACACCAGACACAGCTGGGCAGTGCGCTCACTCACCCCCATATCACCACAGATTACAGTGAATCGTTGCTGGAGTTTATTACGCCGGTAAAAGACAACGCCCGCGACGTACTGGATTTTCTCCAGGTTGCTCACAGCTATACCTATCAGCATTTAGATGGCGAATTGATATGGCCAGCATCCATGCCGGGCCGCATCGAAGAGGAGCTGGAAGTCCCCATTGCTCAATACGGCAGCTCCAACGTGGGCACCCTAAAACATGTATATCGCCATGGTCTGTGGCATCGATATGGCCGCAAGATGCAGTGCATCGCTGGTTTGCATTATAACTTTTCGGTGAGTGACGAGTTATGGCAGCAGCTCGCCAGCCAGCAGGGTAAAACCTTAGATAAAGACTTCATGAGCGAAGGTTACTTCGGCCTAATTCGTAATTTCCGCCGTAACTCCTGGTTGTTGCTGTATTTATTTGGCGCCAGCCCAGTGTTGGACAAGAGCTTTATTAAAGGTGAAGAGCATCCGCTACAGGAATGGGACAACGACAGTTTGTATTTGCCCTACGCCACCAGCTTACGCATGAGCGGATTAGGCTATCAAAATAATGCCCAGGATGGCTTGTTTGTATGCTTTAACGGCCTGTCTACCTATACCAATACGCTGCATCAGGCCATGCAAGAATCTGTGGTGGCTTATGAAGATATGGGCATTAAAAAGGACCAGCAGTATCAGCAGCTCAATACCAATTTACTGCAAATTGAAAACGAATATTATTCTGATATTCGCCCCAAACGTAATCCTCAGGCCGGTGAAAAACCCCTTACTTCTTTGAACGAATATGGGGTGGAATACATAGAGGTGCGCTGTTTGGATTTGAATCCATTTGCACCCTTAGGTATTGATGAAGAGCAAATTCACTTCATGGATTTGTTTTTATCTTACTGTTTGATTAATCCTAGCCCCATGTTGGCAGAAGCCGAGTGCAACGAAGTGGCGCTCAACCAACATGAAGTGGTATTAGATGGTCGTAATCCCGAATTCACCCTGCAGCGTTTAGGCAAAACCGTCGCCCTTAAAGATTGGGCTCGGGAGCTGGTGGAGCAAATGCAACCACTGGCGGTGTTGCTGGATGAAACTCACGGGGTAAACCATTATCAGGCGGCGCTACAGGCCATGAGCGCACGGGTGGAAGATGCGACGTTAACTCCAAGCGCAAAAGTACTGGCAGCCATGAAGCAAAAACAGTATTCATTTTGCGACTTTGGCCTGGAACAAGCCGAGCAATTAGCCAAATCCCATCAAGCCCCTTTAGCCTCGGAAACACGCCTTCATTGGCAGGATTTGGCGAAAAATTCCCTTCAAAAACAACAAGATATTGAACAAGCCGACGATATGGATTTTGACCAGTATCTAGCCCACTACCTGCAAAGAGTGTGATGCCCGTCACACTGTCTTTGGTCATTTTGCACATTGGCAGTTAATGTCTACCCTTTGACTTGAAATCTATCCCGTCTGGGATAGATTGAACAAAAGACAGCTAGGGATAGGGCTATGGAACTGGTGGAAAGCCACTGGAATCTGGACAGTTTAGAGAAAGCGTATCGTCACGGCTTCATGGCCGGCATGGTAGGCAAACCCTCTGCTGTTTGTCCGTACAAGGCAGAAGTCATTGCCAACGCCTGGGAAGCCGGCTGGCAAGACGGTCGTGAGCAATTTGATTTAAAGCAGTCCTTAGCCCACAGTGAAAGTCTTTAAGAGCACTGGTTTGAACCTAAGCCGGTCATGTCCGCAGCGACAAGCTGTAATGTAACTTCCCCCATGTAAAACCCCTTTAGCCCCCTAAAGTTTTTTAGTTCTGGGCCACAAAATTCTGAAAATACAAATCTTCCACGAAGGGTTTGCCTTCCAGTTCGGTGAGCAAGGCGCGAACTTCTTCCAATGCCACTTGTCTTAACTTCTCACGCCCCTGAGCGTTGTTGACGGTGTCATCATTTTGCTGGCTGAGCAGTAGCACCATTTGATTGCGAATATAGGCTTGATGGTGATTAACCTTGCCGGCGGCCTCGGCACCAACGACTCTTAATGCGATGTCGGTGCGAATGTATTTCATGCGGCCCTTAGTATTGGTGCCGTAGTTGAGTACAAAGGCCGGTTGCAGGTGAACATACTGAGTGCCCGAGCCGTCCTCAGCAAAGGCCTGGGGCATGATGGCCATCATAATAATTAAGGTAATATTGCGCAGCATGCTCGATTCCTGTTGGGGTATTTGTATTGAGCATAGTTCAGTGGCTGCGAAGTGGCGCTCGACAGGGCAAATGTGGCAAGTAATAATCGGTCTAAATGCAAAGTTTTAACTAAGGTATTGATATGTTTAAGGTTTCTAACCAACACCTGTTTCTAATGGTGTTTTTATCGTGCGCCTCACTGCTGGGGGCGGCTTATTATTTTGAATATGCGCTGTATTTGGATCCTTGCCCGTTATGCATCATGCAACGCATCGCCGTGTTAATGGTGGGCCTGGTAGGTTTATCG
>MAAD01000077.1:2597-3709 GCA_002162985.1 Bermanella sp. 47_1433_sub80_T6 | reverse complement strand
GTGAAAACTAAACCTTTTCCAACCAGCCGTATTTGTCCTCGCTCTTGCCCCATTGAATATCATTCAATGCCTGGCGCAATTTCAAAGTAGTCTCGCCAGGTTGGCCAGAGCCCACTGTAATTTCTTGGCCCTTATGAATCAGGGTGCCAACCGGGGTTAATACCGCGGCGGTGCCAGACAGGGCCGCTTCGGTGCCGGGTTTCTGGGCGCGTTCAAGCAACTCGCTTACGGTAAAGTCTCGTTCGGTTACCGTCATTCCCATGTCGCGTGCGATGGTTAAAATGGAATCACGAGTAATGCCGTGTAAGAAGGAACTATCCAGCGCCTTGGTGATAATTTCATTGCCATCAATTAAAATAAAGTTGGCGGCGCCGGTTTCTTGCACGTCACCGTTAGGGCAAAACAATACTTGGTCGGCATTGCATTCTTTACGGGCGCGAGAAATTGGGCCCAGTGCACTGGCGTAATTACCGCCGCTTTTAATCATGCCCATATGGGCGGCGCAACGCATGCCATCTTCTTCCAGCAACAAACGTAATGTGGTGTCGCCGCCAGAAAAATAATTACCTACCGGCGATAACAGTACATATAAAAGAGACGTCTCTGATGATACCGCAGCCTTACCAATGGCTGGCTCGGTACCAATGTGGGTAGGGCGGATATACATAGAGCCGGGCGCGCTAGGCACGTCTTTGGCATAAACACTCACGATGTCCTTGATCATGTTAGCCAGCTGATCTTTGTTAATCTCAGGCAAGAATAACAAGTCGGTGCTTTGGGCCATGCGCTGGATGTTGGCATCCATGCGGAAAAGGTTCACGCTGCCGTCTTCGTGTTTAAAGGCTTTCAAACCTTCAAAACAAGTGCTGGAATAATGTAAAACATGGGCACCCGGGTGAAGCTCTAGTTTGTCAGATGCAACGATACTTGCCTGGGTCCAGGAGTTGTTTTCAAAAGTCGCCAGTGCCATTTTCGGCATGAAAACTGTTCCAAATGCGGCCATTCTCTTTTCCTAACTTGATGCACGGAAACCGAACAAACGGCTTCTTGGCTCACTCTTGTATGAGCGCTAATACGTTGTCGCAGTGAGTAAGTCACTTACTGCGTTGAAT
>MAAD01000077.1:0-2591 GCA_002162985.1 Bermanella sp. 47_1433_sub80_T6 | reverse complement strand
TGCGTTGAATTCATAACTTGCTGCCAAAGCTTGCTGACCGTGTCTATGTGGTTTTTTAAACCAGCTTGGTCGAGCTCATTGGGGCTTAGCAGTAACTTTTGATTCTGCAGTGCCCTACGGTGGGCCAATGAGCGATAGCATATGTAAGCCTGATAGAGGGCATCGCTTTGCTGGGCATCTAGTAAATCTTGGTTTGCCAAGGTTTCTAAAAGCCGTACGTTGTCTGTCCATTGAAGCAAAGAGGGGTGTTCTGCCGAGTGGGCCAATACCAGGTACTGCACCAAAAATTCTATGTCGACAATGCCACCGGCATCTTGCTTAAGCTGAAACTGAGCCTTGCCCGCGCTTTGAGCGCCGAGATTATCGCGCATTTTCTGCCGCATTTCCCCTACTTCTTGCTTAAGTTGGGCAAGGTCCCGTGGTTTCGCCAGTATTTGCCCTCGTATCAGCAGATATTTATCCGCTAGGCTGTTTTGGCCACAGATAATGCGGGCGCGAATAAGGGCTTGATGCTCCCAGGTCCAGGCTTCCTGGGTTTGATATTTCTCGAAGGCCTTGATGGAGGCCACGATCATGCCGCTGGCCCCACTGGGACGCAGGCGCATATCCACTTCGTATAGCTGTCCGGCACGGGTGGTGGTATTGAGGATGTGGATAAGTCGCTGCCCTAAACGGGTATAAAACACGCCGTTTTCAAGAGAGCGCTCTCCCAGCGTGTACTTGTTGCTGGTGGCGTTATGCAAAAACACCATGTCCAGGTCCGAGCCATAAGAGAGCTCTATGCCCCCTAATTTGCCGTACCCCAGTATTAAAAATTCAGGGCTTAACACCGGCTCCCCCTGTTCATCACTGGGGTAACCGTGTTTGGCCACCATTTGCTGCCAGGCTAACCACAGGGATTTTTCCAGCAGGGTTTGTGCTAACCAGGTTAAGTGGTCACTCACTTTCATTAACGGCAGCACACCGGTGATTTCACAGGCGGCAATTTGCAGCTTATGGGCCAGGGCAAAATGCCTTAGGGCATCCATCTGCTCTTCCAGGTCGTCTTCCTCAATGCGCAGCAGGCGCAGATCTAAATCTTCCTTCATGGCGCTTTGATCGCTGGGATTATACAGGTGTGCTGGGTGCAGCAATTCATCCAATAGTATGGGGGATTGAGTGATGCTTTGCGCGATCCAGGGACTAGCATCACACAGGCGCACCAACTGCTTAAGGGCCTGGGGGTTTTCGTTTAGCAGCACTAAATAGGCGGTACGGCGCAGGATAGATTCAATTAACGGAATTAGCCGGGTGAGGGTTTCCTGGGGTTTTTCACACTCCCAAATGGCCTTTAGCAATAGCGGCATGGCTTTGTCTAAACGCTGCTTGCCGATGGCCTGCATGCGTTGGGTGATGTTGTTTTCGCGCAGTTGTACTAGCAACGCTTTTACCGACTCATGGTTGGCCGGATGCTCGCAGTTGTCACATATCCCCAGCCAAATGTCTCGCCAGATACCATCATCGTCATCTTCCTGCTGGCTTTCTTCCTGAGCTACAATCTGCCCGAAGTGATCACTCACCTTGTCCCTGTGGTGGTTAAGTTGGACTAGGAACTGGGGCCAATCTTCACAGTCCATGGTCCAGGCCACACGGGCCTGATTGGTTTCATCCCCAGGTAGAGTTTGGCTTTGTTCGTCTCGAATGCCCTGAATAGCGTGTTCGGCATCCCGTAAAAACTCGTAGGCTTTTAGTAGGTCCTGTACCGCTACGTGGGGCAAATATTCCATTTCTTGCAGGTAGTTAAACACTTTGAATATGTTGGGCTCTTGCAGCTGTTTGTCGGTGCCGCCACGAATAAGCTGAAACGCCTGGGCGATGAATTCCACCTCACGAATGCCGCCACTGCCCAGTTTCACATTGCTGGCTAAATTGCGACGAATGGTCTCTTGTTTGATGCGGCTCTTCATTTCCCGCAAAGACTCAAAGGCGCCAAAGTCCACATACTTGCGATAACTGAAGGGTCGCAGGATCTCCATGATTTGTTCGATGTGACCTTGAGTGCCGGTTACTGCTCGGGCTTTAATCATGGCGTAGCGTTCCCAGTCGCGGCCTTGTTCGTGATAATAATTTTCAAGGGAGCTGAAATTCATAACCAGAGGGCCCGATTGCCCATAGGGGCGCAGACGCATATCTACTCGGTATACAAAGCCGTCACTGGTGGTTTTATCCAGGCTTTGGATAAGAGCCTGCCCCAGCTTAATGAAAAACTCCTGGTTAGAGAGACTCTTTTGGCCCTCGCCGGCCGACCCTTCTTTTATGAGAGTGTCACCGGCCTCCTGATAGGCGTAAATCAGGTCGATGTCGCTGGAAAGGTTTAATTCTCCTGCACCTTGTTTGCCCATGGCCAGCACCACTAAGGATTGTGCCTCGCCACTTTTTTTACCCACAGGTTCGCCATAACGTTTGGCCAAACGCCTGTGTTGCCAATTAAGGGTGGTTTGTAGGCACATGTCGGCCAGGGCGGTAATTTCGGTGAGGGTATCTTGCAATGGGGAGAGGTTATTCACATCACGCCAAATTAAGCGCATCTGTTGTAAACGCCTAAATTGGCG
>MAAD01000284.1 GCA_002162985.1 Bermanella sp. 47_1433_sub80_T6 | reverse complement strand
TCTACGTTGTAGTTCACGTCAATAAGATCATCACTGCCGGGGACTTTAGGGGTTTCAACATTTACGCCTTTAAAGAAACCTAACTGCTCGAGGCGGCTCTTGGATTGTTCAATCAATTCGGTAGAGGCCCAGCCTCCTTCCATTTGTACCATTTCACGGCGCAACACTTCATCCATAGTGGATTCGTTACCGGTGAAGTTAATGCGGCGTACATAGGTGCGTTTACCTGGCTCCACGTAAAAGGTAATGGCTACGGTTTTGTCTTCGTCGTTAATCTTGGGCACGCCGTTTACTTTGGCAAAGGTAAACCCTTCGTTGCCTAAACGCTTGGAGATTAGATCCTGGGTCAAGGTCATTTTACGACGACTAAAGGTCTCCCCTTCGCGCATGATGATGAGATTTTGCAGCTGTTTTTCATCTACGATTAATTCACCGGCCAAATCCACTTTATTAACCGTGTAGATCTCCCCTTCGTGAATATTCATACTCACAAATACGTCTTCTTTATTGGGGGACAAGGAAACCTGAGTAGATTCCACGTTAAAACGAACGTAACCGCGATCGAGGTAAAATGAGCGTAGACGCTCCAAGTCACCGCTTAATTTTTCACGAGAGTATTTATCGTCGCTTTGATACCAGGACCACAGGTTAGTGGGCTTAAGTTCAAACTGGGTTAATAACTCGTCTTTGCTAAAGTCTTTAAAGCCCACAAGGTTAATGTGACTGATGGAAGCCACCGAACCTTCGTCGATGTTGATCTTTAGGGAAACACGGTTACGAGGTAACTTGCTCACTTCGGTGCTGATGGCGGCATCGTAACGGCCCTGGCTTACGTATTGACGCTCAAGTTCCAGCTCCAAACGCTCCATGGTGGAACGCTTAAACACATATCCTTCGGCTAAACCCGCTTGTTTTAAGCCGTCTTTTAACTGTTCGGTTTCGATGGCGCTGTTACCGTCAATTTCAATCTCGGTGATGGTGGGCAGTTCCACCACATTGATCACTAATATATTACCGTCGCGCAGGATTTGAATATCGTTGAAGTAACCGGTACGAAACAATGAGCGGCTGGCTTTTGCCAGGTCTCTGTCGTCTACCTCATCGCCAATATTGATTGGAAAGGCACTGAATACACTGCCGGCGCTGACACGTTGCAAACCGTCAACACGCAGATCTTCCACGGTAAATGAGGCGGCCTGTGCAAATGCACTTGCAAGTAATAAACATATACTTAATAAGGTGAACTTCATGATTAACCAAACTTATTATTATCTTTTCTGTCATGGGGTTAACCATGACAGACCCTTTATTCTTGTAGATCTAGTGTGACTATAAACGACTCACGTCATTAAATATTGCCACCACCATGACCATTAACAACATGGTCATCCCCAGTTTCATGCCCATTAATTGGACTTTTTCCGACAAGGGAGAGCCTTTTACCGCTTCAATCACATAAAAAACAAAGTGACCGCCATCTAAAACTGGGATGGGAAGTAAATTCACCACTGCCAGCATAATACTGATATACGCCAAAAATCCAACAAAGGCTTCAAACCCGGCCTGCACTTGCGAGCTGGCTACTTTAGCAATGGTAATGGGTCCACTCAAGTTTTTAACGGACAATAGTCCCTGAATCATCTTGCCAATGGATTCCAGGGTAATGGTGGTCATGTCCCAGGTTTTATGAATGGCGCGTAAACCCGCCGTGACAGGATCATAACTTTGCACTCGAATGAAGTCTTTTGGCAGAACCGGAGCTTTCACCATGGCGCCGGCAAATCCTATGGTTTCACCGTTTTCAAGGATACGAGAGGCAGGTATTAATTGAATGGCCAGGATTTTGTCCTGGCGCTGTACTGACAATGAAATGGATTGCCCTGCATTGGCTTTTACAACCTTAACAAAATCCATCCAGTTCTGAATGGCTTGTCCGTCCACCGTTAAAATCAAATCCCCTGGCAGCAAGCCAGCCTGTTGAGCTGGCATACCAGCCTGCAGCTCAGCCAATATAGCCGGCACTGACGGCCTGAAAGGCGCAAAGCCTAGTGCCTGAATGGGGTTGGGCTCTTCGGCATCACTGAGCCATTGGCTGATGGCCAATTTATGGCTCTCACCATCGTTTACCTGGATTTCCAGAGTGCCGGTATCGCCCAGTCGTTTAATGAGCTGGAAATTTACTTCCTGCCAACTGGAGGTGTTGTTGCCATCTACGGCAATAATTTCCTGCTGGGGCATTAAACCAGCTTGGGCTGCCACACTGCCGCTTTCCACCGGTCCAATGATGGGTTTAACCTGGGTCACCCCCACCATGAACATGAGCCAGTAGGCAAAGATGGCAAATATTATGTTGGCCAATGGCCCAGCAAGCACCACCGCCATACGTTGCCAAACCGTTTTACGGTTAAAGGCCTGGTCCAGCATATCTGGCGCCACATCACCTTCACGCTCATCCAACATTTTGACATACCCCCCTAAGGGGATGGCCGCGATGGCAAACTCGGTGCCGTGTTTATCGGTACGACTAAAGAGAACTTTGCCAAAGCCCACCGAAAATTTTAAGACCTTAATGCCACAACGCCGTGCTACCCAGTAGTGTCCAAATTCGTGGACCGTTACCAGAATGCCCAGGGTTAGCGCCAATGCTAAAATACTGGTGATCACGCTCATGCTGTTATTTTTCCCTGTACAAAACGTCTGGCGGAGGCATCTGCTGCCAAAATGACTTCGATGCTGTCTGCCGACTCAAATTTACAATGATTGAGCGCGGCATCTATCAAGTCTGTGATAGCGGTAAAGGGAATTTGTTCCCGTAAAAAAGCGGCCACTGCCACTTCATTGGCTGCATTTAAGATTGCGGCCGCGGTACCACCTTCTTCAAAGGCCTGGCGAGATAAATTAAGTGCCGGGAACACGCTGTGGTCAGGGGCTTCAAAATTTAATTGGGAGTGGGTTAAAAAGTCCAGTGACGCTACCCCTGAGTCCATGCGCTGTGGCCAAGCCAATCCATAGGCGATGGGGGTTCTCATATCCGGATTACCCATTTGGGCCATCACTGAGCCATCCACATATTGCACCATAGAATGAATAATGGATTCGGGGTGTACCAGTATGTCAATTTGCTTGGCCTGTACTTCAAATAACCAGCAAGCCTCGATTAGCTCCAGGCCTTTATTCATTAAGCTGGCGCTATCCACCGAAATTTTTTGCCCCATGGACCAGTTAGGGTGTTTTACGGCCTGGGCCGGGGTGACGTTACGTAACTGCTGTAAATCCCAACCGCGGAACGGGCCGCCCGAGGCAGTTAATAAAATATTGCGCACCTGTTTGCGTGCATTGATATCTTCTTTGAAGTTAACCGGCAGGGATTGAAAGATGGCGTTATGCTCACTGTCGATGGGCAACAGCATGGCATTATTTTCTTTTATAGCTTCCATGAACAGCTGGCCGCTCATGACCAAGGCTTCCTTGTTGGCCAACAATACTCGCTTACCGGATTTGGCGGCTGCCAGGGTGGGTAACAATCCAGCTGCACCGACGATGGCCGCCATTACCTGATCCACTTCCGGTGCAGATGCTACTTGGCACAAAGCATCGACGCCCGCTAATACCTCAACCGCACAGCCATTATCGGCCATTTTTTTGGCTAATTGCTGTGCACTTTTTTCATCCACCATCACCGCATATTGGGGCCGATGGACAAGGCATAATTGCAACATGCTATCGACTTGAGTATTGGCGGTTAATGCAAATACTTGGTAGTTATCCGGGTGGCGAGCCAGTACATCCAGAGTACTTTTACCGATGGAGCCGGTGGCCCCTAATACGGTAATCATCTGACTCATAGGTTAAGGTTCCAACCCAGGATGCTCAATGCCAAGGCAAAAACAGGCAAAGCGGCTGTCATACTATCGATGCGATCCATTACGCCACCGTGACCCGGTAACAAATTGCTGGAATCTTTAATGCCACGATGACGCTTCATCATGCTTTCAACTAAATCGCCCACCACAGAGACCGCAGTCACCACGAAGGTGGCCGCAAACAGTAAACTCCACTGCTTGATGGTTAAGTCCATATGTATGGTGTCCTGGAGCATTAAGCCTGCAATGAACGCCACTAGCGTTGTAGTAACTATTCCACCGTACACGCCTTCCCACGTTTTACCTGGGCTAACATTGGGTGCCAACTTATGTTTGCCAAAGGTACGCCCTGCAAAGTAGGCTCCCACATCGGCGCCCCAGACAATGAACATAACAAAAATAATTAAGTAGCCGCTATTTGGGTAACTTTTAATTTGTACAAAGCCCATCCACATGGGCAACAAGATAATCAAACCCATTAATAAACGTGGAACAGTACCGCTCCAAATGGCTTTAAATTTGGGGTGAGTGCGCACCAGCACAAAGGCCGAGAGCCACCATGCAAATGCCACATATAATAAATTAGAATTTTGATCTAAATCGAAATACCACAAACCATATAAAACAATAGATATAACAGCTGTATAAGCCACACGGCCCAGTTTATTCTGAATGCCGGACAAATTCGCCCACTCCCAAGCACCCAGAGCGGTGATAACACCAATAAATACCATAAACTGCATCATGGGCAGATAAAAAATACCGCCAATCATAATGGGGGCCAACACTAGCCCGGTTAAAATACGTTGCTTAAGCACGTTTAACATCTTCCTGTAATTGTTCATCTGTGCGCCCGAAGCGACGCGTGCGGCTATTATATTGTTCTAGTGCCGACCAGAAGTTTGATTCATTGAAATCAGGCCACAAAGCATCACTAAAAACTAATTCAGAGTATGCAAACTGCCATAACATAAAGTTACTGATGCGTAACTCACCACCGGTGCGAATGCATAAATCCGGCTCAGGGAATTCACTCAGGCAGGTATAACGGGCAAACAGCTGCTCATTTACATCTTCCGGTTCAAGCTTCCCGGCTTTTACATCCTGAGCAATCAGCTTTGCAGCATTCCCCATGTCCCAACGACCACCATAATTGGCAGCAATCACCAGGGTCAAGCCGGTATTATGGCGAGTTAGGTCTTGTGCAATGTGGATATGCTCTTGAAGAGTATCACTGAAACCAGCAACTTCACCCATAATTACCAGGCGAATATTGTGTTTGTGGAGTTTTTTGACTTCTTTTTGCAAAGCATGCAGAAATAATTGCATTAACGCGCTTACTTCTTTTTCGGGCCGCTGCCAGTTTTCACTGGAAAACGCAAACAAGGTTAACACTTCTACCTCGAGACGCGCTGCTTGCTCTATCACCCTGCGAACCGCTTTAACACCCGCTTTATGTCCGGCAACGCCGGGCAGGTGACGGCGCTTGGCCCAGCGATTATTGCCATCCATAACAATCGCAACATGACGCGGGATTCGTTCAAATTTTGGTATTTCTTTTTGCGACATGCCTAAACCTAAAAATGAAACTGCAGCTTCAACGTGCCACTGCAGTACAACTTCATAAACTCATTAACTGCTACTAGAGCATTAAACCTTCATTAGGTCTTTTTCTTTTTGTACTAACAGTGCCTCAACGTCGCTAACCATTTTATCGGTCAGCTTTTGAATTAGATCCTGAGCTTTACGCTCTTCGTCTTCACTGATTTCTTTTTCTTTTAGCAACTCTTTGAGATCACTATTTGCATCACGACGGGCATTACGCACCGAAATTCGACCTTTCTCGGCCTCTGCACGGGCAATTTTAATGAAATCTTTACGGGTTTCTTCGGTTAACATAGGCATGGCCAAACGAATGGTATCGCCAGAGGTTACCGGGTTAATACCCAGGTTACTCTTCATGATGGCTTTTTCGATGTCAGGAACCAAATTCTTTTCCCAAGGGTTAAGCGCCAAGGTACGCCCATCTTCAACGATGATATTAGCCACCTGGGATAGCTGAGTGGCAGTACCATAATAATCGATGGTGATACCCTCTAATATCGCCGGACTGGCACGACCGGTACGAACTTTCTTAAAAGCGTTGACCAAGGCATCAAGGCTTTTTTGCATGCGCACTTGCGCATCTTGTTGAATTTCATTAATCATTATCATTTCCTTCATTCGTGATTAAAGTACCTTCATCAGCACCAATCATGATCTGCGCCATAATACCTGGGGTCGCCATATTAAACACACGAATTGGCATCTCATGATCACGAGCCAGACAAAATGCAGTTAGATCCATAACCCCCAACTGACGCTCTATTACTTCGTCATAATTTAAGGTTTGGTATTTAACCGCATTTGGGTTTTTCTTCGGGTCGGAGTCATAGACACCATCAACATTGGTGGCCTTTAAAACAATATCGGCTCCAATTTCGATGCCACGCAAACAAGCGGCTGAATCAGTGGTAAAAAACGGATTACCTGTGCCGGCTGAAAAAATCACCACATCACCACCGTCCAGATGACGATCGGCACGACGGCGATCGTAATGCTCAACGATACCGCTCATGGGGATAGCCGACATCACGCGGCATTTAATATTGCTGCGCTCAAGCGCATCGCGCATGGCCAGTGCATTCATCACGGTGGCCAACATGCCCATGTGATCGCCGGTTACCCGATCCAGGCCAGCTTCACTAAGCTCGGCACCACGAAACAGGTTACCACCGCCTATCACTAATCCGACTTGTACACCTATGCCCACTAGCTGCCCAATTTCCAACGCCATGCGATCCAATACCTTGGGATCTATGCCAAAGTCTTGGTCGCCCTGAAGGGCCTCACCGCTTAACTTCAATAATATGCGTTTGTACTTAGGGCTGCGATTGTCTGCCGGGGGCATGATTCACCTCTTAATCTGCAATAACTGAACTTGAGCCTACACTTTGTTTACTCTTTACATAAAAGTAAAGCAGACCCAGTCTTTTCACTGAAAAACCCCGGCATCGAGTGATCAAAAATCAAACGATTAACCGGGGTTCAGATATGCAAATGCCGAGTTAGCTTTGGCTAACTCGGCACTTATCAAGCCGACAGCAAATTAGCCTTTAAGCTGTGCAGCTACTTCTGCAGCAAAATCAGCTTCTTCAACTTCAATGCCTTCACCTACTTCCAGACGAACAAAGCTTATCACTTCAGCGCCGGCAGCTTTTACTAGCTTGCCAACCGTCAGATCAGGGTCTTTAACAAAAGGCTGCTCTAAAAGGCTATGCTCTTTTAGGAACTTATTGATACGACCGCCCATCATTTTTTCAACGATGGCGTCTGGCTTGCCTTCCATATCAGGCTGCGCCTTGATGATTGCCTTCTCGGCGTCAACCATTTCTTCAGGCATATCAGAAGGTGCAAGCACCTTAGGGTTAACCGCAGTTACGTGCATAGCAACGTCTTTGGCCAGCTCAAGATCACCGCCTTTAATTACAACCAAGGCACCAATGCGCAGATTTGAGTGAACATAAGAGCCCACTACCTCACCTTCAAGAATCGCAGCGCGACGAGGAGAGATATTTTCACCAATTTTTTGCACTAGCGCTTCACGGTCACTTTCTAGCAAACCGACAACGTCTTCGTTTTTCGTTGCAAAAGCCGCATCAGCAACAGCAGATGCAAAGCCCAAGAAACCGTCGTTTTTAGCAGCGAAATCAGTTTCAGAGTTCACTTCAACTAAGATCGCAGACTTGTTATCGGCAGCAGCTTTAACCACTACGATACCTTCAGCCGCAGTACGACCGGCTTTTTTAGCGGCTTTTAAGCCAGAATTTTTACGCAGTTCTTCAATCGCTGCGTCGATGTCGCCGTCAGATGCTTTAAGTGCTTTTTTGCACTCCATCATGCCAAGGCCAGTGCGCTCACGTAATTCTTTAACGGATGCTGCAGAAAATGATGCCATTTTTTCCACCTAAATATTTAATATGTTCAAAACTCTACAACCCTGGAACTTGCCCCGATAATGACAGGATACAAGTCGTCCAAGACCATAAAAGGGGGCAAGCCCCCTTTTGTGTACAACCTACTGCCTACATTAGAAGGCAGATAATATTACTCGGCTGCTTTTTCTTCTTTTGCTTCTGCTTTAGGCGCTTCTTCAGCTTTCTCAGCACCAATTTCAGACTTACCTTCAATACAGGCATCGGCAACAGCAGAAGTGAAGATTTCAATGGCACGGATCGCATCATCGTTACCAGGAATAACGTAGTCAACGCCATCTGGGTTGCTGTTAGTATCAACGATACCGATAACTGGAATGCCTAGCTTGTTGGCTTCTTGGATAGCGATACGTTCGTGATCAACGTCGATAACAAAGATTGCGTCTGGAAGACCGCCCATTTCCTTGATACCACCGATAGAACGCTCAAGCTTATCCATTTCACGAGTACGCATTAGCGCTTCTTTCTTGGTTAGCTGCTCGAAAGTACCGTCTTTCTTTTGCGCTTCGATGTCACGTAGACGCTTGATAGACTGACGAATAGTCTTGTAGTTGGTCAACATACCACCCAACCAACGGTGTGCCACGAAAGGCATACCGGCACGAGCGGCTTCAGTTAGGATAACCTTAGAAGCGGCGCGTTTAGTACCAACAAACAATACCTTGTTGTTTTTAGCAGTCATGCCTTTAACGATGTTTAGCGCTTCGTTAAATGCAGGAACAGTGTGCTCAAGGTTGATGATATGGATCTTGTTACGAGCGCCAAAGATGTATTGATCCATCTTTGGGTTCCAGTAACGGGTCTGGTGACCGAAGTGTACGCCTGCTTTAAGCAGGTCACGCATAGATACTTGTGCCATGTGTCATAATTCCTGTTGTTTAGGGTTAGGCCTCCATACATCCCACTATCCAATCTCAAACACCTGTCCACTCCATTAATAATAGAGAAGCCAATACCGGCATTTAAGACACCCAGAACAGTGTGTCGATGTATGTGCGGATTAATATTGCTTACCAAATTCCACACACAGCGAAACTTGGCGCGCGTTTTATACCACATTTACATCCTATTTGAAAAGAACAGACTGATAATACGGCTATTATTTCACCCTAGCATGGCCACTATTTCATTACGGCAGGATCACTACCTCACTACACCACCATTAGTTCACTCAAATATGAGCCTTAATTCACTATGACAGGACCACCATTTCACACGCTTTGCGCCATTAATTGAGCGCTCGCGAGCTTCGATATTCATCTATGGGCAATTATTGCGTATAATTGCCCACTTTCTATATTCAAGTGAACTCCAGCCCATGGCCGTGACCATTAAAACCCCAGAAGAAATTGAAAAAATGCGCATTGCAGGCCGCTTGGCCGCAGAAGTACTGGAGATGATTGGAGAGCATGTTAAACCGGGCATAAGCACTGGCGAGATCAATCGCATTTGTCACGACTACATCGTTAATGTACAGGACGCCATTCCTGCACCGTTAAATTACGGTAACCCTCCATTTCCCAAGTCGATTTGCACTTCGGTGAACCATGTTATCTGCCATGGTATCCCCAGCGATGACAAGATTCTCAAGAAAGGTGACAGCATCAACATCGATGTTACCGTCATCAAGGATGGCTATCACGGCGACACCAGCAAGATGTTTTTCGCCGGCGACGCAAAACCTGCCGACAAACGTCTGGCAGAAATTACTCAGGAATGCATGTACAAGGGCATCGCCCTGGTAAAACCGGGCGCTCAATTGGGTGATATTGGCAGCGTTATCCAGAAACACGCCGAATCCAACTATTATTCTGTGGTACGTGAATACTGCGGCCATGGCATTGGCGCAGTCTTCCATGAAGAACCGCAAGTCATGCACTTCGGCCGCCCAAAGACCGGCATGGCCCTTAAAGAAGGCATGTGTTTCACCATCGAGCCCATGATTAACCAGGGCAAACCTCAATCCAAACTGCTCAATGACGATTGGACCGTGGTGACCAAAGACCGCAAGCTCAGCGCCCAGTGGGAGCATACTATCCTGGTGACCAGCGATGGCTTTGAAGTACTGACTAGACGCCACGACGAAGTGTTCCCCTGGGAGCAATAAACATGGAACCGGGCTTGCTAGATCGGGTTTTTAATCAAACCGAGTTTGCCACCGAACTGGCCACCGGCAAGCCCCCTATCCCATTATTTAAGCAAGCCATTCAAAACAGCCAGCTTGCCATGGACAGTCATTTTCGGGAAACCCTCGATGCCGTGACCCTAGTCCATTGCCGTTCACAATTCATGGACCAACTGCTGGCGTTTGCCTGGCAGCAGTTTTTCCCCGAGCACGCTACTAACATTTCATTGTTGGCGGTGGGGGGTTATGGACGCGGCGAACTGCATCCAAGATCCGACATTGATATATTGCTGTTATCGCAAGACGAGACAGCCTTTAGTGAACACAGTGATGCCATGCAAGGGTTTATCACCTTCATGTGGGACATTAAGCTGGATGTGGGTCACGGGGTACGTACCCTGGACGATTGCACAAAAGAAGCCAGCAAAGACCTCACCATTGTGACCAATTTAATGGAGACCCGCACCCTGGCCGGGCCCGATCAATTGCGTCAAACCATGGTACACAGCACGGGCCCGCAACACTTATGGCCCAGCGATGCCTTTTTTACTGCCAAGTGGCAGGAACAAACTGAGCGCCATCAAAAACACCACGACAGTGACAACAACCTGGAACCCAACATTAAAAACGGGGTGGGCGGGTTGCGCGACATACATACCGTAGTATGGATACTGCAACGGCATTTCGGCGATAATCAATTGGAAAACCTCACCAGCCGCGGCATTCTCACCGAGTTTGAATACGGCATGCTGCACCGCTGCCGGGATTTTTTATGGCAGTTGCGCTACGCCTTGCACATGGTGACCCAGCGCGAAGAGGATCACCTGCTATTTGACTTTCAAAAAGAAATTGCCAGCATTCTGGGTTTTAGCGACGAAGCCGACAAACTGGCGGTGGAAGTGATGATGCACCAGTATTATCGCTATAGCCTGGCACTCAATGAGCTTAACGATTTACTGATGCTGCTATTTAACGAAATCATAATAGACAGCCAACAACCGCAACAAATATATTCCATTAACCAACACTTTCAACGCTGCAACGATTATCTTGAAATAAAACAGCCTGATCTATTTGAGCACACCCCAAGTGCCATGTTGGAAGTTTTTTACACTCTCGCCTGCGATGACAGTCTAAAGGGCGTAAGAGCAAATACCATTCGCGCCCTGCGCGATAATCGCCACGCCATCGACGACAATTTTCGCAGCGACCCAGACAACATTCGCAGTTTTATGGCCATCATTCGTAATCCGCAGCATTTAGTGCGGGAGCTGGGACGTATGCTGCGTTACGGTATTCTGGGCCAGTACATCCCCGAA
>MAAD01000345.1 GCA_002162985.1 Bermanella sp. 47_1433_sub80_T6 | reverse complement strand
CACCATGTCGGCCCCTTCGGCTAAATCCAGTGCCACTTCATGCAGTGCTTCATCGCTGTTGCCTGGGTCCATCTGGTAATTAAACTTGTTGCCCTTGCCTAAGTTGCCGGCGCTGCCCACCGCATCACGGAACGGACCATAATAGGCCGAGGCATATTTGGCGCTGTAGGCCAGAATACGGGTATTCACATGTTGATCTTGCTCCAGTACATCACGAATTTCGGCGATACGGCCATCCATCATATCACTGGGGGCAATAATATCGGCGCCGGCTTGCGCGTGACTGAGGGCTTGCTTGGCAAGAATTTCCACAGTGATGTCGTTTAATACATAACCGCTGTCATCTATGATGCCGTCTTGCCCGTGGGTGGTAAACGGATCCAATGCCACGTCTGTGATCACGCCCATTTCGGGGCAGGCATCCTTAATGGCTTTTACCGCGCGCTGAGCGATGCCGTCCGGGTTGTAGGCTTCTTCGGCCATTTCACTCTTGTGTGAATTGGGTGTTACCGGGAACAGGGCCACCGCTGGCACACCTAGCTTGCTCAATAATTTGCATTCTTTCACTGCCAGGTCGATGGATAAACGCTCCACCCCGGGCATGGAAATAATGGCTTCCCGTTGGTTTTTTCCATCCAGAATGAACATGGGATAAATGAGATCGTTCACGCTCAATTGGTTTTCACGCATGAGGCGACGGGAAAAATCATTGGCACGCATGCGGCGCAGGCGGGTTTCAGGAAAAAAACGTTGAGCGTCAGAGAAAGCCATTTTAAATTCCGTATTCGATGCATACTCCCCCGGCATTAATGATAAACCTTGGGAATATTGCCATATGCGTTAACCAAGCCACTGAGCTTGATGAAATAGTTTAATAATAGTGCAATTGTACGCCATGGGGCTGTTGCTTGCATGGATTTAAGTGTTCGCCGAAACATTCCTGCACTATGCTTGTCACAATGTCCATATTCCTTTAAATCCCGGGTACGTCATGAAAAAAATTCTTATAGTGGTGGTGCTGGCGGCGCTAGTTGGCGCACTGTTTGTGTTTGATGCGCAGCAATATTTGAGTCCAGAGTTTTATCAAACCTGGTTTTCCAAGCAGCCCCTGCTCACTGGTTTAATGTTCTTTGTCATTTACGTGGTGATGACCGCGTTATCCATTCCCGGGGCGGCGGCTATGACGCTTATTGGCGGCGCCATTTTTGGCTTTGGCTGGGGTTTATTATTAATCAGTTTTGCCTCCTCTTTAGGGGCCACCCTGGCCTTTGTTATTTCCCGATTGTTGTTTAAAGACTGGGTACAAAGCCGCTTCAAGGAACACCTTAAAACCATCAATGCAGGCATAGAAAAAGACGGTGCCTTCTATCTGTTTACCTTAAGGCTAATTCCTTTGGTGCCATTTTTTGTTATTAACCTGGTCATGGGGTTGATGCCCATTCGTGCCGTAACCTTTTACTGGGTATCCCAGTTGGGCATGTTGGCGGGTACGGCCGTGTTTGTGAATGCTGGTGCGCAACTGGGGCAACTGGATGATTTATCGTTAAGCGGCATCTTAACGCCGGGCATCTTGGGTTCGTTTGTATTGCTGGCGGCGTTTCCCTGGCTTGCCCGCACTGTGTTAAATCGATTTAAAAATAAGCGACTACTAAGCAAGTTTACCCGCCCCAAAAAGTTTGACGACAATCTGCTGGTTATCGGTGCCGGTGCCGGTGGTTTAGTGAGTGCCTATATTGCCGCGGCCACTAAGGCCAAGGTGAGTCTCATCGAAAAACACAAGATGGGTGGAGACTGTTTGAATACCGGTTGTGTGCCCTCCAAAGCGCTGATTCATGCTGCAGGTTTAGCCCATGACATGCGTGAGGCAAAAAGCATTGGTATTAATGCCGCAGAGATAGATGTGGATTTTACTCAGGTGATGCAGTCGGTGCACGATGGCATAAAGGCTGTGGAGCCCCACGACAGCATCGAGCGTTACACTAAATTAGGGGTGAACTGCATCACTGGTAACGCCACCATTATCGACCCCTGGACCGTGGAGATTCAAACTGAGAATGGGGTGCAGCGTCGCACCGCTCGCAACCTCATCATCGCCGCAGGCGCCCGCCCCAAGGTATTTCCGGTGGAAGGTTTGGACGAGGTGGGGTATTACACCTCGGATACTTTATGGCAGATAACCGAACAACCTAAAACCATGTTAGTGGTGGGAGCCGGCCCCATTGGTTGCGAACTGGCGCAAAGCTTTCATCGTTTGGGCAGCAAGGTGATCATGGTGGACCCGGCCCCGCAAATTTTAGGCCGTGAAGATGAAGATGTGGTACAGGCGGTCACCGAGCAGTTCTTACACGAGAATATTCAACTGCGCCTTAATACGCTCCCAACAGCTTACAAGATTGAGAATGGTAAAAAAATTGCCGTGTTAAAAACCCCGGACGGCCTGGAGGAGGTAGAGTTTGATGCTTTGTTAATTGCTGTGGGCCGGATAGCCAATACCACGGGTTATGGCCTGGAGGCCTTGGATATTCAGTTGGATGAACGTGGCAATATTGCGGTGGATGAGCATTTGCAAACCAGCATGCCGGGGGTGTTTGCG
>MAAD01000270.1 GCA_002162985.1 Bermanella sp. 47_1433_sub80_T6 | reverse complement strand
CAAAGTATTACCCAAGGGGTTCACCAAGGGGTACTGGAAAAAATAGCAGCCGATAACACGCTTTCCCCTTACCTAAATAAAAATAATGTGATGTTAACGGCCACCCATACGCATGTGGGCCCAGGTGGTTATGATCATACCGCCATGCTGAATTTAAGTGCTTTGGGTTACGACAACGATAACTTTAATGTGGTTGTAAATGGTATTTACCAGTCCATAAAAGATTCATTCACCAGCAAAGCCGAAGGTAATATTAAATTTGCACAAGGGAAGTTAACCGGCACCAGTATTAACCGCGCCAAAGAAATGTATGCGGTGAATGATGACGCAGCAGACTATTCAACCGATACCAACGAGTACATGACCCTTATTAAACTCGCCAAAGACAACGGCGAAGAAGTGGGCATGATTAACTGGTTTGGCATGCACAATGTATCAGCCTCGCAAAGTTTTCGGTTAGTGAGCAGTGATAACAAGGGCGTGGCCTCGCAGTTATTTGAAGATTTAAAAGGCACTCAACCGCCATTAAAAACCGGCTTTGTTGCCGCCTTTGCAAACTCGGAAGAAGGGGATGTATCGCCGAATACCTGTGGCATTGAAGACAGTTGTGGTGCTACAGAAGAGGAAGGCATATTGCTGGTTGCCACCAAGCAATATGACAAAGCCTTGTCGTTATACAATAGTGCCTCGGCTTCTATCACGGGTACCCTGGCCGCACAGTTTCAATATGTAGATATGCCTGGCTATCAGGTGGCGTCGCAATATACACATTCGGGAGTTGCTACCGCCATGTGTGAAGGCGCCATTGGTTGGTCGTTTACAGCTGGCCAATATTGGGATGGCCCATCACATATTGATGGCATATTTGAAGGCATGACCCAGGACAATGAAGGAGTTACCTGGAATCAAAGTGGCACCTTGCTGGGCAATGTATTTGCTGGCTACCCTTTATTAGGCATTATGGATGCCCTGTCTAATTTAACCGTAGGCGGTGACAATGGTGTCAACGATGCTTGCCAGTATCCTAAACCCACCTTCTTAAATACTAAGATGATTGACGGTGTCACCCTGTACACAGATACCCTTCCGTTCCAGATATTTCAGTTAGGCCGTTTAGTATTAGTGGGTGTACCCGGTGAAATGACCACTATGTCGGCACGTCGTTTAAGAGCCGATCTTAAAGCGATCATGGGGCCACAGGGTGAAGTTGAAAATGTTATTATTGCCGGCTTAGCCAACGCTTATAGCGGCTACATTACCACCCCGGAAGAATACGCCACTCAGCATTATGCGGCTGGCCACACATTATGGGGCCCTGAAACCCTTGCGGCCTACCGCCAGATTTTTTCCCAACAAGCCTTGGCCATAGTGAATGGCGACACAGTGGCACCTGGCCCCACCCCCAACGATTTATCCAATGATCAAATCATTCCGGCGCTGGGTGTGGTTTATGATGATAAACGCCTGTGGGAAACATTTGGTGAGGTGACCACAGATGCGGCATCTACCTATTTTGCTGGGGAAACCGCCAAGGCAACGTTCCGCTCCGGGCACCCTCAAAATAACTTTAAAACCATGGATGCCTTTTTAAAGGTTCAGCAAAAACAAAATGACGGTAGTTGGCTTACGGTATTAACTGAAAATGATATTCAAACAGAATACCACTGGATTCGAGATACCTCGGTAGATTGCCTGGCGTGCTCCAACGCCCGTCTTGAATGGGTGATTGACGATAACCTGCCCAGCGGCACTTATCGTTTAAGACACGAAGGCCATTGGAAGAGTGGTTGGGATGGATCAAAAAATGCCTACTCAGGTACCAGCCGTGACTTTTATGTCTACAACAATTTAACACCTATTACCGGGGTCTCGTTATTGGGTGCCCATGGTAAATATTTACGTGCCGATGGTAACGGCGGTGGTGATGTTCGGGCCGACCGTACTTCAATCGGTAGCCATGAAACCTTTAGCTTGTTGGACTTAGATGAAGACAACTGTCTAAAAAGTGGCAATACGGTTTCCA
Source organism: Bermanella sp. 47_1433_sub80_T6 (assembly GCA_002162985.1). Taxonomy (GTDB): domain Bacteria; phylum Pseudomonadota; class Gammaproteobacteria; order Pseudomonadales; family Oceanobacteraceae; genus Bermanella. The sequence goes on along the minus strand of MAAD01000270.1, from coordinate 1,080 downwards.
TAAGAACCGGCAACAATCACTTCTTTAGCGGTGACAATATCGATACCCGTTCGGTGTGGTCTTGGGATAGTTGGTCATTTAAAACCGTTGAATCCGGTGGCGGCTTAAGGGCCGACCAGAGTGCGCTAGGTTCATGGGAAAGGTTTACATTAACCAATCACACCGATGGATCTGGCTGCCTGGCCAATAACGATACTATTTCTTTACGTAGCACCCATGGACGTTACGTGGTGGCAGAATCAAATGATGATGCCAACGCCAACCGAAAATCCATTGGCAGCTGGGAAAAATTTAAAGTTAAATTTTGATTAACCAATAAACTTTTTAAAGAAAAGTCCTGTCAATAAAAATTGAGGCCAATCTTGTATGATGCTCAGGCAAAATACAAGGCTGGCCTCCCCCCCCCCGTTAAGAATTTAATCGGCTGGCAAAAAATGCCAAAATTTCATCCCGTGCCGAAATAGTGGGCTGCCCTGCTTCATCAATTAAGTGGGCTGTGACCACACTGTGTGGACTGGTGACAAAGTTTTTGAAAAACGGGGCCACATCGGGATTGGCTGCACTGTCTGGCAGCTCTCGGGCCACAAAGCGATCCCCCAGTGCATTTTTATAAGCTTCAAAGCGCTGGGCTTTACAAAACTGATCCCCCTCAAAACGATACGCCATCACCGTAAGGTCCTCGCGCTCCAAACGCTCTTTTACTTCGGCCATTTCATCGGTGGACATATCAATGCCCGCTGGGTTATCCAGCGGCAGGGAGGGCTGAGCAACAACTGGTGCCAACACCGACGACTCAAGCATCATGGACAAAGCAAAATTGCCGGTAAAACACATGCCAATGGCACCCACCCCTGGTCCGCCACATTCCTCGTGAGCTTGCTTGGCCAAAGACCGCAACCACTTAGTAACCGGGCTGGATTTGTTGGCAGAAAGCGCCTGAAACTCAGCACTAACACAGGCACGCTTAAATACCTTTGCGCCCTCTTCGGCGCTCACCACCGCGCCATCGCGACCAAACAGCGAAGGCATATAAACTGTAAATCCGGCGTCGCGTACCCAACGGCTAAAGCGTGCAACGTG
>MAAD01000068.1 GCA_002162985.1 Bermanella sp. 47_1433_sub80_T6 | reverse complement strand
GGGCGCCGGGCATCATGTGGTGGGTACGGTGGAGTACGCAAACTACCCCGAGGCGGCAAAAAGTATCGAGCGAGTGGGGGCTTATAACAGTATCTCGGTGGAGCGCATCCTGGCCTTGCAGCCGGATTTTATCGTAGCCATCCCGGGTTCGCCCATGGCGCCACAGATAGAAAAATTACAAAAACTGGGGCTGGATGTACGTTTTAGTGACCCACAAAATGCGCAAGATGTGGCCGAGCAGTTAGTGCGAATTGGTGGTTGGGTGCAAAAACAAGATGTGGCCCAAGCGCGGGCGGATCGGTTCTTGAAGGACTGGCAGGCATTAAAAAGCCAGTATCAGCAAAAAGCGCCAGAGGCCAAGCCAGGGGTGTTTTTTCAGGCCTGGTTAAAGCCATTGATGACCCTTAATAAAGACAACCTCATTAACCAGGTGATTGAATTGTGTGGTGGTGTAAACCTGTATGCAGATTTGCCCATGCCGGTTCCTCATATATCGGTGGAGTCTGTTATTGCCAGTGCCCCGGATGTCATTATCTATTCTGGCCCTCAACCCAGTATCGAGGCGCAGCAGTACTGGAGCCTATGGTCCAGTATTCCCGCGGTAAAGAATGACCGAGTCTATTGGGTGCACGCCGATGATCTGGCTCGACCGGTACCTGAAATTCTAAAAGGGGCCAAAACCATGTGTGCCCATATTCATGGTGAAGCGCTTTAACTACCATTTTCAAACTTCTTTTGGCTGTTATTAGGACGGGTCTCGTACTTCAATAACAGTCAATTTCCGCTTCTGTCTTGTTCATATTTGTTACTTTTATTTGCCTCTGTTTACTGTCAATTGTCAGTCCTTTCGCTTGTAATGTTTGTGTAGTTTTACTACATAATGTGGTTTTGGTGGCTTTTAAAGAAGGCTTTATGAGTTATCTTAATTGGATTTCGTTAGTTTTGTATTGATATTCACTGGTATTTTTTCGATCTAAAGGCTTATTTACTGCATTTGTGACCATTTTGTTAGAAATTCATGTTTTGTAGTAAAACTACACGATGGCGCATTTTGCCTTGTCTTACACCGCTAAGGTCAATACACTCCCCTTGTCTATACTTTTACATAGTTTTTAATTTAATCGTTTATTGGCAAGGATAATTAATGGAATCGTTTGACCAAGATCCAGATACAACTGAAACCCAGGAGTGGCTCGACTCCATCGACAGTGTGATTCGCGAAGGCGGCATAGAGCGCGCCCGCTTTTTATTGAAGACCTTGGCCGAGCGTGCCACCCGCAATGGTCTACCGCTGCCATATTCTTATACCACCCCCTATCGCAACAGCATTCCTGTTGATGAAGAAGTGAAAATGCCCGGGGACTTATTTTTAGAGCGACGTATTCGCTCACTCATTCGCTGGAATGCTTTGGCCATGGTGCTGCGTGCCAATGAAAGTGGTGATGATTTAGGCGGTCACATCTCCAGCTTCTCATCCAGCGCCACCCTGTACGATGTGGGCTTTAACTACTTCTTCCGTGCACCCAACAAAGACAGTGAAAAATGCCCGCAAGGTGACCTTATTTATTACCAGGGTCATATCTCCCCAGGGATTTATGCCCGTAGCTTCCTAGAGGGGCGCTTGGAAACAAAACAGTTGGAAAACTTTCGCCGTGAAGTAGATGGCAAGGGTTTGAGCTCTTATCCACATCCACGCCTCATGCCCGACTACTGGCAGTTCCCTACCGTTTCCATGGGTCTGGGTCCAATACAGGCCATCTATCAGGCGCACTTCATGCGCTACATGTCGGCTCGAGAATTAACCCCTCGGTTAGACAGAAAAGTGTGGGCCTTTTTAGGGGATGGAGAGTGTGACGAGCCGGAATCGTTAGGCGCCATCGGCTTGGCTGGCCGAGAAAAATTAGAAAATCTAATTTTTGTGGTGAACTGTAACCTGCAACGCCTGGATGGACCGGTGCGAGGCAACGGTAAAATTATTCAAGAATTAGAAGGCACCTTCCGCGGCGCCGGCTGGAATGTCATTAAGGTAGTATGGGGTCGTCACTGGGATCCGTTGTTTGCCAAGGATGAAAAAGGCTTCATGCAAAAACGCATGGACGAAGTAGTGGACGGTGAATTCCAAAACTACAAGGCCAAGGGCGGCGCTTATACCAAGGAGCATTTCTTTGGTAAATACCCAGAGCTGGAAGAAATGGTGGCGGGCATGAAGGATGAGGAAATCTTCAAGCTTAACCGCGGTGGCCACGACCCTTACAAGGTATACGCGGCGTATCGTGCAGCGGCCGGCCACAAGGGGCAACCCACAGTTATTTTGGCACATACCGTTAAAGGTTATGGCATGGGAGATGCGGCTGAGGGCAAGATGGATGCTCACTCGGTGAAAAAACTCGACATCGAAAGCCTCAAGGCATTCCGTGACCGTTTCGATATTCCCATTAGCGACAATGATCTAAAAGACGTGCCTTATTATCGCCCGCCGGCCGACAGCCCGGAAATGGTTTACATGCGTAAAAAGCGTGAAAACCTGGGTGGATTTTTACCGGCTCGTACCGAAAACAAAGAAGTACTGATTCCACCTAAGTTAGACGCCTTTGCCGCGCAATTAAAAGGCAGTGGTGAGAAATCTATTTCCAGCACTATGGCCTTTGTGCGTGTTCTTTCCACTTTGGTGAAAGATAAATCCTTAGGAGAGCGAGTGGTGCCCATTGTACCCGATGAAGCTCGTACGTTTGGCATGGAAGGTTTGTTTCGCCAATTAGGTATATACAGCTCAGAAGGTCAGTTATACGAGCCAGTGGATTTTGGCCAAATGATGTATTACAAGGAAGATAAAAAAGGCCGCATCATGGAAGAAGGCATCAACGAAGCCGGTGCATTTTCGGCTTGGTTGTCAGCGGCCACCGCTTACAGTACTTACGATAAACCCATGGTGCCGTTTTATATTTTCTACAGCATGTTTGGTTTTCAGCGAGTGGGAGATTTGTCCTGGGCAGCCGGTGATTGTCAGGCACAAGGTTTCTTAATTGGTGCCACCGCCGGACGTACCACGCTCAACGGCGAAGGCTTGCAGCACCAGGATGGTCATAGCCATATTTTGGCTAATACCATTCCCAACTGCGTTACCTATGACCCAACTTTTGGTTTTGAACTGGCGGTAATTATTCAAGACGGCTTAAGGCGTATGTATGAAAATCACGAACGGGTTTTCTATTACATTACTGTCATGAACGAAAGCTACCAGCATCTGGCGATGCCAGAAGGGGCCGAAGAAGGCATACGTAAAGGCTTGTACTTATTAAAACCGGCCGCAGCCAAGAAACCAAAAGCCGATATGTCAGTGCAACTCATGGGCAGCGGTACTATCCTGAACGAAGTGCTGCACGCTCAGCAAATACTGCAAGATGACTTTGGCATTCACGCCCATGTGTGGAGTGCGCCAAGCATTAATGAAGTAACTCGTGAAGGTCGTCAGGTGGAGCGTGAAAACCTGTTAAACCCTGGCAGTAAAAAAACATCTTACTTGTACGATTGTCTGAATGGTACTGACGGTCCGGTGGTTTGTGCCACCGACTACATGAAACAATACTCTGAACAGTTGCGTGCCTACATGCCGGCGGATAAAACCTATGTGACCTTGGGCACAGATGGTTTTGGTCGCAGCGACAGCCGTGAACAACTAAGACGTTTCTTCGAAGTGGATAG
>MAAD01000089.1 GCA_002162985.1 Bermanella sp. 47_1433_sub80_T6 | reverse complement strand
AAAATTCCAACAGTATCTGGAAAGTGCTGCCCAGGGCTTTGGCATGCAAGCGCTGTTAACCAGTAGCCAAGTGCCACTACAGCAAGAGCTTGCCCAACAACAAACTCAGGCGCAAGACACACAGATGGTAGAGGGGCAAAAACTGGAGCAGGTAGAGCCCACCACAGAGAGCGAAGTGCAGTGGGATCGTTATGCGGTGGCGCTGTTATTGCTGCTGGCGTTTGTGGTGGGGGGCATAGTACAGACTCGCCGTGATCGACAGCTGATGCCGGCTTAATAACGGGCTAATTTAAAACAAAAATGCCATGGCGCCTATCGGAGTCATGGCATTAGTGGTATTTAGTTTTCAGCTTTAAAAGAGCACGTCTTCGTTTTCATCCCCTTCAGTTACGGCCTGGGCCATGGCCTGCAAGTCGGTGTTTAATCCGCACAAACCTTTAATTAAGGTTTGGCTGTGATCATCCATCTCCTCCAGATGTTTTAACTTCTTTTTAACCAGCCCATCCTCACTGGCTTTTAACGCTTCATAGGCGCACTTGTGCATCTTTTCCAGGTGTTGTTCCAGGTTTTTAAAATTTTGTATATGACCAAAGGTGCTGTGTCCTAACCCCTGATAATACCATTGGCCAAGACGGCCACTGGTATGGTCCCGTATATTGCTCATCTTGGTTTCCGTGACCTTTTCCCCTGCAATCAATTCGTAAATGCGGGACTTAAATACGGTAAGACTCAACATGGCCACCTGAATGTAACTTTCATTGGTGCTGCGGCCGATTATTATGTTCATGTTGCGGGATAAGTCTGTGATCAATTTTACCGAGGCTTCGATGGTGCTAGTGGTTTCTTTTAAATTGTCGGCGTCGTTGCGTATGCCTTCTATGCCTTGCCCGATGCTTTCTATGAATTTATTGGTTTTGGCGATGATGCCGCCAATTTCTTCGGTGGTCTTGCCGGTTTGCCCAGCCAGGGTACGCACCTCGTCGGCCACCACAGCAAAACCCCGGCCCTGTTCTCCGGCTCGTGCTGCTTCAATGGCGGCATTGAGCGCCAGTAAATTAGTTTGATCGCTGATGGCTTCAATTTGGCCAACACAGTCATTTATTTTTAAGGCCGATTCACTTAAATCTCCCATTTGTTCTGCGGTGCTGGAGGCGCGGCCGTTAATTTGATTCAGGTTGGTGCCCACCTGTTGCAGTATCACCCCAATTTGATCAAAAGTGGCCTCACTGTCTTTGAGACGTGAGCGTTCGGCCCCCAGGGCCTCGGCGTTTTCGTTGACTAAATCATGAATGTCGTTAACGCTGGCCACGGTCTTAAACAACAGAGCATTCATGCTTTGATTTTCGTCGGATAAATCCCCGATGTGATGGCGCAACTCATCCGCGGCGGTGAGGGCCAGTTCAACGTTTTTAACCTGATCGTTTAGTGTGCTTTTTTCTGCTTCCAGTTTTTCTATGCGCGCAGCCATCTCTTGTAGCTCGGTTTGCGCGCCTAGGGAAAACAGACTTTTTATGGGATGGGCCATAACAACCTCAAATGTACCTTTGTTAACTGTAGTTCAGTGCAAAGGGCTTTCAAGGGGATTAGGCATAAAGGTCGTTTATTGCGGGGTGTTAACTAGTAACGGATGCCATGAGCGTCTCGGGTCTCTTGTTTTTTGCGCTCACTCTTCTTAAGCATCACGTACACGGCGCCGGTGCCGCCATCAAACTGTTGGGCGCTGCAATACGCCAGCACATCATCCAATTCTCTTAACCACCTGTTGATCCAGCTTTTTAATAAAGCGGGCTTGGCTTCTTTTTCGCCCTTACCGTGCAGGATAATCAGAGTACGCAGGTCGTATTTTTTCGCATCATCAATGAAGCGAAAGACCTCTGTACGGGCCTGATCAACGGTCTTACGGTGCAGGTCCAGGCGCGCATCCAGCGGGTACTTGCCCCTGCGCAGTTTGCGAAAAACGCCGTCTTGCAAGCCGTTACTGCGGTAACTCAGCACTTCTTGCGGATCCACCATCTCTACATGGTCGTCACTCAAATGATTGCTGTCTTTGGCAGTAACGGCGGTGGCGGCCTGGCGGCGATTCAGGGTGGACTGAAGGTCTCGCTGGGTCTTATTTAATGTCACCCGAGGCTCGGTTTTAAGTGGGGTCACATCACCCATGGCGGCTTTAAAGTTGTCAAAATCGTCCATGGGGTCTCCTAACTTGCTGAATACTTAAGGTCATTATACCTGCTTACGCCATGCAGTTTAATGGCTGGCCGGTAATAACAACATAGGGTCGATACGAGCGTTGTTGAGGCTTACCGACCAATGCAGGTGGGGGCCGGTAACCCGACCGGTGGCGCCGACCTTGCCCAGAATTTGGCCCTTGTCTAAGGTATCGCCTTTTGCCACTGAGATTTCACTTAGGTGGCAAAACATACTGATGAGTCCCTGGCCATGGTCCACATACACCACCTTGCCGTTAAAGAAAAAGTTGCCGGTTAATACCACTTTTCCGGAAGCGGGGGCCTTAATGGGGGTGCCCTTAGGGGCGGCAATGTCTAAACCACTGTGGGGTTTACGGGGGGATTTGTTGAAAAAGCGTCTCAATCCAAACGGGCTGGAGTAGGGGCCGGCCACCGGCTTTAAAAATGCCAG
>MAAD01000128.1 GCA_002162985.1 Bermanella sp. 47_1433_sub80_T6 | reverse complement strand
AACGACTACAAAGTAGATGTAAACTTCGACCCTATATTTAAAAATCGCCTGCAAGCAGCCTCCTACAACAGCCAGTACGAGGCTGCTTGCAGGCGATTTTATTAAAAGTTAATTCAACTCTACCTGCCATAACTTCTGTATGTCTTTATCATAAAAAAACCAAAGCCGCCCATAACTCACTTCAAGTTCCGGATGCAGCACGTCCGCGGCAATGTCTTTCATGGGCAATAACACAAACGCATTTTTGGTAATTTCGTCCCTTGGCAAACTCACCCCGTCAATTTCACCCACTAAATCATCATAGGTTAAAATATCAATATCTAACGTTCGGCCGCTAAATTTAGGCCCGGTACGTTCACGACCATGATTATCTTCGATGGTTTTAAGTGCCACATTTAGTTCACCCACCGTCAAATCTGTGGTGAATTTGGCCACCAAATTATAAAAATTATCGCCGCTAAAACCCACCGCTTCACTTTCATAAATAGGGGATAATACCAACTCAGTAAAGTGAATAGCCAACTCTTGCAAACAGGCTTTGATGTTTTTTTCTTTGTCTATGTTGCTGCCAATGCTAACAAATACGCTGGCCATGCTAGCCTTCCTTATCGGCAGAGTTACGCTCTATCATCACGCCCACCGCCTTGGCACCGCGTATGGCTCCAGGCTTACTTAACTTTAACTTAAGGGTCGGAATATCAAATTCTTTCAACAATATTTGCGCGATGGCTTCGGCCATGGTTTCCACCAGCAAAAATTCACTGCCGCCTATAAAGGAAATTAGACGCTTGGACACATCTTTGTAATTCAAGGCAAACTGGATATCTTCGCTTTGGGCGGCGGGTTTGTTATCCCACTCCATTTCCAAATCGATGCGCACAATTTGCTTGATTTCACGCTCCCAATCGTAAATACCAATAATGGTTTCAATTTCCAAACCATCAATAAATACTTTATCCATTATTGCTCTCTTTATGATTTTCAACGGCTGGTAATTGATCCATGGGCCAACGAGGGTGAATAATTATTTCTTCGCCATCTTTTTGTCCGGCTAGTAAACGCTGGCAACCGGCATAAGCGATCATAGCCCCGTTATCGGTACAGAATTCCGGGCGCGGGTAAAATACCTGGCCACGCACTTTATCCATTAACTCGTGCAGTTTTTTACGTAGAGTTTTATTAGCACTCACACCGCCGGCAATCACCAGGCGCTTGTGGCCGGTTTGCAACAAGGCGCGCTTGCATTTAATGGCCAGCGTTTCCACTACCGCGCGCTCAAATGAAAAGGCGATATCGGCTTTATCCTGGTCACTCAAGCCACCATCCTCCTGGCACTTCAAGATGGTATTGCGCGCTGAGGTCTTTAAACCACTGAATGAAAAATCAAGGCCTGGGCGGTCGGTCATGGGGCGCGGAAATACAAAACGATCCGGGTTGCCATTGGCCCCCAAACGGGCAATGTGGGGGCCGCCCGGGTAAGGCAAGTCCATCATCTTGGCGGTTTTATCAAACGCCTCACCGGCGGCATCATCTATGCTCTCGCCCAACAACTGATACTGGCCAATGCCACTAACCTCAACCAATTGCGTGTGGCCGCCACTCACCAGTAACGCCACAAACGGAAATTCGGGGGCAGGATTTTCCAGCAAGGGCGCCAGCATATGCCCTTCCATGTGATGAATGCCCAGCGCGGGTATGTCCCAGCTCCAGGCCAGGCTTCTGGCCAGGCATGCGCCTACCAGTAAGGCACCAGCCAGGCCTGGGCCACTGGTATAGGCAATGCCATCCAGGTCGTCAGAGGTGCAGTTGGCCTCAGCCAACACCTGCTTTATAAGAGGGATGGATTTACGAATATGGTCGCGACTGGCCAGTTCTGGCACCACACCGCCATAAATAGCGTGCATTTCTATCTGACTGTACAAAGCATGGGACAATAGCCCCAATTCAGAATCATAAATGGCAATTCCGGTCTCGTCACAACTGCTTTCTATGGCTAAAACCCGCATATGTCTCCTGCCTCACCCCATTAATACCGCTGGTAAATTTTGCGCGGGCTATTTTACGCTCCGCTTGGGACGTTGGCCAGAGCCCAATGTTTAAGGACGCAAAAGTGCCCTCTAAGCCCCATAAATGCAGGTGTTTGACGATCAAGGCACTAGGTGCCAAAACCGCCGTTTATAAACATGAACTATACTGATTAACGGCTTTGCAATTGCCAGGCAAACCAAGTAGAATCCCCCGCCTCAATAGGGCCTGCGTGAGTGCAGCTTATACAACTAAAGCGTAATGCTTGGTTTAAGGCGACTTACATGGATACTGGCACCAACAGTCAACTGATATACAAAGGTAGTTTTAATGCCACAAGTTAAAGTAAAAGAAAACGAACCATTTGACGTAGCACTACGTCGTTTCAAGCGTTCTTGCGAAAAAGCAGGCGTACTTTCTGAAGTTCGTCGTCGCGAGCAGTTTGAAAAGCCAACTACAGAACGTAAGCGCAAAAAAGCCGCTGCCGTTAAGCGTCACGCTAAAAAAGTTTCACGCGAACAGCGTAAAATGGTTCGTCTTTACTAGACCACAAATTATTTAGAGACGATATCATGAGTGAGTTAGGCTTGGTTCAAACATTAAAAGACGCAGTAAAAAC
>MAAD01000103.1 GCA_002162985.1 Bermanella sp. 47_1433_sub80_T6 | reverse complement strand
AAAAGGGAGTGTGCTGTCCATTTGCCCCACAAATCCTCACAAGGGAGTTCGGCTTATGTTTTCTATGATGCAAGGTCAAACGGTGCAGGAACTTCATTTCTGCCAGCAAGGTCCACTTAATGCAGTGATTGCCATTCATAATTTAACCCTGGGCCCAGCTCTGGGAGGCTGTCGTTTCATCGACTATGAAAATGAAGAGCAGGCCATCACCGATGCTCTGCGTCTGGCCAAGGGCATGAGTTACAAAGCGGCGTTAGCGCGTGTGCCTCAAGGGGGCGGCAAGGCCGTGATTATTAAACCCAAGGGCAGTTTTGATCGTCAGCAGTTATTCAAGCAATTTGGCCAATTTATACAATCCCTTTCCGGTCGTTACATCACCGCCATGGACAGCGGCACCCAAGTTCAAGACATGGATGACATTCGCAGCCAAACCCCGTTTGTAAGCAGCTCTAGCAACATTGGCGATCCATCTCCAGCCACGGCTCAGGGCGTGGTTTTGGGCATGATTACCGCCGTTGAATTTCAATTGGGGCAGGATATGAAAGGCCTTACGGTGGCCATTCAAGGTTTGGGGCATGTGGGCATGGCTCTGGCCAAGCAGCTGCATAAAGAGGGCGCTAAATTAATTGTGTGTGACGTGGATGAACAAAAATCACTGTGGGCTCAGCAAGCGTTTGGCGCCACCGTGGTGAATGTGGATGACATTTATAGTCAAGAGTGTGAAGTGTTCAGCCCATGCGGATTAGGGGCGGTGTTAAATGAAAAAACCATCTCGCAATTAAAGTGCAAGGTTATTGCCGGGTGTGCCAATAATCAGTTGGCCCAGGATGACATTGGCCAAATGTTACATGAGCAAAAAATTCTCTACGTGCCCGATTATGTCATTAACAGTGGCGGCTTAATTTTTGCCTCAGGTCGTTTTCGCGGCTTAAGTGCCCATCAAATTGGCCATGAAATTTATAAATTAAAAGATACTTTAAATAAAATTTTTATCCTGTCAAAAAATAAAAAACAGGCCAGCCACCAGATTGCCAATGAAATGGCCGAACACATTTTATATGGCGCTGAATCCCAAAATACAAACGCTAACATGCTGGAGGCAGTATGACTCGAGCCAACACTGACTCGGGCCATCAACCGCTGCTGGATTTTCATTTGGAATATATTCAATTTCTAAATGAAAGCGGCAACTGGGTTGCCAACCGCCCCGACTTTGCCACCGACCAATGGTTACTCAAGGCGTACCACTACATGGTGTTGTGCCGTGTGTTTGATCAAAAGGCGGTGGCGTTACAGCGTACTGGACAATTGGGCACGTTCCCTTCGGCCTTGGGTCAGGAAGCATTTGGCGTGGCCATAGGATTAGCCTTGCACAAGGATGATGTATTTGTTCCCTACTACCGGGATCATGGCGCGCACTTATTGCGCAGTGGCCCCAACGCCATGGAAAATTTATTACTCTATTGGGGCGGAGACGAAGCCGGTAGCAGTTATGGCCCAGTACAGGACTTTCCCGTGTGTGTGCCCATTGCCACCCAAATTACCCATGCAGCGGGCGCGGCGGCAGCCTTAAAAATAAAAGGCAGCGAACAATTAGTGATGGTCACCATAGGGGATGGCGGCACTTCCAAAGGGGATTTTTTTGAAAGTTTAAATGTGGCGGGTGTGTGGCAATTGCCGTTAATCGTGTTGGTGAATAATAATCAATATGCCATCTCGGTGCCCAGGGAAAAACAATGTGGCGCCGCCAGCCTTGCGCAAAAAGCCATAGGGGCGGGGGTGCACGGTATTCAAGTTGATGGCAACGATGTGGTGGCCATTACCCAGGCCATTAATGAAGCCCGGGTGCGGGTACATGAACACAAGGGGGCCACTTTAATTGAGGCCATGACCTATCGATTGGGTGATCACACCACCGCCGACGACGCCAGCCGCTATCGCAGCCAGCAGGAGGTGAAACAGGCCTGGCTAAAAGAACCGGTCAAACGTTTGCAATCTTTATTGCTGGATTTAAAACTTTGGGACAGCGAGCAAGAAAAAAGCCTGCAGGAAAGTTGTTCGGCCTCGGTAGAAAGCCAGGTGCAAGGTTACCTGCAAAAACCGGCGGCCAGTCCCCAGAGTATGTTTGATCATTTATACGCAGAATGGCCCGAGGCCATGAATGAACAGCTGGATATGTTAGCCGAAAAGTTAGAGCGCATTAATGTAAATTCTTAGCTGTGCGCCAGGCACCCAATATAAATTGTTGATGGATCATAATATGTCGCAATCAAGCGCTCAAGAAGATCAAGCCAGCCAAACGGTAGAAGGGGTGCTGCTGGATGCGGTGAACCTGGCTTTGCATTATGAAATGGCCAGCGATGACACTGTGGTGGTATTGGGGGAAGACGTGGCCACCAACGGCGGGGTGTTTCGAGCCACCGTGGGCTTAAAAGATAAGTTTGGTTTTAAGCGGGTGATGGATACCCCTTTGGCCGAAGCGCTTATTACCGGCATGGCGGTGGGCATGGCCAGTCAGGGTTTAAAACCCGTGTGTGAAATTCAATTTATG
>MAAD01000245.1 GCA_002162985.1 Bermanella sp. 47_1433_sub80_T6 | reverse complement strand
ACAAGAAAGCTAATTATGGTCACCATTGCAATCGATGCAATGGGTGGGGACTTCGGTCCCCGCGTGACTGCACCCGCTGTTATATCCTCTTTAGAAAAATTCCCAGATTTACACATCAAATTATACGGCCATCGCGCCAAGTTAGACCCTTACCTGCATCAGGTTGCGGCCAGCGCGCGTCTGGAAGTAATTCATACCGACGAACAAGTCACCAATGGTGAGAAAACCTCCGCTGCTTTACGTAAGCGTCAATCATCCATGCGCCTGGCGCTGGATGCAGTGCGAACTGAAGACGCTCAGGCCATGGTGAGTGCGGGTAATACCGGGGCTTTGGTGGCGCTGTCACGTTATGTATTGAAAACCCTGTTAGGCATCGACCGACCTGCACTCATAGCGAGGTTGCCTAATGTGCGCGGGCACAGTTATATGTTGGATCTGGGGGCGAATGTCGAGTGTGACTCGGAAAATTTGCATCAGTTTGCCTTGATGGGGTGTGCTTATGCTCGTGTGATGGGGGCAGGTAAATCCCCAAAGGTGGGCTTACTAAACATCGGCAGTGAAGAAGTAAAAGGCAACGAAGAAATTCGTTTGGCCAATGCCAGTTTAAAAGAAAGCGATGTGATTAACTATGTGGGTTATGTGGAGGGGGATGATTTGTACAAAGGCGTTGTGGATGTGGTGGTTACCAATGGTTTTGCTGGCAATATTGCCCTTAAAACCAGCGAAGGATTTGTGCTTTACGTAACCCACACTATACGTCGCGCATTCGCTAAAAATATTTTTACTCGCTTGGTGGGTTTAATGGCAATCCCTATTTTGGAGGCGGTGCGTAAGTCGTTTGAGCCAGACTTAAAAAATAGTGGTGTCTTGTTGGGTGTGCAGGGTGTTGTGGTGAAAAGCCATGGCAAATCACAGCAGGCGGCTTTTTGTCAGGCCATCGAAAATGCGTATACCTTGGCTAAAAATGATTTATTGGATCAAATTTCTGATCAACTGGATCAAGAAATAATTTAACTTCTCTCTTTATGGGCTTTTCTGCCATTCTTTTTTGTTTTGTTCTCGCTCTTCAATTATCCTGATTCGTCATAACTTCCAGCCGTACCATGTTGGATGAAAATAATTTTTTGGAATACATCCAATGTTTAAAAATGCAGTGGTTTTCCCGGGCCAGGGCTCACAGAGTGTGGGCATGTTGGCGGATGTCATTAACGAATACTCGATCGCCAAAGACACCTTGGCGGAAGCCGATGACAGCCTGGGTTTTTCTCTTAGTGAATTAATCTTAAATGGTCCGGTGGAGCAATTAAACAGCACCAATCATACTCAGCCAGCATTGGTGGCGGTGGAAGTGGCACTGTGGCGCGCTCTGAATGGCGATGTAAAAGCAGATGTCATGGCAGGCCATAGCCTGGGCGAGTATTCGGCCTTGGTATGTACGGGTGCTCTGGATTATTCCGATGCACTTAAATTAGTGCGTAGGCGTGGCGAGCTCATGCAAAAAGCCGTGCCTAACGGTGTGGGCGGCATGGCGGCGATTTTGGGTATGGACGATGCCTTGGTAGAAAAAATCTGTGTGGACTGTGCACAAGGCCAGGTCGTGCAGGCGGCTAACTACAATAGCCCGGGCCAGTTGGTCATTGCCGGTAATGTGGAAGCGGTTGAGCGTGCGGTGGTGGCTTGTAAAGAAGCGGGTGCCCGTCGAGCCTTGGTATTGCCAGTAAGTGGCCCTTTCCACAGTGCCTTGATGCAACCAGCTGCCCTTGAGTTTGCTGAATATTTGTCGGGTTTTGATATAAACAAGCCGACTATGCCGATCTTGCAAAATGCCAGCAATGAGTTTGTGACCGACCCTGATGTATTGCGCGCTAATTTAATTAAACAAATCGATCATCCGGTACGCTGGACCGAAGCGGTTATGGCGTTAGCAGAAAGCGGCGTGGAAAACGTTGTAGAGGTAGGTCCGGGTAAAGTACTAACCGGTTTAAATAAACGCATTAATAAAGCGCTGAATAGTCAGGCGATTCAATCATTGGATGCCATTGCGGCGTTGAAGGTATAAACATGGAAAAATCTATTGCAGTTGTAACGGGTGCTAGCCGCGGTATTGGTGCGGCCATTGCGCAGTCATTGCTTGAAGCAGGTTATTTTGTTGTGGCTTCTGCCACCAGTGACAAGGGTGTGCAAGCCATTAAAGAAAAGTTGGGCGAGAATGGCACCGCTTATGTTTTAAATTTATCCGACAAGGATAGCTGTCAGGAATTCTGCAAGCAGGCTACCGAGTTTGGCCCGGTGGCTGTGTTGGTGAATAATGCCGGTATCACTAAGGATACCCTAATGCTGCGCATGAAAGATGATGACTGGGACAGTGTTATCGAGACTAACCTCAGTGGTGCCTTCCGTATTACCAAAGGCATGCTTAAGGGCATGATGAAAAAGCGTTTTGGTCGCATCATCAATATTAGTTCTATCGTGGGTACTATGGGTAATCCGGGTCAAGCTAACTACTGTGCCAGCAAAGCCGGTATTGAAGGGTTTACCCGTTCTTTGGCGCAAGAGTTGGGCAGTCGTAATATTACCGTTAATGCCGTGGCGCCGGGTTTCATTGCCACCGATATGACGGACGAGCTTACCGAAGAGCAAAAAAATGTGATGTTGGTGAATATTCCTATGGCGCGTTTAGGCCAGCCGGAAGAGATTGCTAAGACGGTGAAATTTTTAGCCTCGGACGATGCCGCCTATATCACCGGCCAGGTATTGCATGTGAATGGCGGCCTGAACATGGGCTAGATTGATTGATTTTTGTACTTGTTTTTGCCTTTGTGTATAAAATATTAAGTAAAAACAAGTACTTAGATTGACTGTCTACTCATGCCTTCCTTTAGAAAGTACTGTGGAGATGGGCTTTACCCAAGATAAAAGAGGGGTATAATGGCCCACTTTCAAAGATACTACTTCAGGGGCGTTAATCGCTCTAATAATAAATAGGATAAATTATGAGCAGCATCGAAGAACGCGTAAAAAAAGTTGTATGTGAGCAGCTAGGTGTTAAAGAAGAAGACGTAAAAGGCACATCTCGTTTTGTAGATGACCTGGGTGCAGATTCTTTAGATACTGTTGAATTGGTAATGGCGCTAGAAGAAGAGTTCGAAACTGAAATTCCTGATGAAGACGCTGAAAAATTAACTTCTGTTCAAGAAGCCATCGACTTCGTTGTTGCACACTCTTAATCGGAGTGTGTAATAAAAAACCGCCTTTGTTTGGCGGTTTTTTTATGCCCATAAAAAAAGGTTTGAGCGTATGTGGGTGATTGAAAACCGGCAGTATTTAGGGGAAGTGGATAGCTGGAGCCGAGCCGAACAGTTTGGGGACGGTGTATTTGAAACCCTGCTGGTATCAGATGGTGTTGCGCGCGCATTATCATTACATGCAAAGCGTTTGGAACACGGCTTGAGGTGTTTGAAGATACCACCTCCGGTGGAAAATCTTCAGCACATGCTTAGTGGTTACGTTGATAATATGGTGGAATCCTCAGGCCTTAGAAATGGTGTTCTTAAGGTTATGGTGAGTCGCGCCAAGAGCGCCCGGGGTTATGCTTATGATGCGCAGGCAGAGCCATGTATCGTAGTGTTTTTTTCCTCCTATCAGGCTCCTAAAAATGAGTTTTATGAGCAGGGTATTAACGTTCAGATATGCAGTACGCAATGCTCAATACAGCAACAACTTGCTGGGCTAAAGCATTTAAATCGTTTGGAAAATGTTTTAGCAAAAAGCGAATTGCATAGTGATTGTTTTGAAGGGCTTATGGGTAATTATTTAGGGTTTGTGGTCGAGGGCACCATGAGCAATGTGTTTTTTGAAAAAGGTGATGTCTTGTATACTCCGGAATTATCCTTGTCCGGGGTAGCAGGGATCATGCGCAGCTTAATAATGGCCTACTGTCGACGCAAAGGCATTGCTTTGCATATTACTCATATTAAAATGGACGCGCTGCCGCAATTTGATAGTGCCTTTGTGTGCAATAGTGTCATGGGTTTGTTGCCCATCAAAAAAATAAAAGATAAGCCCATGGCAATTGGAAAATTAACCAGACAATTGCAAATGGCCATCCGCAGTGGAGAGATTTATGCGTAAACGAATGGGTGTCATCCTGAGTATGTTATGTATTTGGGCATTTGCCATGGCCCTTTATGCTGCCTACATGTTAAATGAAAAACTGCAGCTCAATGAGCCGGTTGTGGTGACCATGCAAAAAGGCAAACCCTTATCCAGTTTTTTTCATACACTTGAAAAAAATAATTGGATCGAGGATGCCCGCTGGATCATGGTGGTGGCCAAATTAAGCGGTCAAGCGCATTTAGCCCGTGCCGGAGACTATGAATTAACATCCGCCATGAATGTAATGGATGTGCTGGGGTTGTTGCTTAAGGGCAAAACCGTGCAATACAAAATTACTCTGGTGGAAGGGCAAACCATTAAAGAAACCCTGCAACGCATTAAAAGCCATGAAAAACTTAAACAAGATTTACCCGGCGACCTGGATAAGCTAATGGGATTTCTGGACTTAAGCGGGCATCCGGAAGGGCGTTTTTTCCCCGATACCTATTTGTTTGATGCCAATACCCGTGCCAGTGAAATTTTGGCGCGCGCACAAGTAAGGCTGGAAAGTGTTTTGGCCCAGGAATGGCAAAAAAGGCAGCAACCCTTGCCGTATAAAAACTCTTACGAGGCGTTGATTATGGCCTCCATAGTGGAAAAAGAAACCGCGGCGGCGGATGAGCGAGAACAAATAGCCGGCATTTTTGTGCGCCGTTTGCAAAAAAATATGCGCCTGGAAACCGATCCCACGGTCATCTACGGCATGGGTGATCGCTATAAAGGCAATATTCGTCGCCGTCACCTTAAAGAGAGAACCGCATATAATACCTACCGTATGAAGGGCTTGCCGCCCACTCCCATTTCATTGGTGGGGCGTGAAGCCATACATGCAGCGTTGCACCCGGCCCCAGGGGAAGAGTTATATTTTGTGGCTAAGGGCAATGGCCGCCATTATTTTTCGGCCACCTTGAGCGAACACAATAAAGCGGTACGAGAATATCAAATCAATCGTCGAGCGAAACAATATCGCTCCACCCCGGCTCAATAAGTGACGAACAGAGTATGAATGTGAATGATCCGTTGCCCGGTTGTTTTATTACAGTTGAAGGCATTGAAGGCGTGGGTAAAAGTACCAATATCCAGTTTATTCAAGACTGGCTAGAGCTGAACAATATCCCTTATATCCAGACTCGCGAACCAGGTGGTACCGAGCTGGGTGAAAAACTGCGCGAATTGTTATTGCACGGTGGCACAGTGAGTGATGATGCTGAATTACTCATGATGTTTGCTTCTCGTGCGCAACACATCAGTGAAAAAATTAAACCGGCCCTAAAGGTGGGTACCTGGGTGATTTGTGATCGTTTCACCGACTCGACTTATGCCTATCAAGGGGGCGGTCGTCAGCTAAACGTTGATAATATTCAACAGCTTGAACAAATGGTGCACGCTGGCCTGCAACCAGATTTGACCTTATTGCTTGATGCACCTGTGGAAGTGGGCCGGGCTCGGGCTGCCAAGCGCGGTGCTGCCGACAGAATTGAAGCGGAAGACTTGGCGTTTTTTAATCGGGTACGGGCCATGTTTTTATCCAGGGCCAAAGAGTTTAAACGTTATGAGGTGATTGACGCCGCCCAACCGTTAGAACAAGTACAAGTAGCCATTAAACAAGTATTAGAGTCGCTCAAAAGGGATTTATCATGAATGCTAAGGTAGCTCAGGCTTTACCTTGGCTCGCGCCCATATGGCAACGACTGGCCAGCCAAATTCAAGAGCAACGGCTGGGTCATGCTATCTTATTATTGGGGCAACAAGGGTTAGGTAAACGCGTATTGTTGCGTGAGTTCTCACAGCAGTTATTGTGTCTGGATTCAACTAACAGTGGCCCCTGTGGGGAGTGTGGCAGTTGTCACCTATTTAACGCAGGAACTCATCCTGATTTACTCATGGTTGAGCCAGAAGAAGTCGGCAAGCAAATAAAGATTGAGCAAATTCGTAAAGTCACCGATTTTGTTAATACCACGGCAGGGCGTTCAAATAATAAGGTAGTGTTGTTGGGTCCTGCCGAGGCCATGAACATTAATGCCTCCAATGCCTTGCTTAAAAGCTTGGAGGAACCCAGTTCTCAAACTACATTGTTACTGTACAGTCACCAGCCAAGCAGTTTACTGGCCACCATAAAAAGCCGTTGTCAGTTGTACGCAGTTTATACGCCGCCCTGGCAGCAGGCCCTCGATTGGCTGAAGCAAAACAGTCAGCAAGAGTCGTTGGAAAGCACTCTAAGGCTGGCCAAGGGCGCACCCTTAAAAGCCATAGACCTCATGGAACAGGACGTACATGTTCAGTACATGCAGTTTTGCCAGGATATGTTTGATCTTCAGCAAGCTAAAGCCAATTGGAGTGCCACCCTCACCAAATGGAAGGCGTGGGATAGCCAGTGGATCATGATGTGGTTTTATGAATTAATACTGGATGTGCAAAAAACTCAAGCCGGATTGCCGCCCGAGTCTATGTCTATTCAGGAATTGCAGAGCCAAAGCGCACAGGTGGCCAGTGTTAGTCGGTATGCTCAGGTGCAGTCCATGCTCGACAAGTTGCTCGACAACCAAAAGGCTCAGCAGAGCCAATCAAATCCTAACCCGGTGCTCATAATTGAGACCCTGTTAATTGACTGGTTGTCCCTGTTGGGGCAATCTGGTCACAGAACATAAGAATCAAGGCAAAACCCCATGGCATCCAAATTTGGCCCAGGCAACGGTATTTTATCGTTAACCATTAAAGACAAGGCGGTGTTATACGCTGCCTATATGCCTTTCATAAAAAATGGTGGTTTATTCATCCCCACCAATAAAAATTACACGATGGGTGACGAAGTGTTCATGTTACTGAATATCATGGACGAACCCGAAAAAATTCCAGTGGCCGGCAAGGTTATCTGGATCACCCCAAAAGGGGCGCAGGGCAATAAGGCAAGCGGTGTAGGTGTGCAGTTTGCCGATGATAATGTGGCCCGCAACAAGATAGAAACCCACCTGGCCGGCGGCCTAACCTCCGATCGACCCACTCATACCTTATAAGTGCCATTGGTGGGGGAGGTTTTTAACCTGTCCCCATCCTCAATGTTTACTTTCTTCGCGAAAATCCCCAGGGGTAATGCCTAGCCAGTTCTTAAAGCTGCGGTGAAACGATCTGGGTTCGCTAAATCCCAGTTTGGCGGCAATATCCTGAATAGAAAGTTCGGTTTGGGTGAGCAATTCCTTGGCTTGATCCAGTCGCACCTCATCTAATATTTGCTGATAACTGCAATCAAACTGCTGCAGGCGACGCTGCAAAGTACGTTCGGTTAATCCCAGGCGTTTGGCCACAATTTCCTTTCTGGGTATACCTTCCAACAACAGTCCGCGAATCACATTCTTGGTTTGCAGGGGCAGGGGTTGTTTGTGGCTAATATCGGCCATCAAAATGTCCGCATGATTTTCAAGGGTTTTTAATAGTTGCTCATCCGGTTGGCGCATGGGCTGATTTAATATTTCCTCATCCATTACCACCGCACTATAGGGGGCATTAAATTGAATGGGGCATTTGAACATGGACTGATACTGCAAGATGCTGCGGTTATCGGGCTGTTCAAATTCAAAATAGATTTTTTTGGGGTTGTCTTGCGGGTTGTCCACTAAAAATCGCGCAAAATTCACCCATGAACCCAGTACATTGGCAATCATGTGCGGGCGAACGATAGGGTCCGGGTAATTGCAGTGCCAGCGCATTTCGGTATCGCCATTCTCCAACAGTTTTACCTCGCTCACGCCCATGTCACCCACCAGTTTTTCATAAATAGGGGTCTTGATCATGGCTTCTTTCAAGCTTTTACAATTCATCACCATGTAGCCTAAAACACTGTAAGAACCGGCCTGTACGTAGCGTGAAGTCTTTAAACCGAAGCAGGGATCCTGGGTTTTTTCAATGAGGTATTTAATCAGGCTCTGAAAACAGGTGCCGGTGATGCGCTTCACCTTATTGTTTAGAAAATCCGCATCAATTTGATTGTCGGCCAGAATAGTTTGTGCCGATAGGCCGTAGTCGCCGGCGGCCTTTATATATTGTAACGCAGCCGGGGTACCAGCAAATCCAAGGTTATCCATATTCAAAACTGTCTTTTTTGATTATTGTTATTACAGTTGGCTTCATCGAACTTATCGCCATGACTTTATTTGCGCTTGCTTTGGCATCTTTGGACAGTGTATCCAAATGAGACAAAGCTAAACTGGTACCATCATAACGATAGATGATTAGTTCGTCTATTTTCAAAATAAGAATCTTTAAGGAAATATTATGCGTCGTTGGAATGGTTGGGGTGATGATAGCTTCTCTATGGAAGCACCAGGCAGTGGTCTTGCATTTTTAAGATCAGTGGTAACCCCGGGAACGGTGCTGCCCGATGCGGACTTGTCCTCTGTGTGTGAACAGGTGCCTGCATCACGCCTGCCGGAACATCCTTTAATAGTGACCGTAGCGGAAGATCGTGTGCGCCATGCTCGCGGCCAAAGCCTGCCCGATTGGCTGGCCATGCGCAGCGGTGACTTTGGTATTTTCCCCGACGGCGTTGCTTACCCGGAAAGCACCGAACAGGTACAAGAGCTTATGGCTTTGGCCTATGAAAAAGATTTTGAGGTTATTCCTTACGGCGGCGGCACCAGCGTCGTGGGTCACATTAACCCATTGGCCAGCGAACGAGGGGTACTCACCATCGACATGGGGCGTATGAATCGTTTGGTGTCACTGAATGAAGAAAGCCAGATCGCAACCTTTGGAGCCGGCACCCCGGGGCCTCAGGTGGAAGCTCAGCTACGTGCCAAGGGTTACACTCTGGGACATTTCCCGCAGTCATGGGAACTGGCCACGGTAGGAGGCTGGGTGGCCAGTCGTTCCAGCGGTCAGCAGTCATTACGTTATGGGCGCATCGAGCAAATGTTTGCCGGTGGTACCCTAGTGAGCCCCAGAGGGAATTTAGTGGTGCCCACCATTCCAGCGACTTCTGCGGGTCTTGATATTCGTGAGGTGTTATTGGGCAGTGAAGGGCGCATGGGTATCATTACCGAAGTACAGATGCGAGTGACCCCCATTGCCACTCAGGAACAATTTTTTGTGGTGTTTCTTCCCAGCTTTGAAGAGGCCAAGAGTGCGGTGCGCAGCATAGTGCAAGAAAGAATTCCCTTGTCCATGTTGCGTGTATCTAACGCCCTGGAAACCGAAACCCAATTAAAACTAGCCGGTCATGAAAAACAAATTGGTTTGTTAGAGTCTTACCTTTCACTGCGCGGCGTTAAAGAAGGCAAGTGCATGGTGACTTTTGGGGTAACCGGTAACAAGCAGCAAAATAAAACGTCATTAAAGCAAAGCAAAAAAATATTTAAGTCTTTGGGCGGTGTTAGTGGTCCCAAGATGATGGGTGAAAAATGGGCCGAGAATCGTTTTAAGTTTCCTTATTTACGTGAAAACCTGTGGCTAGAAGGTTATGTGGTGGATACATTTGAAACCGCCACCGATTGGGATAACGTGTCCGAGTTAATGAATACCATGGAAGAATCCGTGCGTAATAGCTTGCAAGACGAAAGTGTTAAACCGCATGTTTATACTCACCTGTCCCACATGTATGCCCAAGGTTGCAGTATTTATACTACCTATATTTTCCCCAATGCCGAAAGTTATGGTGCCACGCTAGAGCGTTGGAAGAAAATTAAAGCCGCCGCCTGTGGCACTTTGGCCACCGGTCGTTCTACCATTTCCCATCAACACGGGGTGGGCAAGGACCATGCACCTTATCTGGAGGCAGAGAAAGGGGCGCTGGGTATGGGGGCCATTAAGTCCTTGCTAAGTTTCTTTGATCCCAAGCAGAAACTTAACCCGGGTACCCTGGTAGATGAAAAAATTGACGTGAAATAAGTGGCGGCTTCTATGAATACCACCACTGAAAAAGGCGACCGCAGTGCGGTTGTCTCGGCGATTAAAAGTACTTCTTGCTGGGACATGTTGGTCATTGGCGGCGGCATAACCGGGGCAGGCATTGCTCGGGAAGCCGCTCGACAGGGCTTTAAAGTTTTACTGCTTGAGCAAAAAGATTTTGCCTGGGGCACATCCAGTCGATCTTCAAAAATGGTACATGGCGGTTTACGTTACTTAGCCAGTGGTAATCTCAAGCTCACCAGTCATTCGGTAAAGGAGCGGGAGCGCCTCATGAAGGAGGCGCCGGGTTTAGTGGAGCTGCTCACCTATAGTTGGCCTCACTACAAAAAGAAATTTCCCGGTCCCCTGGTTTTTAATCTGTTGCTGGCCATGTACGATTTTTTTGCGGGTAAACGCTATCGGTATTTTCAGAATAAACAAGATGCCTTATACGACTTGCCTGGGCTAAATAGCGAAGGGCTGTTGGGCGCCACCCGCTTTGCGGATGCGTTAACCGACGATGCCCGTCTGGTCATGCGAGTGTTGCAAGAAGCGCAAAGTGATGGTGCTAATATCCTGAATTACTGCCAGGTAGATAGCTTAATCACGCAGGCCGGTAAGGTGAGCGGGGTGAATGTTAGCGATAAGGTAAGTGGTGAAAGCTACTCTATTAATGCCCGTGTGGTGGTGAGCGCTACCGGCGCCTGGGCCGATAAGTTACGTGGGGAGTTAGGCAAGGAAAAGAAAATTCGCCCGTTACGAGGCAGCCATTTAATTTTCCCAAGCTGGCGAATCCCCAGTGCTCAAACCATTTCCATGAGTCACCCTGAAGATGGCCGCAGTGTCTTTGTGTACCCCTGGGAAGGCATGACTGTAGTGGGCACCACAGACCTAGATAACCCAGAAGCCGATTTAAGCGAGCCCTATATTCGTAGAGAAGAAGTGCAGTATTTATTGCACGGGGTGAACCATCTGTACCCTGGATTAAAACTCAGTACTAATGATGTTATCTCCAGCTTTGCCGGGGTGCGACCAATTGTCAGTAGTGG
>MAAD01000123.1 GCA_002162985.1 Bermanella sp. 47_1433_sub80_T6 | reverse complement strand
AAAAAGGCGGCGTGGGGGCCACCAAAGCCCATGGGAACACCAAAGCGTTGGCTGTTGCCCAGTACCACATCGGCACCCATTTCACCGGGTGACTTTAACAAGGCCAGGGCCATAAGGTCGGTGGCCACGGCGCTTAGTGCATTTTGCTCGTGTAATATTTTAATGATTTCTTCAAGGTCAACCACAGTGCCGTCGATGGCTGGGTACTGAAACAAGGCACCAAAACATTCTACGTTTAAGGCGTCTACTGCTGGGCCAATGTGCAAGTCCCAGCCAAAACCTTCGGCGCGGGTTTTTAAAACGTCGATGGTTTGTGGTAATACGTTTTCGTCTACAAAAAAGGTGTTGGACTTGTTTTTACGTACAACACGTTTAATCAGTGCCATGGCTTCGGCAGCAGCAGTGGCTTCATCCAAAAGGGATGCGTTGGCCAGTTCCATGCCGGTCATGTCGATGACCATGTGCTGGTAGTTAAGGATGCTTTCTAAACGGCCTTGCGCAATTTCTGGCTGGTAAGGGGTGTAGGCGGTGTACCAACCCGGGTTTTCCAATACGTTGCGCAAAATAACATTGGGCAAAGTCATGTCGTGGTAACCCATGCCAATGTAGCTGGTGAATACCTGGTTTTCTTGGGCCATGGCTTTTAAGTTGGCCAAGGCTTCGCGTTCAGGAATAGCATCGCCCATCTTAAGGAAAGGCTCACGCAGAATGGATTCAGGCACGATTTGCGCAGTAAGGTCGTCCAGTGAGCTGGCACCTACCTCCGCCAACAGAGCATCTACGTCGGCTTGATTGGTGTTTAGGTGACGGCTAATAAATTCGTCACGGTTTTCCAGTTCTGCAAGAGTTGCTTTGCTCATTTTACCGCCTTTATAAAGGGTTCTGGTACCTAGTGCAGTGCGCGACCAAGTGGGGCCGTGACTCACTAAGACTAGTATGGGATTGCAAATTTTAGGGCGCGAATTATAGCAAGGGGCCAAGTGGCTGTCAGGGAGTTTCACGCATTTACGGAATAGGGTGAATAGGGCTCAAGTGGGGGTGAGTAGATTGCATTTTATGGAGGATTTATGGCCAGATATCACAATACTTGGCTGGATGGGGTGTGAGCTGTAGGAGGCCACCCCGTGACCGACCTTTTATTTGGCCGGTAAATATAGACAGTTCCAGGTTTTAGCTTAATGCTGAGTAGGCGATTACCTTATTACCTGATGACGCCTTTGGTTGGTTCAGGCCAGTAAACAATAGGCTGGCCACGCAGAATCCCGTCTGCAAAGTCCAGCTTATCGTTTACTGGCCTGACCTTATTAGGGTTTTGCTGGCTGGTTAAAAGGGCAGTAGTTGTTATGCAGAGTCATTCCAGATAACAACGGAAAATATTGAAACATATGCTGTAGAGCAAGGGTGTGGAAAAGCGGATGATTCTAGATGTAGACGTGCCGAATAATAACGGGGTGGGTGCTGGGTTGTTAATCAAAAGAAGCATTTGGGAAACATGCTTAGCCCTTATCAGCAATGAGTTACGATTGATTGGGCTGTGTTAGCGTCAGGCAACCTAAAAAATAATGGAACTATCCGGTGTTATCTGGGGCTGTTCCAGTTAATAACAGTGTTAACCCTCTTGAGTTTAAATATGAAAGTAACCTTAAATGAACTAATTGAGCGCGTTGAATCATTACCTTGGGATAATGACCTGTACGTTGCGGAAGGTGAGCTTAAACTTGATAGTGTCGTAGCCGTAATTGAAGATGACGGCGTTAGCGATACATTCGAAGAGTTGAAGTATTTCTTAACTGTGCAAGATATCCAATCTATAGCAGGGAATATTCAAGCTCAAATTAAAAATCCAAGCCCTGGACAAATTCTAGAGGCAATTAAGCATTATCATGCCAACGATGCATTTATCCAAATCAAGGGTTAACAAAGCCATTTAGATAGGCCCACAAAAAGGCGTGGGCTGGACGGCATTTCATGCCGCCTCTTATTGCTGGCTTTAAAAGCAGGTCCATGAAAAGAATACAGTAGATGAATAAACGAAATCAAAACTCTACTTTTTCTGATAACGATTATCCCTAGTTGAACTCACAGATCAAAGTTGCCTTCAAGAAGACTATATTGCTTGGTGTGAAATTACAGCGCTCAAGAGTCGATCATAAATGTTGGCCCAGCCTTATGTATTACGCTGTTTAGGTGGTCCGTCCGTACCTTAATAGCTAACGTTTGAACATTCTTAAATGTGATTTAATGGTCGATTATTAGAATTTAGTCCGCTCTGTCGCGCTACAAGTACCCATCCATCGTATATGTGTTGAACAAGGTGTAGAACCCAATTATGTTCGATATTAGCCCCATTTTTAATGTACTTAAAGATACCCGAGCTATTTGACTTTAGATTCCATAATGGAAATTACTGATAGATCTCAGTGTGGTGGTTACTTGTCTAACTTAACTTAGGGATGCGAAAGAATTGAAACAAACAAATAATTTAAAGATGCTATTGCCAATTTTGGTG
>MAAD01000107.1 GCA_002162985.1 Bermanella sp. 47_1433_sub80_T6 | reverse complement strand
GGCGTACCCTAATTCCAGTTCGTCACCCATGATTAAATCTAAACTTTGCCATTGCGGCTGGACCTTGCCGTTTATTTTTACGGCTACCTTGGCACCCGTAATCGCGACACGTGTGGTGCCGTGGCTTTTAATTTTAATGCCGCCTACTGTGGTCTCGATGGCGGTGGCGTTTTGATCGTTATTTAATAAACGGTTAGCCCACTTAAATGCGGTGGGGTCCATGGGTCCGCCCGAGGTTAAACCAATGGCGTGTTGACCAAATCGACCGGCATCTTGAATAAGCGATAAAATGCCTGGAGACAAAATTTCAATTTGCATTACAACGCGCCTCCTAAAGATAAAAATTCTTCACGCTCAATGGATTTAAACTGCACCCTGTCACCCACCTGCACTGGCATAGTGGGTTTTACATTGGGATTAAACATATCCACTGGGCACAAACCGATTAAGTTCCAGCCACCAGGGCTCACCGCCGGATAAACGGCGGTTTGACGGTCGGCGATGGCCACCGCTCCCTTGGGGACTTTTTTACGTGGCGTGGCCAAGCGTGGTGCCGCAATGCGCGCATCCACTTCACCCAAATATGCAAAACCTGGCGCAAAGCCAATGGCATAAACGCGATATTCCATAGCGGTGTGAATATCGATAACTTGCTGACAACTAAGACCGGCATTTTCTGCCAGATTTTCCAAGTCAGGGGCGGCATCCAAACCGTAGTAGGCTGGCAAGGTAATGACAGACCCTTGTGCGTCAGCCTGTTCTTGTGAGGTATTTTTGAGCGCTTCACGTATTAACTGGCGCACTTTTAAGTGGTCGGTTAGCAGCGGATTAAAAATCACCATGAGGGAAGCGTAACTGGGCACCATGTCAATTAACACGCTACCCACGTAACGGGATAAACCGCTGGCGACGTCTTGAATACTTTGACTAACGTCATCGCTGACCGCGTCGCCAAAATATAAAATCAAGGCGTTTTCGCCGGCTACTTGAATCTTCATGCACCTATCAACTCTTTGTTAATATCAAGTGTGCTATGGCCTGCACAGGCATTATGGTTCGGACCACACATATGAATCTTCATGAATTAATGAGCTCTTTAATTTCAGCTATGGCCTGCACACCTTCAAGGTTGTCACCGTGCACACATAACGAGTCGGCGTGTACTTTTAAAATATTGCCGCTTACGGTGGTGATGGTGCCCTGCTCATTTAACTGCTTCACTTGCGCCAGCATATTTTCACGGTTGTGTACGGCGCCGGGGCGGCTGCGTGACAGCAACTTGCCGTCGTCGTCGTAACAACGGTCGGCAAAGGCCTCAAATAAAAGTTCTATGCCGTAATCGTTGGCTTCTTTTTGGTGTAGCTCACACTCAGGCGTAGCCTGCAGCATTAATTTAATATCGCCGTGGAAATCTTTAATGGCTTGCATAATGGCCAAACGAACATCGGCCTTGGCCATCATGTCGTTGTACAAGGCACCGTGAGGTTTTACATATTCCATGGTTTGGCCGCCGCTTTTAGCCATGCCATCCAGTGCGCTAATTTGATATAAAACAAAGGCGCGAATTTCATTCGCCGAGCAATTCATGCTACGACGACCAAAACCCACTAGATCGGGATAGGCTGGATGCGCACCAATCATCACGCCATATTCTTTGGCCAGCTTTAGGGTGTTACTCATCACTAACGGGTCACCGCCGTGGAACCCACAGGCGATATTGGCCTGGTTTATGTGGGGGAACACCTCTTGATCTAGCCCCATTTTCCACGAACCAAAGCTTTCGCCCAAATCACAATTTAATAGTAAAGCCATTATTCACCCCTCATTACTTTCTATTAAAGAACAGCCATCTTGCTGTTTGGAATATCTGTCACCACCATGCAACCCGGGCTATGGGTTATACAAAAGTCCGGTTTGGCGGCCATGATGGCGGCTTGCGGGGTAACCCCACAGGCAGTAAACACCGGCACTTCACCTTCGTTAATGGTGACGGCATCGCCGTAATTGGTTTTATTGATGTCGCTTATGCCAATGGCCTCTGGGTCCCCAAAGTGAATAGGCGCGCCGTGCACCGCCGGAAAACGGCTGCAAATTTGAATCATGCGAATGGCGTCGGCCGGTTTAAACGGGCGCATGCTCACGACTGTGTTGCCATGGAATACACCGGCTGGGCGACAAGCGATATTGGTGTCGTACATGGGCACGTTTTTACCTTCGCTGATGTTACGCACTTCAAGACCGTCGGCCAGCAAGGCCTCTTCAAAACTGAAAGAGCAGCCCAGTAGAAAGGTCACCAGGTCATCACGCCAGATCTCACTGATGTCGTTCACTTCATCTACCAGTTCGCCGTTTTTCCATACACGGTATTCGGGCACATGACGGCGAATATCAAAATCCGGGGCGATTTCTGGGATTCCAGTGTCTCCAGGGTTGCCCGACATAGCCACCACAGGGCAAGGCTTGGGGTTAAGCTGACAGAACTTTAAGAAGTCATCGGCGTAGGCTTTGGGCAAGATCACCACGTTGCACTGCACAAAACCCGGGCAGTAACCTGATGTATTGCCCTTGTGCTCGCCGCTGGCAATGGCGTCACGCAATTGTGCTGGAGTTAGATTAGTAGACATACTCTGACTCTTACTCTTTAGGTTAAAAGTGATGGCTTTTATTTATCAATAAG
>MAAD01000192.1 GCA_002162985.1 Bermanella sp. 47_1433_sub80_T6 | reverse complement strand
CGCCGCCGATGATAATGAGGTCGTATGTTGCAGAATCCATAACGTAGGTTCACTTGTGTTGTTATGGTTTCAATATTAGACATTTAAATGTTCATAAACAAACATTTTATAGTGGCAAGGGAGATCTTGGCTTGGATTGTCAAATTGTTGTGGGGTTACTGACAGATATGGAGGGTGACTTCGTGTTCGTTTAACAACTTAGCGATGGCCTCTGGTGGGGCTTGATCGGTAAAAACCTGTTGGGCATCTGTAATGTTGCCCAGGCGAATGCTGGCATTACGACCAAATTTGCTGTGATCCACTGCCAGAAGCACAGTGCGAGCGTTGCGAATAATGGCTTGGGATACTCTTACTTCTCGATAGTCGTAATCCAGCAGTGCGCCGTCGCTATCCACCCCGCTGATGCCCAATATGGCGTAATCCACCTTAAACTGGTTGATGAAATCCTCGGTGCCCTGACCCACTATGCCACCGTCTTTGCGGATAGTGCCGCCGGCCACCAGCACATCAAAGTCTTCTTTCACGCTCAATATTTTTGCCACATTTAGATTATTGGTGATGACCTGCAAGCCTTTGTGATTCATCAGGCCCTTGGCCACCTCTTCGGTGGTGGTGCCTATATTAATAAACAGTGAACTGGCGTTGGGAATGGCTTGGCAAATAGCGTGAGCGATAGATTGCTTTTGCTGGTGCTGCATCACCCGTCGCTGGGCATAGGCGGTATTGCTCACGCTGGAATTGGTGGCGCCCCCGTGATGGCGGCTAATTTGTTGATTTTGCGCCAGTTCTTTCAAGTCACGGCGAATGGTTTGCGAGGTGACCTGACAACGGCTGGCCAGCTCTTCATTGCTAATATAACCGTGCTCGGCCACCAGCTTTAGGATTTGATCGTGACGAACATGTTTGGCCATAAATCGCTGTCTTTAACCTGGGTGGGGAAACTGTTGGAAATTATACCGCAATATTTTCATAAACGAACATTTAGCGCCATAAACGCGCCCAACTCCTAGGGTCAATGAGCCTTTTACGCCATCCGTGCTACAATCGCTTCATAAACCAAAGACAGGTGAGAGAGACCTTTATGACCGCGATCAAGCAAGACGATCTGATCCAGAGCGTGGCAGATGCCCTGCAATATATTTCCTATTACCACCCGCTGGACTTCATTCAAGCCATGGAAGCGGCTTATCATAAAGAAGAAAGCAAGGGTGCTAAAGACGCCATCGCGCAAATTCTGATTAACTCCCGTATGTGTGCCCAAGGCCATCGCCCGCTTTGTCAGGATACCGGTATCGTTACTGTATTTTTAACCATAGGCATGGATGTTCGTTTCGACGACGCCACTATGGGTGTGGAAGACATGGTGAACGAAGGGGTGCGTCGCGCCTATAAATTGCCAGAAAATATTCTGCGCGCATCAATACTGGCCGACCCCGATGGTAAACGTGCCAACACTAAAGATAATACCCCAGCCATTATCCATACCAAGATGGTTCAGGGTAATACCCTGGATGTGCATGTGGCAGCTAAGGGCGGCGGCTCGGAAGCCAAGTCTAAATTTGCCATGTTAAACCCATCCGATTCTGTGGTGGATTGGGTGTTAGAGCAAGTGCCTAAGATGGGTGCTGGCTGGTGCCCACCAGGTATGTTGGGCATAGGCATAGGTGGTACTGCCGAAAAGGCCATGCAGTTGGCCAAGGAGTCTTTGTTAGAGCCTATCAATATCCAGGAGCTTATCGCCCGAGGTCCAGAAAATCGTGGCGAAGAGTTGCGTTTAGAGCTTTATGACAAGGTCAACAAGTTGGGCATAGGCGCTCAGGGTTTGGGCGGTTTAACCACCGTGCTGGACATTAAGGTAGCCGATTATCCTACTCACGCGGCCAACAAGCCGGTGGCCATTATTCCTAACTGCGCCGCCACTCGTCACACTCATTTTGTATTGGATGGCAGCGGCCCTTGTAAGCTAGAGGCGCCAAAGTTAGAAGACTGGCCAGAAATTTCCTGGGAAGTGGGTGACAGCGTACGTCGTGTGGATTTAAACACAGTCACTCGTGAAGATATGAAAGACTGGGTGCCAGGTGAAACCATATTGTTGTCGGGCAAGATGTTAACCGGTCGTGATGCCGCCCATAAACGCATGGTGGATATGATCAGTAAGGGTGAAGAATTGCCGGTGGATCTGAAAAACCGCTTCATCTATTACGTGGGCCCGGTTGATCCGGTTCGTGATGAAGTCGTAGGGCCTGCTGGTCCAACCACGGCCACCCGCATGGATAAATTTACTCGCACCATTTTGGAAAAAACCGGCCTCATGGGCATGATTGGTAAATCCGAGCGTGGCGACATGGCCATAGATGCTATCAAGGATAATGAAGCGTCTTATTTAATGGCTGTAGGTGGCGCTGCCTATTTGGTATCGCAAGCCATTCGTAATGCTGAAGTGGTAGGATTTGCCGATCTGGGTATGGAAGCTATCTACGAGTTTGACGTGGTTGATATGCCGGTAACCGTGGCGGTGGATCCTCAGGGTAACTCGATACACAAGATCGGCCCGCAAGAGTGGTATGCAAAAATCAACGCCACCGAAGTAAGTTAACCTCGCTTAGTGGGTGGGCATGGGGTCATCCGGTGCTCATTCATTGACAGGCGTTTGTTAATGCTCGAGGCGTATGCTGTTTACTAGCAGCGCCTTGTCCTCGCAACCATCGGTGGTGACGCTGATGCTCCAGCCTTGTTTCATGGCCTCCAGCGCCAGAAAAAATCGACGCATGGCCACCGCCTCGTATTCACTGTAAACCCGAAACAAACTCGAAGATTTACCGCCACAGCGGTGGGCCTTATTGCGCGCCCGTATTTCAAATGGGGCTTCTTCATCGTCTTCTAGTTGTTCAATGCTGCTTATGATGATGCCATGCACCTTAGTGGTATCGCTCCAGGCAGGCGCACACACTGCGAAAAATAATAGCCAGTAAACTAATTTCCGCATCTTTATGTGATTCCTTTTGCGGATGAAAACCCTTTTATATAGAGCGGCCACTCCACTCAAAACTGTAGTTCAGGGAACCATCATTGCCAGCTTTTTGGCCTTGTGTCGGGCTTTTACCTGGGGATTTTAAATAGCATGAAAGCAGACTTGGGCTATGCTTAAGGAAAGTAAGTGGCGACAGCGGATGATGCCAGGGATGCAAATGGAACACAGAGTTATCTCTGTTCGAATAGTAATTATTACGGCGCTCTTTTATGTGTTTTGCGCCAGTTTATCGACGACTACCCTGGCAGAGACTCGGGTGGTGGGGCCGGGGCTGCCAGATATGGATGCCCCCACCAGTCAGTACGCCGGATTTGCCCGGCTGCTGGACGATGACAGTATCCTGGTTCCTGAAGAACTATTGGATATCAATAAAAACATTAAACGCATCGCCTTTTACCATAACGGCGATCGCCTGCACCGTAAAATTCCCAAACAAGTTCACCTCATGCTGGAAAATAAGTTGTTTGGCAAGTTCATGGGGCTGGGGCGTTTTGAAGTCATTGATTGTATCGAGTGCCGCACCACACGCGTTAACTTTGAAAATTCCCGCATGCATATCAGTCAGAGCGCGCAGAGTAATCAGGACCTCAGAGAGCTCTCCAAGAAAGTGCGGGTGGATGCTTTCATGTTGTGGAGTGCCAGTGTCCATGAAAACAAATTTACAATGAATTTAAGAATGATCAGCGCCAAGAGCAATGAAATTTTATGGCTAAAGGAGTACGCGAAAAAAACCACTCGCGAGCAAGAGGAACTTGAGTTTGAAAGTATCGAGATGGAATTTACCGTCAGTGCTCTGGGTTTAAGTTCTACCCGTGCGGGAGTGGGTGGAGTGAGTGATGCCACCCTGGACAGTGTTTCAGGTTTTGGTCTGCGCCGACGTGAATCCACCAGTTTAAACAAGGACATCGAATACAGTTTGGGGGTGGAGTATTTTAAAAACTTTTCTGGCACGGATGAATTTAGTGTTAGCGGCTTGAATTTAGAGGGGCGTATATTTGTCAATATTGCTGCCATGGAGGATTGGGTGCCCACTAAGGCCTACCTTGGAGTGGGGCAAGCTTTTTTTAGTGGCAGTCATGGTCTGATGTTGAAATTTGGCTTGGAATTTCCTTTTGTAACCAATGGCTTCATGTCTCTGGGGGCGGTGCACCTAGTTAGCAAAGAAGTGGAGTGGGATACGGACGCAGATTATGTGGATAAATCTGAATTTGGTGGCTCGGGTTTGGATCTTACTCTGGGTTACCGTTTTTAAGGATTGACTATGAAAATTATTATGTTGGTCATTATGTTTTTAGGTGGCTGCTCCGTGGGGCAGTTTGATATGGAGCAAGACCCATTTGCCAAACAGGCGCCTGCCCCCATGACAAAAACAGATCTTGAGCAAGAAGCCGATTACGCCAAGAAGAATCATGGCATTGTGAGTATTCATCGTCATGGTCCTGGTTATGATGTGATGTTGATGCTAAATGCCGGCGAGAGCGATATTATTTTTAGCATGGATTTGCCGCCAGGAGGTGAAACCTTAATGCCTCAGGTAAGTGAGCAGATGCAAGTCAGAAACGGCAAAGCAATAGAGTCGAGTACGAGTGTTAACAAGGATATTGAAGAAGAGCAATTTTTCAATAAGAAGGCGTTGAATTTATTCTCCAATGCCACCAAACACATGTTAAGCGCGCAGGCACTGTTTTATCGAAAGTCCTATTGGAAGGCGTTAGAAGAAACCAATAAGGCCATGTCGTTGGTGCCATCGTCTGCCCAGGCCTATGCATTAAAGGGCAGTATTTACTATAAGTTAGGTCGTAAAAAAGAAGCCAAAAAGTCCTGGCAAAAAGCCTTTAAACTGGATCCCTCTTTAACGGACGTTAAAGAGAGCCTTAAGTTGGTTAACTAGGGTTGTGAGAATGGGTGTTCGCCTCTTATATCTATTGGTATTGGTTTATTGCTCCTGGGCTTCCAGTGCGCCCAGTAGTGCCCCCATAGAAGTGCCCACTAAAAAGGATGACCTGGAAGAAATTCAGCTTAAATCCTCCATGGAAGATAGACTGGCTCGAGACTTAAAGGCCTATTTGGGTGTGAGCCGTTTTATTATTAACGTGGATGTATCCCTGGAGAAAATCCGCCAGGTAGTGAAGCAAAAAAGTAATGTGAGCAAGGCAGCAAGTCAGTACGGCCAAAGTCAGTCATACCCCAAGTTGAGTTTCCCCCTAACCCGAAACCCGGTCGATGAAACGGTGGGGGATCTACCCGGTTTGCCGTTTATGGAAATACCCTCAGATAAAGAAAAAGATGCCGAGTTGCAATTTATGCGGGAGCAGATTAGCCGCCTTCAAAAGCAGCAATCATTACCCAGGTGGGGTAAAAATGGCAATGGTGAATCCGCTGATGATTTAACCGAGAAAACCGTCGGGGTATTTAATCGCATTAAACGCCTAACCATAAATTTGATCATTGAAGAGAGCGTGACTCAGGAACAGGAAATATTTTTACGGAACCTTATTTATAAAAAAGCGGCGCTAAATGATCTAAGAGGGGATTCATTAGAAATAATTCGCACCCAATTTTCGCTATTGCCCAAGGCGCCCGTCGGTACGCAGTTAAATGGGCCCGGGCAAAGCTGGCTAGATGAAAACTTTAGTTCTTTGGTGTTGGGGTTGTTGTCCTTGTTGATTATGTTGCTGCTGGTGCTAATTGTATTGGCATTGCGTAAAAAAACCGAGCCCGGTAAAACGCAAGAAATTAAAGATGTATTGATGAAAAACGATTTAAATCCGCCCAAGCAAGCCATGGCAGATGGCGGGGGTGACAAACTCTTAATGCAAAAGAACCGCCAGGAAATAATATCCCTGGGGCTGGGGCAGCCACAGCATGTTCAGCACGTAATGGAGCAATTAATTTCTGTACCTGAAAAAATTCCCATGGTGGCGTCCTTGTATAAAGTATTGGGGCGCAGCTTGTTTCGGTCAATTTTTCCTAATGTGGGGCAGTTACAGCTGCAAAATATTATGGGGCATCTGGCCGACCAGCCACCAGATGAAGAGCAGCAACACCGGGATACCCAGGACTTTTATCAGTTACTGCAACAACATATTCAAAATGTGGAGCCAGGTAAGGCATTGCCGTTCGAGTTTTTGCAAAGGCTAAATGATTCCCAGGTTTTGTTTTTGGTGCAGCATGAAGATGTGCGTATTCAAGCTCTGGTTATTAGTCAGCTGGAATCCGAGCAGGCGGCACGGGTGCTCAATCGAATACCCGTTAAGAAACAGGCGCAGGTTATCGCCGAGCTGGGGCAATTTGAAACCTTTCCACTGGATACTTTTCAGGATGTGGCTGACCGACTAGCCAAGCAGGCGCAACGGGTGCCTAGTTTTGAAAATGTGAACGCCGATGGTCTTAGCATGTTAATTAGTATGCTGGATAACATGAGTTCGGGAGAAGAGGCCAAGGTACTTAAGCGCCTCAAACAAGACAAACCCGATAG
Organism: Bermanella sp. 47_1433_sub80_T6; assembly: GCA_002162985.1. Classification (GTDB taxonomy): domain Bacteria; phylum Pseudomonadota; class Gammaproteobacteria; order Pseudomonadales; family Oceanobacteraceae; genus Bermanella. The sequence goes on along the minus strand of MAAD01000192.1, from coordinate 4,575 downwards.
TTTCTACCGTTTGCGCAAGCAATATTTTACTTTCTCGGACCTGGCAAAAACCCCCAGGCAAATATTAAGCAATGCCCTGCGTGAAGTCGACCGCCAACATATCGGGCGGGCAATCTGCAATACCCCAGATGAATTTAAATTGCATGTATTGTCTTCGCTTACGCCAAAATTAAAGGCGCTGGCTCGGGAAGATTTAAAGCGCAGTGAGGGGCGTATAGGTTCAAAAGAAATTGATGAGGCACGCCGCAGTATCGTGCAAAAACTGCGTGAATACATCAACACCGGCAAGTTTTCCATGGATATGTTGCAGCAAAGCAAACAGGTCAAACCCACCAAGCGGGCCCAGTCCAGATGAAGGATGTCGCGCTAATATGAGGGTTATGGTTGTGAGTCAAAAACGCAGAGATGTTACAACATGATTAGCGTCAGCACATTAGTGGGTATCACCGCTGGGGTTGGTCTGTTTGTCACCGCGGTGATGAGCAGTACCGATAACTACATGATGTTTGTCAGTGTGGCCAGCGGCATGATGGTGGTGGGCAGTACTTTTGCCGCGTCCTTGATCAGCTTTAGTTTTGCTGAGGTGATGCATGCCATCAAGGCCATGTTTCAAACTATTTTGGCGGGTAATACCACCCAGGGACACTTGTCCGATCTGGTGAAGCGCTTCATGGAGTTAAGTGAAATTTATCGCGATGGCGGCATATCCGCCCTGGAAGATAGCCTAACCAAACAAGAGAAAAATGATGAGCATATGGCATTGGGTATAGAGCTTATGGGGTCGGGATACAAACAAGGGGATATCAGGGTCATCATGGGAGACGCCATGGACAGTCATTGGCAGCGCCAAAGTCTGGAAGGAAAAATCCTTAATACCATGGGGGTCTATGCACCTGGTTTTGGCATGGTGGGTACCATAGTGGGATTGATTATTATGCTGGATAACATGGGCGGGGACATGGCGAATTTGGGCAAGGGTTTGGCCCTGGCGTTAATTACCACGCTTTATGGGGTGTTGTTGGCTAACTTGTTGTTTAAACCCACTGCCGCTCAGGTCACCGAAAAACAAGAGCAGGAATACTTCCGCCATGAGCTCATCACAGATGGCTTTGTTATGTTGTCAGAGAAGCGGGATGCCATGATGATTCAGGATAGGCTCAATGCTTATGTTAAACCCAGTAAACGCTACTCGCCAAACTTGGAGTAGGGTGTGAGTAGCAGTCAAAAAAGAGGCCTACGTCGCCGCCGCCAAACCTTTGATGCCGATGGTGAGGGTTGGATAGTCACCTATGCCGATGCCATTACCCTGTTGTTGGCCTTCTTTGTGATGATTTTGTCGGTATCTGATCTCAATCAGGGCAAGGTCGAGGCCCTCTCGGAAGGCCTGGCCGATGCCATGTCCCAGGGAACGAAACCGGCGACCCCTTTCTCGGACATAAAAAAAGAGCTGGATGGCATCATAGGCGAGCATCAGATGGAAGAGAATGTCAGCGTGGACATAGACGCCAAGGGCATTCGGGTGGAATTCTCTAATTTCTCATTATACGATTCGGGCAGTGCCGCCATTAAGGCCGAGGCCCTGCCGATGCTGGCGGAGGTGAGCAAGGTTATCGTGAGTACTAGCCATGAAACTCACCTCATCGAAATAGAGGGGCACACAGATGACGTGCCTATTCGCAGTGCCCGCTTCCCGTCTAATTGGGAGCTCAGCTCATCACGTGCCAGTAATGTGGTGAAGTACTTGTTGGGTAAAGGAGTCGTCAAGAACCGCCTCAAGGCCGCGGGCTTCGCCGATTCTCGCCCTAAGGTGGAGCTTAAGCCCGGTGAAACAATGACAAAACAGATGCGCGCCACCAACCGACGAGTGGTGATTTACGTGCGCAGATTTTGAATCGGGCTATTCTTACTGGAGGGGCGTTGTTTTAAGTGGGCTTTATATTCATTTAGACCGGCTTTATTTGCTCATTCTAAAGGACTTTGGATTTACCCTTTGCCCTTGTTCTGGTAGACTGCAACGCCATCTCATTCTTCAAAATCCACTACATTTATTCGGATTCACCAGTATATGTCGACTCGTTTTATTTTCGTCACAGGTGGCGTTGTGTCCTCTTTGGGCAAAGGCATCGCTTCCGCTTCCCTTGCGGCTATTTTAGAGGCCCGTGGCCTAAAAGTGACCATGTTGAAACTGGATCCCTATATCAATGTGGATCCAGGCACCATGAGCCCCTTCCAGCACGGTGAAGTGTTTGTAACCGAAGACGGCGCCGAAACGGACCTGGATTTGGGCCACTACGAGCGCTTCATTCGTACCACTATGTCCAAGCGCAATAACTTTACCTCTGGCCGCATCTATATGGATGTGATCGCCAAAGAGCGCCGCGGCGACTATTTAGGTGGCACCGTACAGGTGATTCCACACATTACCGATGAAATTAAACGTCGTGTATATGAAGGCGGCGAAGGCTCCGACGTGGCCCTGGTAGAAATTGGTGGCACCGTAGGTGATATCGAATCCTTGCCGTTCCTTGAAGCTGTACGACAGCTTAAGTTAGAACTGGGCAGCAAACGCGCCTTGTCCATGCACTTAACCCTAGTGCCTTATATCGCCACAGCCGGTGAAACCAAGACCAAGCCTACTCAGCACAGTGTTAAAGAGCTGCGCTCCATTGGCCTGCAGCCTGACATCCTTATTTGTCGTAGCGATCATCGCATCGATTCGGCCTCCCTGCGCAAGATAGCCCTGTTCACTAACGTGGAAGAGCGCGCGGTGATTCCATTGGAAGACGCCGACACTATTTATCGTATTCCTGGTTTGCTGAAAGAAACCGGTCTGGATGACTTTGTAGTGGAACAGTTTGGCTTGGAATGCAACGAAGCCGATCTTAGCGAATGGGATGCGGTGGTAGATGCTAAATTAAATCCAGAGCACACCATTAATATCGCCATGGTGGGCAAGTACATGGAATTGTTGGACGCCTACAAGTCGCTTATTGAGGCCATCGATCACGCCGGCCTTAAAAACCGTACCAAGGTTAAAATTGAATACATAGACTCTGAAATCATCGAACGAGATGGTTGCTCTATCCTGGAAGGCAAAGATGCCATCCTGGTTCCCGGCGGCTTTGGCCAGCGCGGCGTAGAAGGTAAAATTCGCACCGTACAGTTTGCCCGTGAAAACAAAATACCCTACCTGGGCATCTGCCTGGGCATGCAATCCGCTGTGATTGAGTTTGCTCGTAATGTGTGTGGTTTAAGCGATGCTCACAGTACTGAATTTGCCAGCGACACTGCGGCTCCGGTAGTGGGTCTTATTACCGAGTGGACCACCGCCAGCGGTGAAACAGAAGAGCGCTCGGAAGAGTCAGATTTAGGTGGCACCATGCGCCTAGGTGGCCAGGAATGTCGTTTAACCCAGGGCTCTTTGTCGGCACAAGCCTATGGCAGCGAAACCATCGTTGAGCGTCATCGCCATCGTTATGAAGTGAACAATAATTACTTGGAAGTGCTTGAGAAGAACGGTTTGCGTATCGCCGGTCGTTCCATGGACGGCACTCTCGTTGAAGTGGTAGAAGTGGTTGACCATCCGTGGTTTGTGGCTTGCCAATTCCACCCTGAATTTACTTCAACCCCTAGAGACGGCCATGGCTTGTTTACGTCCTTTATTGGCGCTGCCAAGAAACAAGCCGGTATCGAGAAATAGAATAATAAGCGCAAAATTACGCACTCATTACTAATCATTTATTACTCATTATTTATTGGAAGCAAAATTTAATATGTCTGTAATTGTAGATATTAAAGCTCGTGAAGTCATGGATAGCCGCGGCAACCCTACGGTTGAAGCCGATGTAGTTTTAAAAGGCGGATTTTTTGGTACCGCTTGCGCCCCATCTGGCGCCTCCACAGGTTCTCGTGAAGCATTAGAGTTACGTGATGGCGATAAGTCTCGTTACTTGGGTAAGGGTGTGCTTAAGGCCGTTGCCAACATCAATGGTGCCATTAAAGATGCACTTTTGGGTATGGACGCCATCGACCAACGTGCACTTGATAACAAGATGCTGGAACTGGATGGTACTGACAACAAAGGCACTTTGGGTGCCAATGCTATTTTGGCGGTATCTTTAGCGGCTGCCAAAGCGGCTGCGGTTGCCAAGGGTGTTGAATTGTACGAGCACATTGCTGATCTAAACGGCACGTCTGGCCAGTACAGCATGCCATTGCCCATGATGAACATTCTTAACGGTGGTGAACACGCCGATAACAATGTAGATATCCAAGAATTTATGGTGCAGCCAGTGGGCTTCACGTCTTTCAGCGAAGGTCTGCGTGCCGGTGCGGAAATTTTCCATACACTGAAAAAAGTATTGTCTGATAAAGGCTTGAGTACTTCTGTGGGTGACGAAGGTGGTTTCGCGCCTAATCTGGATTCCAACGCCCATGCCTTGGCCATGATTAAAGAAGCGGTTGCCCTGGCCGGTTTTGAATTGGGTAAAGATATTACCTTAGCCTTGGATTGCGCCGCGTCTGAATTCTACAAAGATGGCAAATATGATCTGGCCGGTGAAGGTAAGGTATTCA
>MAAD01000163.1 GCA_002162985.1 Bermanella sp. 47_1433_sub80_T6 | reverse complement strand
TAGTCGCCACTATGGCGCCGGGAAAAATAGCCAACATGATCAATAAACCAAAAACGATACCGGTTAACGTAACTGGCAGTACTTTTTGCAGAGTCAGTGAGAACGCCTCATTTAAACTGTCATCCTGATGCACTGAAAATTGATGAATTAATGCCATCATGAACACAGAGAAGAACATGCTGGTAGCGGCAATAAAAAATAGCGCCAGGCCTGAAGGCTGCTCAGTGCCCGAAGAAGAAAGTACCAATAAAGGCGCAATACTGGAGGCGACACTTAACCAAATTAGCTTGTTAAAAAGTCGAGTGTAAAACGTTAGGCTTTGTTTGAAGACTTCGATTGCAGTCATAGTGATTCCTTAAAATTAGTCAATTGCCTCAGTTGGTTAATCACCCTGCCAACCTGTCGCCGGACTAGTTGCTATTGAGGTCGCCGTACTCTTATAAAAAGAGAGGTTCCCAGTTGGCTTGATTCGGCATCCATCGGTAATTGCTCCATGCATTACCCTGATAAGCTACATCCGTGTAGCGATGCCTCAAACACCTCAATAGCAACCACCCCAGCCACAGGAAAAGTAAGCAATACTGGCCATTCTTATTCTTTAAAAAACGAGCAGTCACATAGTTTTAATTTGGGAGCAGGGTCATTCCTGTGGAGGTGTTTGAGGCATGGATGCCGAAGCAAGCCCCCATGGATGGGTCTACGGCGGCCTCAAGAGGAGTGAGCCTGCTCCTAAATTGGCAGGCTTCACTACGCCACTTAATTAACCACGAGGACGCATGTGCGGGAACAAAATCACGTCTTTAATGGTTGGACTATCGGTAAACAACATCATTAAACGGTCGATACCAATGCCTTCACCTGCCGTTGGAGGCATACCGTATTCCAGTGCTTCTATGTAGTCGGCATCGTAATGCATTGCTTCGTCATCACCGGCAGCTTTTTCATCCACTTGCTTTTGGAAGCGCTGCGCCTGATCTTCGGCGTCGTTAAGTTCGCTGAAACCGTTGGCCAGTTCACGACCGCCTACAAAAAATTCAAAACGGTCTGTAAAGAATGGGCTGTCGTCACTGCGACGAGCCAGCGGTGATACTTCCCAAGGGTAAGCGGTAATGAAGGTAGGCTGATCCAGCTTATGTTCAGCTGTTTCTTCAAAAATCTCACACAACCACTTACCGGGTCCCCAGGCACTTTGCTTAGGTTCGTCTTTAATACCAACCTGGCGACCGTAAGCGATTAACGCTTCAAGGTTGTTTTCACAATCTTGAATGACGGCGTTATCAAATTCAGGGTTATATTTCATAACCGCATCGCACATTGTGATACGAGTGAATGGCTGAGCAAAATCATAGGTGGTCTCTTTGGTCACATTGCCTTCGCTGTCTTTTACAGTAGAAACAATATCTGTGGTGCCCAATACATCTTGTGCCAGTGTACGCAACATGTCTTCAGTGGTGTTCATCAGGTCATGGTACGTGGCATAAGCCTGATAAAATTCAATCATAGTGAATTCAGGATTATGACGAGTAGACAAACCTTCGTTACGGAAGCTGCGGTTTATTTCGAACACACGCTCAAAGCCACCCACGATTAAACGTTTAAGGTTAAGCTCTGGGGCGATACGCAAGTACATATCTACGTCTAGTGCGTTGTGATGAGTTTCAAATGGCTTAGCGGTGGCACCACCTGGGATCACCTGCAGCATAGGCGTTTCCACTTCCATGAAGTCACGGTCAGACAAGTATTTGCGAATACCTTCTACCAGCTTTGAACGAATTTTAAATAATTCACGAGTTTCTTTGCTCATGATTAAATCGATATAACGTTGACGATACTTGGTTTCTTGATCGGCCAGGCCGTGGAACTTATCAGGCAGTGGACGCAAAGACTTGGTTAACATTACCAACTGATCACTTGATACGATATTTACAAACAGCTCACCCTTGCCTGATTTATGCAGCGCACCCTTGGCGCCAATAATATCGCCCATGTCATAGGCAGTTTTGTAATTAATTTCTTTTTGCACTTCTTTGGCAATATAAACCTGGATGGTGCCAGACACATCCTGAATTTGCGCAAATGGGCCACGTTGAAACATGATACGACCGGCTACGGCTACCTGGTGGTCTTTCTCTTCCAGGGTGGGTTTATCAAATTCACCAAATTCTTTTTGTAAATCATTTGCCAAATCTTTACGATCAAAATCGTTTTTGTGACCATTGGCAGAACAACCTTCACGCATGGCGTCTAATTTGGCGCGGCGCTCGGCAATTAACTTGTTTTCATCACGTGCTTCAGTCATTTTTTTAACCCTACCTATATTCTTTTTACATGAGGCTGCAGTAACGACAGCAACCCTGTTCTTAGTTTAATTTTTTACAAACCCGCTTTAAGCGAGGCTTCCATAAACGGATCTAACGCACCATCCAACACTTGTTGGGTATTTCGGTTTTCTATGCCGGTACGTAAATCTTTAATGCGCGAATCATCCAATACGTAAGAGCGAATCTGGCTGCCCCAACCAATGTCTGATTTAGTGGCTTCCAGCGCCTGGCTTTCGGCATTACGAATACTCAACTCACGCTCATACAGCTTGGCCTTTAACTGCTTCATGGCCTGGTCTTTGTTTTTGTGTTGCGAGCGTTGGTTTTGACATTGCGTCACCACATTGGTGGGTACGTGAGTAATACGTACCGCCGATTCGGTGGTGTTTACGTGCTGACCACCGGCCCCACTGGCGCGGTATACATCAATGCGTAAGTCGGCCGGGTTAATGTCTATCTCGATATTATCGTCAATTTCTGGCGAGACAAATACGGCGGCAAACGAGGTATGACGACGGCCACTGGAGTCAAACGGCGATTTACGTACCAAACGGTGCACCCCGGTTTCGGTGCGCAACCAGCCAAAGGCGTACTCCCCTTCGAAGCGAATGGTGGCCCCTTTAATGCCTGCCACATCGCCAGCGGTCACTTCCATAAGCTCTACTTTAAAACCCTTGGCCTCACCCCAGCGCAGAAACATGCGCAAAATCATCTCGGCCCAATCTTGGGCCTCTGTACCGCCAGAACCGGATTGAATGTCCAGGTAAGCGTTGCTTGGATCCATCTCACCGCTGAACATACGGCGAAACTCCAGTTTTTCTAATAGGGCTTGTAACTCGGCAAGCTCCTCTACCACATCGGCCACGGACTCTTCGTCGTCTTCGGCCACCGACATTTCCAATAAATCCTCACAATCCGCCAAGCCGCTGTCCATGCCATCTATGGTGTTGACTACAGCTTCCAGGTTGGCGCGCTCGCGGCCCATTTCCTGTGCTTTTTCCGGGTCGTTCCAAATATCCCCATCACCCAGTAATAATTCTACTTCTTGCAGGCGTTCCGCTTTATTAGCGTAGTCAAAGATACCCCCGAAGTATCTCGGTGCGGGTTTTCAAGTCTTTGATTTGGTTGACTATGGGTTGGACTTCCAAGGGTGTTCTCCAGTGGCCTTTGGGCTGAGCCCCATTAAAAAAGGGACGAGGACTCATTATAGAAATTTGCGCGTGATTTTACCCAAAAAAGCAGCGTAAAAATAGGGCTATCAGCTTAGAGGCCCAAGGAATAGATAAGGCGGTATAAGTTCCACTTCTGCATTGGCTGAACTCATGGCTTGGCACTATAGTTAAATTACTTTGAGCCAAAGAATATTCCTGCCATGAAGATGAAACTGATCACCCTAGTGTTGTGCGTCTGTGTGTCTGTTATAGGCAGTGTTCAAGCGACTTTGGCCGATCAGGACGCCCTGGCCGAGCCATTAGATCAGCTACAACAACTGGCCCAACTCACCGACATTTTAGACCTGGCCCGCGCTCGGGATGGGCAATTGGGTTTCAATCAATTAATTGAGCATGACGAATACTGGGTGAACAGCCCAAATGATCGTTTGGCATTGCTAAACGACAAGATGCAGCAATACTTTAAGGGTTTGCTCAGGGAAAGTGGCAGCCCCTTCATTGAGCTGCTATTGCTGGGCAGCCAGGGGGAAATCTTAGCCGCCTACCCTTTGCCCGATGACTTTTGGCATGGCAATACCGCTAAATTTATAAACGTGATGGCAGACGAAAACACCTACATAGATGAGCTAAGCTGGGATGCCGGTTCCCGTCATATCCAGGCTCAAATTTCGGTGCCCATCAAGGGCCAAAACAATGAGATGTTTGGCGTATTAATTGGCCGAGTAAACACTCACATGCAGCCTTAGGTTCGTCTACCCCGCACAGCGCATCCACAGACAATCCAGTGCATCCAGCGCCATGTGGATCACCAACCCAGTTCCTACCCAGCCAATTAAGCGGCTTTTATTCCCCTTACCAATTAATGGCCAGCACATCATTAAGCCATAAATAATGATGGGCAGACCGGTGTGCAGCGGGTGAAACCAGATGCTGCAGCGGTTAGCCGCATAGATGGGCACGGCTAACAAGTGATCCAGATCCACCGCCATGGTCGCCATCATAATGATAAAGGCCCAAGCGACTCGGCCCCTGGCAAATACCGCAGCAATGAGGGCCGGCAGCACAACATGCAGCACCAAATGAATGGGTGCGCGCAGCTCATTTACAGCCACCATGAAGGTGCTGGCAAATAATGCATCCATTTAAATTACGAGCGGTACAGGGTTTTGATGAGGTGAAAACCGAACTGGGTTTTTATGGGGCCGTGCACCTTGCGAATTGGGCGTTTAAATACCACATCATCGAAGGCCTTAACCATGTCACCACGGTGAAACTCACCCAGATCACCGCCCTTCTTCTTAGAGGGGCAGGTGCTGTATTTCTTGGCCAATTTGGCAAAATCTTCACCCTTATCCAGGCGAGCCTTGATCTCTTCGGCGAGTTTTCGCTCTTTTACTAAAATATGACATGCGCTGGCAATGGCCATAATTACTGCTCCACTTCAATTATTGGCGGCATTTTACAGTATACTGAGGCAGTTTTTTGCAATTTAGTTGACTAATTTTTATTCAGGACCCTCATGGCTCTTAAAGCAAGCATATTCAAAGTAAATTTAGACATCAGCGATATGGATCGCCACTACTATCAAAGCCACGCCCTCACTTTGGCGCGCCACCCCAGTGAAACCGATTTACGCATGATGGTGCGCATCATTGCCTTCGCCTTAAACGCACATGACGAACTGGCCTTCACCAAGGGGTTGTCCAATCAGGACGAGCCTGACTTATGGAACAAGAGCTTAAGTGACGAAATTGAGCTGTGGATAGATTTAGGCCAGCCGGAAGAGAAGCGCATTCGCCAGGCCTGTGGCAAAGCCAAAAAAGTGAAAATTTACAGCTATCAGGACCGTCAGGCCAAGACCTGGTTACCACTTATTGAAAATAAAATATCCCGCTTCGAGCATTTGCAAATCACACTACTACCCAGCGAACAAATGGAAGCATTAACGGGCTTAGTGAATAAAACCATGTCATTGCAAATTAGCATTCAAGATGGGGAGGTGTTTGTGAGCAGCGAAGATGGCCAAGTGACGGTGACCCCCGAAAAGTTGTTTCCTGCTGCGTAAGTACTTAGGATTTGCTTGGAGCATAAACCCTGACCGTTCATCCTGAACATAAGCGCTCTCTGCCATCCTGGCACCGCGCCATACCGTTCATCCTGAACATAAAAAAACCTGCGTTAGCAGGTTTAATTAAATGGTCCGTCTTACCCTATCGCCGGCAGCTTTAGGGGCCGGTAATCAAAAGAACTTTTTAAGTTTGTCTTTGGCCTTCTTGGCCAGTTCCTTTTTCTTCTTGTCGGCCTTGGCTTTTGCCTGGGCCTTTAGCTGACTTTGATAGTCCCCCATCTCGGTCTGGGCCATCTTACCCATGGCCTTGGACTTCCCGTCCAGGCTGCCTTCACTGGCATTCAGTTGCTTAAGCTGCTGCTCATAATCGCCACCATAGGAGAGTAATTTATCGGCCAGCTTTTTACGCAATTCATTGGCAAGCTCGTCTTGCTTTTGCTTGATGCGCTTATTGAAGGCCTTGCTAAGCTTGCTATCCAGATCACTGCTGATGCTCACATCCGGGTGTGTCAATTCACCCTGAGCCTTGCCGTCTACCGAGAAGGTATCGATATTCGCCAGCGCCGACACCATTTCTTTGGCCAGCACAGTTTTATCGTTAGAGCTGAAGTTGGCCTGATTAAAGCTACCCTGCCCTTGGGCATTCATTTGTGAACCGTTAAAGATCACATCGGCATTGACGTCCAGGAGACTGTTATCCAGCTCCAGTCCGGCCAAGCCCAGGTTAAGACCTTTTAACTGCCAATCTTGTATGGCTAAATCAAATTGGTCACGACCCTTGGCGTTGCGATGATCTAACACACCGTTAAGCGTTAACGACTTGATGGTGGGCATGTCACGGCCCACCGCCATAAGCGTGGTGGCTTTATTGATCACATCCTGTTGATGAGTGATGTCTTCCACCGTCACTATTACTTCACCCATGGGCAGACTGGCAGTAAAAGACAGATGTTTGATCCAGAAATCGGGCAGTGGGCGATCGGTTGGGAAATGAACAAACTGACCCGCCAAACGTTTCTGCTTGGCCTCTTCCAGCACATCCCCTTCTTCGTCATCACTTGCTAGCAAGGGGCTTACTTTTTCATAATATTCCAGGGCGGTGGCCGCATAACCACCGGCATCTTTACCAAACAACAAGGCTGCCAGGTTACTGGTGCCCATGGCATCCAGGGTATATTTACCTTTAATATTTTTATAGTCTTCTTTGGGGGCCTGTTTAAGACCGGACCACTGTGACTGCAAATCTTTTTTACCGTTTTTAATGGCGGCACTGGCGCGTTTAATGGCCTTTCGGTCGGCCTTAAACTGATCCTGCAATTCATCCAAAGCTTTTTTACGCGCCTTGAAGTCTTTCAAAGATTTAAATTTTCCGGCCAGAATAATGTCCAGCTTACTTTGATAGTCGCGCAGGGCTTGCTCGTTAGGTACGCCCGCCAATGACTCATCAATTTCTTGTTTGTGAGTGGCCAGAGAACTTTTAAACTTCTCGCCTCGGCTTACTGTGAGCAGTGGCTCACGGGCCAATATATCATCGGCGCTGGGTAATGGGTCAGAGGATGAATTTTCTGCTTTAGCGGCAGGCTCTGCTGCTAATTCCTGTTTAGCAGGCTCAGCTTCGTCAGTTTGTGACTGTGTTACTTGCTCTGAGTTAGGCAAGGCTCCGGAAGATTGACGAACGCTGCCAAACTCAACGCCCTGCAAGGACATGTCTTGAATGATGGCCTTGCCCAGCAATAATGGAAACAGCGCCATATCGGCCACGGCGGAGTCAAAACTCACCAGGTTGCTCATGGGCTTATCTTTATCGGTCACCTGCACACCGTTAATAGACAACACCAAAGGGTTGAAGCCCAAGATAACCTCGTCCACATCCACCTTGGCACCCACGGCTTGGCTGCCAAAGTTTTCGATGCTGAATTTAATGATAGGGGCCGCGGCAAACAGCCAAAACACCACCAGCACAGTTATAAATGCCACAAAGCCAAGCAGGCCAGACCAACGAATCCATTTAGTCATGTTATGCCCCTAACTTTTCATACAATTTATAAAACTTACTGGCACGGATCATCTTGCTGATCTTGAGTTTTTCGAACCAGGCCATGAAGCGCTCGCGATACATACCGATTAACTTGCGGCTAAGGATGAGCACAGGAATAAACAGCAGCAATGAAATGCTCAGGCTACCCAGTAACAAGGTATGGTTAAACTTGGTCGCGCGCCAAAAATCACTCTGATAGAGACTGGTCCAGAACGCTTGCAGAGCAGGGTTGGCCAGTAATGATTCACCCAGAAGAATAGACAAAGGATCCACCCCATAGGCTACGACGCTGAATAAGGCACTGGCCAGAAAAAAGGCACTGAGGTTGACCCGAATGGCAAATACCAAAAACAGGATAACAATATTGTGCACACTCAAAAATGGCGTGAGCCCTATGAAGAGCGCAAATGCAAAACCCATGGCAATTTGCCCGGGGGCCGCATCCCCATTGAGGACCTTAAAGAATTTGGCCAGCATTCCCAGCATATTAATTTCCTTGCCAAATTGGCGTGGTGGGCGCTATCAACGCCAGCGAGTTCAAGATGGCGCCCAATATAATTAGGATTGCCCTAGAAATAAAGGGCCAGCACCACAGGTTAATAATTAATCAGCGCATTATCCCAGACAAATGGGAAAAGTGTCTTTAAATTCGTCACAAAGACTTCAAAAAACGTTCGATATCTTTATACACTGGATTTAAAAAGCGCCCAAAAACCGATAACGCCCCCACTAGATGGCGATGATTGGCGCCCGCATAAACAATATGCTGGCTTGGCACACTCAGGTGTTTTAGACGACGCTGGAGGCGCTCGCTGTGATAGGGGCCCACGGTGATATCTTTGGCCCCATGGATAAGCAGCGCTTTAGGCATATTGGCGCTGGCTAAATTGATGGGGTTGGCATCATGACCATTGTGTACGTGACCACTGTCGATCTGCTGCTCAGACACGTCTCTCATAGCCACGCCGTCAAACTTACCCACCACCAGTTCATCATCCAGGGGTAAATCATAGGGGCCAGCCAGGCCCACAAAACCTTTAACTTCTACCTGCGCCTGGGCCTGAAGTAAATAGTCGGCCTTACTCACCAGCATGGCGGCACTGTGAGCACCGGCACTGTGCCCCACTAAAATGACCGATAACGGACGGTTAAACTTCAGGCCCTGTTCGGTGAGCTGAGCAGGCAAACTGGCAATGGCTACGGCCACGTCTTCGATGAAGTGGGGGAACTGTACCTGGGGATAAAGACGATAATTGGGGATGGCCGTCAGATAACCCATTTCACTGAAGGCCAGGCCCGCAAATTTGTAGTCATCCTTGTGCCCCTCATCCCAGCCGCCACCATGAATAAAGACTACCAGCGGCTTGTCTTCGCTATAGGCGGTGGGAACATAAAAATCCAGGGTGTGTCGATCATCGTCAGCGTAAGGAAGGTCTTTAATTCTTTGGCAATGGCGCCCCAGTGCTAAGTGATTCATGACCCATAGGGGCTTAAATACCACCAATAAAACCAGGGTGGACAACAACATCGCCAATACCACTAAAGCTTCTACCAACATGCCTACTTCCTAAAATACATTACGATTATTCACACAGCCTTAACTAGGCTTTTTCCACAGTTCTTGCACCAATGCTATAAGCCTTTCAATTTTAATATTGCTTAATTGACGGTAATCGAAGTAAGGACAAATAATAAGGTTTTTACGTTTGCAGATGGCAAAGTCCCCATCCAGGATGACCAGTTCTTCGCTGGACTCTCGATCGAAACCCAATTGTGCCGCATACTGTTTGCCCATAATAATATGAATATCCGGCCCACTTTTTTTGAATGTCGGGGGCGAGAATAACAACATGGAGCGGCTATTGACCTGCAATAAAATGTCATCTCGGTAATCTTGCCAACGTTGGCTTTCGTACAAGTTAACCACTAACGCTTGCTGGCTTGAATACAAGCTGTAAAGAAACTTGGCATAGACATTAAATATTTTGCGCCAATGATTACCTGTATGCTGAGCTATTTGTTGGACCTCCCCTTGCGTTAAGGGTTTAACACTTTCCAAGTGTTCATAGGGCTCCATGGGCGGGCGATTAGCAACATATACTCGGATGCAAGCTTGCGGGCAGGACGCGCCCAGGCCGACTTCATTCATGAATCATCTTCAATACCAGAACCCGTGAGAAAAAAGCGGGATAAAACTTTAAAAGCAGTTACCATCATCGACAGAACCAAATTCGGCTCAGGATACGTTTTCAATATGGGTTTAACAACCATTTACATACAGTCATGCCAACACTGGCTCAAGCCATGAACAAGCACCTTCTGCGACAAGCGATTATACAAACCCTGCAGCAGGAATTATCTGTCGCTATGCAGGCCGCGCAGCAAGCCCACGATGCCGCCACCCATGAGCAAAGTAAGGCCGAGACCCAGTACGATACACTGGGACTGGAAAACGCTTACCTGGCTGAGGGACAGAGTCGGCGTATCGATGAGCTGATACACGCTATCAGCCAATTGGAAAACTGGTCAATCAAGGATTTTAAGGAGGATGAGGAAATCTATCTGGGCGCGCTGCTCACTCTGGAATCTCAAAACAAACAAATTTTGCGGCTATTTTTAGCCCCAGCTGGTGGCGGCATAACCATCGAACCAGAAAATGATGCTATCAAAGTGATTACCCCCAAAACCCCCTTGGGCCAGGCATTGTTAGGGTTAAGCGTTGAGGATACGGCGAAGTTGAAAACTGGCGTGAGTTATCTAATTACCCACTTGCAATAAATACAGTTAGAACTGCGGGCATTGATATTGAAGTTAATGGGCACCAAAAATGCTGGCCACCCATTAACGAAGGGACTTTAAAGCTATACTTATTTAATCACATCCAGAATGGATTGACTCACGTAGGAGCCTGGAGCCGCTTCGAGCACCTGCATACCCTTATCACCGGGTTTCCTGCTGGCTACTTTTTTAGTTGATTTTTTGTCCACCCAAGCCTGCCAATCGGTCCACCAGGAACCCTCTTGTTTTTGGGCTCCCTTAAACCAACCATCTGATTCAGCCGGCATATCATCATTTAGCCAATATCCATATTTATTGGCTTTAGGCGGATTTACGACGCCGGCAATATGACCCGAGCCGGCCAGTACATATTTCACATCTCCTTTAAACAACTGAGCGCCGCGATAGGTGCTCTGCCATTTTGCGATGTGATCCTGAGCGGCCGAGAGAAAATAAGACGGGGTTTCAACCTGGCTTAAATCAATTTTCACACCGTCCAGCTCGATGCCATCCTTTTCAACTAAGCGGTTATGCAAATACATGTTTCGCAAATAGAAACTGTGCATCTTGGCCGGCAAGTTAGTGCCATCGGTATTCCAATATAAAAGGTCAAAGGCCGCCGGACGCTCTCCCTTCAAATAATTATTTACGAAGAAAGACCAAAATAAATCATTTTCACGCAACAGATTAAAACTAAACGCCATCATGCGGCCGTCGTAATACCCCAGGGTATTCATTTGCTTTTCAAGGGCAGCGATGGCGGTCTCGTTAATGAAGATGCCAATTTCACCCGGGTCTTTAAAATCGATAAGCGTGGCAAGATAGGTGGCCGATTTTATTCTATGGTCCTTTTTTTTCTTCATAAAGGCCAGTGTGGCCGCCAGCAGTGTGCCCCCCAGGCAATACCCTATGGCATTGACCTCGCTTTCTCCGGTTGCCTGTTTGATGACATCCAGCGCCGCCAGCGGCCCCTCCTTCATATAATCTTCAAAGCCCTTGTCCTTAAGCTTTGGCCCAGGGTTTACCCAGGATATACAAAATACAGTGTGTCCCTGATCCACCAACCATTTCAAGTAAGAGTTATCTTCACGTAAATCCAGAATATAATACTTGTTAATAAAGGGTGGAATGACCAACAAGGGCCGTTTAAATACCTTATCCGTGGTGGGGGTATACTGAATAAGTTGAATCAAGTCATTTTGAAATATTACTTGCCCCGGAGTGGTGGCAACATTACGCCCTACTTTAAATGCCGCCCTGTCAGACATGGTGACGTTCAAACCACCAAAGCTGCCTTCTAAATCACTGGACAATTGCTCCATACCGGTAATCAAATTTTCACCACCGGTTTCCAGGGTCTTGCGAATCACCTCAGGATTGGTGCCAGCAAAATTACTGGGCGACAATGCACTGGTATATTGACGCACTAGAAAATCTACTTTGTTTTTGGTATTACCACTTAAGTCATCCACGCCATCGACCACCTCTTTTATGGATTTTGACTGCAGCAGATAAAACTGTTTAATATAATCAAACACAATATTCGTTGACCATTCATCATCACTAAAGCGACGGTCAGACTTATCCGGCTCAATCACTACTTCACTGTCAAGACCGGCAAACTTTAGGGCCGTTTGCTGCCACAGATTTAAGTGATCTTTCATTAAAGAGACTTGGCCTTCCAGCAAGGCACTGGGGTTATCCATTATTTTTGACGATAACTCCTGAAATGCTTCGCTAAAATCCGTCATGACAGATGCCGAAGGATCATCTTCCGAAGTGCTTTTAGACGATACCTGTTGCATGAGACCGTTAAATTGCTCAGAGGCTTTAACTGCCATACCGACCATATCGGTCATAGCATCCTGCATACTCTGACTTTGCTCTGTCATGATTTAAATCCTGATTAAAACGATAAAGGGTGGGAGTTTTTAGATGAGTGCTTTTAGGGCATTCAGGGAAAGAAAGCGCTTTGTTACCATTGATGCATTCTTTAACATTGAAAAAGCCACCTTTTCAGATGGCTTTTTACATGATAGTTAAGCCGTCTTGGCAGCTTTTTTATCGTTAGTTTTAGCTGTACTAGGACGCGCTTCTTCCCAGATGGCTTCGACCTGTGATTTAAAATCATTCGCCATTTCAGAAATTGCTTTGGCATCTTCCATAATTTTTTTATTCACGGTCGCGGCTACTTCCGCCTGAGAAGAAGAAAACGTTTTCATTGACTCGGCATCTTTCACGTCTGCCGCATTTTTAATTTGACCAATGCTGATCGATGCATATGATTTAATAGTATTTAATTGGAATTCAGTCATTTTCTCCATGTTATCAACCAACAGGGAATTAAACTTGGCCATTGGCGCTGAGAAGTTTTTAGCTTGCTCGGTAAAAGCGTTGATAATATTTTCTTGCATTTTTATCTCTCCATGAGATCAAGGGTAGAACGAAATTGCCAAAGGCAGGTTTAAAACTTGAGAAAACTATAATCTATAATTTATAAAAGGTGCCACTTTTCGTTACACTAACTTTATAATATGAGTCATTATCATTAGTGAACAGGAATTTTTGTAACACTCGTGTAACAACTGACACTGGCGCCACTAATACATTTATCTAAGAGTGATTTATTTTCACTCATCACTTTTTTTATTGTGAGTTGCACCGGCCATCATATTCATAAACATGGATGGCATAGAATTTAGTCCGTCAGCAAAAAATGGTTTAAATAGGGTAAATGGATCGTAGCCCTCTTCACCTGTTTGCATTTTAGTTATGATTGAGTCGATCATTTCTTGCTGGATTATTTTCACTTCAGGTAATCCAAGCGACTGCCTAAATTCCTCCGGTGTCATATCAAACTCAACACTGATCTTCATCAATAATCCTTAGTCTAATTTGGCCGCCGCCATTAAGTTTTATGACTAACACCTCAAAACCATAGACCGAATTATACGAATAACAAGCAGGTGCACATTATTAGTTATTTTTGACGAGGTTCACTTTGGTGATAATTGTATATTAGGCAATCTTGGGCGGGGCATGGATATTTTTTGGGTAGGCGCAATCACTTTAGCCTCACCGGTTAAGACAAGTTTGTCGTATTGGTTTTTAACTTCGCAGGCAAAGGTGACAATTTTCTTTTCGTCTTTCTTGTGCTTGGCACACAAGGTCACCAGCAAAGTATCACCCAGCTTTACCGGGCGATGAAATTCAAGGGACTGGTTTAAATAAATAGTACCCGGACCGGGCATGACGGTTGCCAGCGTGGCAGAAACCAATGACCCCGACCACATACCATGGGCAATGCGTTCTTTAAAGATTGACTGACTGGCGAAGGCTTCATCCAAATGAACGGGGTTAACATCACCGGAAACCGTGGCAAACAGTAATAAGTCGAACTCTGTTAAGGTCTTACTAAAATGACATTGATCCCCTATGTTAATTTCGTCATAGGTGATATTTTCTAATACTTCCATGTCCAACCCTTTCTTTAAAAGCGGCGATTAAAAATAATTCCGACCTTTTAAAATACCTACCGGTATCATGCAACCGCTAACGTATAAACCAGTATAGATCTCAATACATATCCTGATCTATTCATACGAATTATAGACACTAATACACCTGGCTAATATTCGCCCTTTTCTAAGCTGACTCAAGCCAATAATAGGCTTTTGTTCTGTTGGGTGACTTGTTACAGTCTGTAATCTTCGCTGATTTTTAAAACAATAATAGGAACAAATCATGACCTCGAATCAATATGACATTGTCATCTTTGGTGCCACCAGCTTTGTTGGGCAGATTCTCACCGGCTATATGATGCAACAATACGGTGTGGACGGTGACATCAAGTGGGCCATTGCCGGTCGCAGCGAACAAAAAATCAATGAGCTAAAGGATAAATTCCAGGCGCAAGCCATCAACCATATATTGGCAGACGCAGGCGATGAGAGTCAGCTTGAAAACATGGTCAAGCAAGCCCGCGTTCTGGTATCCACCGTGGGGCCTTATGCCCTGTATGGCGAACCCTTAGTAAAGGTTTGTGTGAACAGCGGTACCGACTACTGTGATTTAACCGGTGAAATCCAATGGTATAAACGCATGGTGGATCGCTATGAGGCCACCGCCAAGAAAACCGGCGCACGCATTGTGCACTGCAGCGGTTTTGACTCTCTGCCATCGGATCTGGGAGTTTGGTTCACACAAAATAAAGCCCAACAGGCATTTGGCCAGATGTGTCAGCAAGTTAAATTGAGAGTAGCCAAAATAAAGGGCGGCGCCAGTGGCGGTACCGTGGCCAGTATGGTCAACATTGCCAAGGAAGCGGCCAAAGACCCTGCCCTGCGCAAAGAGCTGCAAAATCCCTACAGTGTTTGCCCTAGTGATCACGGTTTTAAAACACGTCAGGACAATATAAACGGGGCCGTTTTTGATGAAGATTTTAATGCCTGGGTGGGGCCATTTGTGATGGCGGCGGTTAACACCCGAGTGGTGCACCGCAGCAACGCCCTGCTGAACAACGCCTATGGGGATGACTTCAAATACGACGAAGGCATGTTGATGGGGAAGGATAAAAAAGGTAAAGGTCGTGCCCGTAACA
This sequence comes from Bermanella sp. 47_1433_sub80_T6, assembly GCA_002162985.1. Taxonomy (GTDB): domain Bacteria; phylum Pseudomonadota; class Gammaproteobacteria; order Pseudomonadales; family Oceanobacteraceae; genus Bermanella. The sequence continues at coordinate 16,058 of MAAD01000163.1, read as the reverse complement.
TGGCCTGGGGCTTAACCGCCTTTATGATACTGGCGGCCATTAAACCCACTCGCTGGGTACTGGAGAAGTTCATATTGCCCAAGCCTGGTCAGGGCCCTTCTGCGGATGAGCAGCTCAATGGCATGTTTGATATGCGCTTCGTGGGTAAAACCAGTGACGGTAAAACCATTAAAACCCGTGTAACTGGTGACAGAGACCCTGGGTACGGCAGCACCGCAAAAATGCTGGGACAAGCGGCGGTATGCTTATCGAAGATTGAGAAAGAAGAAAAAGACGGTGGTTTTTGGACCCCGGCCTCCATTTATGGTGACGATTTGGTTGATCGCCTGATTCAACACAGCGGCCTCACCTTTGAAGTACTAGGGGATTAATGACCATGCCTATTCAGCGATTTACCATCTGATTAAATCGCTGAATTTTTGTTAAACATCCTATGCATGGCGGGCTGGATAATTTATCCTGCCCTTTTTGACAACGAAGTCCCCCCCATGAGCACCCTTATCCACAAGCGCATTGAAGATAACCTTAAAGAGATTTTACCCTTGGCTCAAAAGGCCGATGAGATTCTGGTGAATTTAAAGCTGGAAAATAAAGGTCGCTTTAGTGCAATCTTCCCTAAAAACAGCCTGTTTAAAGTTCAGGCCACACTGTTTTTACCCTATCTTGAAGAGGCCAGCAGCGACCTGAAAATCTTGCCAGAACCTCAGGATCCGGCCTTTGAGATACTGCTCACCGACCTGCTTAAGAAAATTGAATTACTGCATCAAATTTTAGGCAGCTTTCATGACATTCAAGACGATCAATAGTTTAATCAGATAAATCTACAGCACCGGATAATATATATCCCCCCAATTTTCATCCGGTGTATCCAGCATAATTTGTATGACGGTGGGTACCAAAGAGCCCAGCAACTGCACCCCATCTTGTACCTGTTCACGATTAACGGCTGATTGGTAAGTGGCGCCGCCATGCAGTAATTGGTTACGCAACACAAATAACCGATCCAGTACGATGCTTAATAGTTCAGGCACCATTTGCCGACTTAGGCTGTTTAGCGCTGCAACACTTTGCCGGTTAAAGTCCACTTGCCAGCTATTGTCATTTTTATCTGTGCGCTTGGCCGCCCAAAAGCCGGCATAGACATAAGGGTTTTTTATAAGTGACTTCACCGGCCCCGAGTAGGTTTGCCATAAACAGGCATATATTTTTTTATCTGTATCATGGCTCACTAGTTTTTCAATCAAACGCTGAAATGCAAAGTGCTCGGCCAAACTCTCGCTACCCCCTTCGTCCACCGCGTAACAGGCATTAAAACTTACCCACAGGCTAATTAACTGCACATCTAAGTTCCCTTCCTGCTGATCGGCACACTGCAACCAGCTAAGGGCGCGATGCAGGCGCGTGGCATGGGTTTGAGTGAGGGTTTCACGACGGGCCCGTAACTGCTGTTTTAAATCGTGATGGGGCTGTGAAAATTCAGATGACATAAGGGCAAACTAATTATTATTGTTGATGGGGTAATTTAGTGAAATTCCTGCTTACTGTAAATACTCATTCCACCGCGACCCAGCCGCTTTGTACAAACACCACTAAAATTACCCTGTCTCCCGCCGCCATTGGCTAGGCTTAAATGGTCACTGAACAAGGGTGGAAACTACTCTATGATTTATCCACACCATAACAATAATGGAGATGAGCATGAGTGACGCAGTTAATAGCATAGTAATGAACGGGGAAATGCCCAGCGGTCTATCAAAGGCCACCAATATTGAACAAGAACGCCTGCACCGTAAAAAGAGTCTCACTGCGGCCTTCCGCTTATTTGGTAAATTTGGTTTTGATGAAGGGGTCGCAGGACACATTACGGTACGGGACCCGGAAAAAACGGATCACTTCTGGGTAAACCCCATGGGTGTATCGTTTAAACAAATAAAGATGTCCCAGTTATTATTGGTGGACCATGAAGGAAAAGTAGTGGAAGGACAGGGTTTATTAAACGGGGCCGCCTTTACCATTCATTCACACATTCACAAGGCACGCCCGGATGTGGTGGCCGCCGCCCATGCGCACTCTGTTTATGGGAAAAGCTGGTCAAGCCTGGGCCGTTTATTGGACCCGCTTACACAAGATGCCTGTGCCTTCTATGAAGACCACGCGCTATTTGACGATTTTACCGGAGTCGTTTTAGACAGCAACGAAGGTGAACGCATCGCACAGGCTTTAGGTAATAAAAAAGCCGCCATATTACAAAACCATGGCTTGATGACCGTGGGTGAAACCGTAGAAGCGGCAGCCTGGTGGTATATTACTATGGAGCGCAGTTGTCAGGCGCAGCTTTTAGCCGAAGCCGCAGGTACACCTAAACTTATTGACCCGGAAGTGGCCGCAGCAACCTATAAAACGGTGGGCAATAGCCTTGCCGGACAGTTCCAGTTTAAGCCTTTGTTTGATGTGATTGTGGCTGAACAGCCAGATATGTTTGATTAAGGTTTAAGTTTTGCTCTACGCACTGGCGCGAATGCGTCCGATCGCCCTTCCATGGGCATAAAAAAAACCTGCTTTTGCAGGTTTTTTTAGCGATATATTTTAGTGGTGGTGACCACCCACCCCGTGCACATGACCGTGGGTTAGTTCTTCCGCTTCTGCCACTCGTACCGTTTCGATATTCACATCAAAGGTAAGGGTTAAACCAGCCAGTGGATGATTGGTATCCACATCCACATTAAATTTACCAACTTTCACTATGGTTACATCGCGCATGCCTTTTTCGGTGTTTACTTTCACCGCCATACCCGGGCGCAAATTCTTTTTGTTGGCCAGGTGCTTGATGGGAATGCGCTGTTTGGACTCTTCGTTACGCACACCGTAAGCTTGTTCTGGAGACAAGGTTACCTGAAACTGGTCCCCTTCTTTTTTGTCTTCAAACTCGGCTTCCAGGGCAGGTAAAATATTGCCATGGCCATGCAGGTACGTCATTGGGTGAGAATCGTGGCTAGACTCAAACGTCTTACCCTCTTCGCCGCTTAGTGTGTAGTGAAAATACACTACGCTGTCTTTTTGAATTTGCATCATAACCCTTGTAGGCACACTTAAAGATTTGGAATTGTTCAATTATACCACTTGCCGGTAACTATCGCCTAGCAGGTCGCTAGTCTACCAAGGCAAGGTTTCACCGTTGCTGTGCCAGAATCCACCGCTGTTATCCAGGTTTAGCTCCTCAATGCGCTGGGCAATACCTGAGGCCGCCTGTTGCGGGCTAATGTCACCACCAAATCCCACCATGCGGGTCTGCACAAATCCTGGGTGCACCATGGCCACGCTCACCCCTTGAGGTTTCAAGTCTATGGCCAAGGATTTACTAAAGGCATTCAAGGCGGCCTTGCTGGCTCGGTAACCGTAATACGCGCCGGAACCATTGTCTTCGATGCTGCCCATGCGGCTGGTGATATTAGCCACCTTACTGCCTTGTTTTAAATAGGGTGACAGGGCCTGGGTAATTTTTAACGGCGTAATGGCGTTCACTTCAAACTGCAAACGGATACCGTCTAAATCCATGTCTTGCAGGGTTTCATTGTGAAACACGCCGGCGTTATTAATTAATACATCGATTTTTCCGTTTTCACCCAGAGTGATATCCAGTAGCTGCAAGATCACATCTGTGGATTGATCATCGGTTAGATCCAGACCGCTCAATACCTGATCGGCCAGCTCTTCAATTTCGTCGCTGCTTTCCCGGCAGACCGCAATGACTTCGCAGTCTTGCGCCGCATAGTGACGGCTTAGCTCTAGTCCTATGCCACGGTTGGCACCTGTGATCAGCACAACTTTCGTCATATTCGTCTCTTTAATAATTAAGCATTCGATGCCATTATCGAAGTAAATGCCCTAGGTTTAAAGTGAATTATGCACAAACCCGTCAGTCAACCTTGCCTGCGTAATCAAGACCCCATTTACCAAAAACTAAAATTAAGTTTTTCACAGCCAGGCAAGGTATTAGAACTGGCCTGTGGCACCGGGCAACATGCGGTTTATCTTGCACAACGCTTGCCCCATTTAAACTGGCAACCCACCGACCTGTTACCACTGGACGGCGCCCAAATATGGATACAGGAGGCGGCATTGGATAACCTGTTACCTGCCATGGAACTGGATGTGGCCAGTAGCCACTGGCTTGATCAACAATTTGAGTATGTATACAGCGCCAATTTGGTTCACTTTGTTGGTATGGACATAATTGAAAACATGTTTTTTGGTATCGACCAAGTGCTTAAATCAGGTGGGATGCTGGCGTTATATGGCCCCTATAATAATCAAGGGTTTACAAGTTCCGGCAATGCCAGTCTGGATGCCTGGTTAAAAAATGATATTCATCCACAGGCAGGCATTAAAGAGTTAACAGATATCTGCGATCTGGCGAAGCAACATCAATTAACCTTAATAGAGAATCATATGATGCCGGCCAATAATCATTTATTGGTGTTTAAACAGGGCTGAAAATCAAACAAAAATGGTGGGCTCAGCCTCGTCCCTGAGGTCGTGTTTTCCCTGTATTTTCCTGTGAGCACCACCGGCTCCTGAATCACTCTTTCAAGTTAGACCTATCCTGGGTCTTTAGCGGGTTCCTTCCCAGCAAATTTCCTTTTGCTTACTCTATTTAACGGCCAAGCCTGGGGAAAACTTTAGAGAAACCTTTATTTTAGAACGGCCTTGGTTTCCAGCCACGTGAGGTCATGCTCTTGCATCCACTGTAAACTGTCCAGGGTATTGCCGGTGGGTTTGTACTCTGCCGCCACATAACCGTGATAGTGACTGCGATGAATGTCTTCAAAAATATGAATGAAATTTAAATTTCCGGTGCCCGGTTCACCACGACCGGGCACATCGGAAAATTGAATATGGCCAATTAAATGTCCATAGTGCTCAATGCATTCGTCCACATGGCCATCCATTAATTGCATGTGATAGATATCAAACTGCATCTTCAGGTTATCGTGATCCACGTCGGTAATGATATCCAGCATTTGCTGGGTACTGTGGACTAAAAAGCCAGGCATATCCCGGGTATTGATGGCTTCAAAGGTCACCAAAATATTATGTTTGCCAAAGGCGCTGGCGGCCTTGCCTAAGTTGTGTTTTAGGGTCTCTAAATAATCGTATTCGTTGGCAGGCTCCAAACAGCGGCCAGGTAATACATTCACCAATTTTACGTCTAACGCCTTGGCATACTTGAAACAAATATTTAGCGCCTTCTTGAACTCATCCTCTGACCCGGGAACACATGCCAGCCCTTCCCCGCCCACCATTAAATCCCCGGCGGGCACATTAATTAAACACACTTCCACCTGCGCAGCCTCTTTGGCGGCCACCAAATCCTTAATTTTTTCTTTGTATGGGAACTGAATTTCCACCACATGAAAACCGGCGTCTTTCGCCGCCTGAAATCGCTCTAGCAGAGGAAGCTCGGTGAACATTAAAGATATATTGGCCGCCAGTCGCATGGGTTATTCCTTCTTTTGTTTGTCTGCTTGATACAGGGTCACCAGGGTCGCTGGGTCTTGTTCACTGTATCCCTTACTGGCATGTTGGCGCATAAGTTGGGCCCCCAGACCCGCCATGGGGGTAGCACTGCCGGTCTGCTTGGCCAGGGTGTTGGCCATGTCTAAATCCTTAAGCAGGGTTTTAACATGCCACTTAACCTCGGAAAAATCCTGCTGCGCCATGCGAGTGCCGGTGAGCTGCAGGGGAATGCTGTCGGCAAAACCACCCTTAAGCGCCTGCGGAATTCGGCTGGCATCAACTCCACTGCGTTGTGCCATGGCCATTACCTCAGCCATCACCAATACATTGCAGCTCACCAGCATTTGATTGCATATTTTAGTGGTCTGACCGGTGCCACTGGGGCCCATATAGGTTACCGAGCTAGCCAATGGGGCCAGTAGCGGCCGAACTTTATCCACCTGTGCTTCGTCCCCTCCTATCATTATAGCCAGAGTACCCGCTTGCGCACCGGCAACCCCGCCCGATACCGGACTATCCAGCCAATTCACCGCTTTCTGTGCAGCTTTCTCAGAGAGTTGGCGCGTGGCGTCCGGGCTGATGGAGCTAAAATCTATGATGGTTTGGCCCGGCAGTAGGTGCGGGAACAAGTTATCTGAAATCTGCATAACACTATCGGTATTGGACACACACAACATGATCACATCCACCGATTCAGCCAATTGCTGTAAGCCGCTGAAGTGCTGGGCACCCAAACTGATTAATGGCTGGCACTTATCCGGGTTGCGGTTCCACACACCCACTTCAAAGCCCGCATCCAGCAAGCGTCGACACATGGGTAGACCCATAAGGCCTATGCCAATAAAGCCAATCTTAGGCATGATTTGTCTACTCTCCGTTAAAATTACCAATATTCTCTCTTATTTTTTGCCCTGGGGCAGCTCAATTTTTGATAAAGAAAATTCGCCAATAAAGCCTGCCTGTCCTAAGCTAAAAAACAGGAATAATAAGGACTTATGGATATGAATTTAGCATCCCTGTTTGAGCAAACCCATAACCTGCCAAATATCCCCAAGATTGTTCAGGAGCTCATCGATACCTTTAATCAGGAAGATTTTGATATGGATGAAATCGCCAACAAGATCAGCCTGGACCCGGTTCTCACCGCCAAGGTATTACGCCTGGCCAATAGTGCCCACTATGGTGTGAGCCGCTCCATCGCCAGTACCGCCGATGCGTCGGTGTTATTGGGCTTTTCCACCTTAAGGACATTAGTGTTGGCCAGTGGTATCACCGGCGCCATGCAGGCTCCGGAAGGCTTCGACCGTAAAGAATTCTGGCGGGATAATTTTGCGGTGGCGGCCATCTCCAAATGGATGGCGTCTTATTGCAAGGTCAACGGTGAAACCGCGTTTACCTGCGGCATGCTGCACAGCATAGGAGAGCTTTTAATTCAGTTACTGATGCCCAGCGAGGCAAAAAAAATTGCCGCAGCCGTGGATGCAGGAGGCAAAATTGCCGAGGTTGAATTGGCCATGCTGGGTTACAACTATGCAGACGTGGGGGCAGAACTGGCCAGCCGCTGGAAGTTTCCACCCGACATTGTAGAAGGCATTCGCCATCACGCTAGCCCCTTAAATCCCAGTGAGGTGGATGATCTGGCCGCCCTGGTCAGTTTGGCTGTATATATACATGACAGTCACAAACAAGGATGGGGAGACAAAGAAATTCTGGAGAATTTCCCACTTGATGTGGCCAGCGCCATTAATCTGGATACCAAGCAGGCGCTGGAGGATTTGCAGCAACTAAACGGCATAGAGTCGGGCATGGACTCGTTATTGGAAGACGTTTAGGCCCAGCCTAAATAAATTGAACAACAATACCAAAGTAACGAGTTTAAAAAAGTAAAACTGTCCTGTCGTTAACGGGTACGCCTGAGCAGTTTTAAATTGCCTGAGTTAGCGACTGGGCTGAGCTGAATTACTCATGGTCCAGCGCGCCAACATAGCTAACGCCAATATCAGCAGTGGAATGGCCAACAAATTAATGGCAAACCAGCCGTAACTAAACACCAACCAACCCGCCATGAGGGACGTTAGCGCTTGGGTACTGAACACACAAAATTCATTAACGGCCTGAATCCGAAAACTGTCCTCTGGCTGATAACTTTGTGTCAATAAGGTAGTGCCACCCACAAACAGAAAATTCCAGCCTAACCCCAAACAGACCAGCGCCGACCAATAGCCCCAATACCCTTGATCAAAAATGGCAATTGAAATGGCAGCCACCATGGCCACTAACCCCAACATCAATAAATTAATAATTGAAATCCAGCGTAATAACAGCGGCGTGATTAATGAGGGTAAAAACATCGCCATTATATGGCTTTGAATGACGGTCTTGGTTTGAGCTAATGGAAAGTCTTGTATCTCAGTCATACTCACAGGCGTCGCCGTCATGATAAGACTCATGACACCATAGGCCACCGCCCCGCTGGCCATGGCGGCACCTAAGGCAGGTACCATCAACAACTCCTTAAGCGGACGCCGGGACTCCACTTGATCGTGGTTAACACTTTGTGCAAACGGAATAATATTCAACAGCACCAGCAACAAACAGTGACTCAGTGCTAACAATACAAAAACACCACTAAAGGTTTGCGCAAATAATTCTTTACCCAGCATCACCATCTCAGGCCCCACCCAGGCGGCAACCAGACCTCCCAGTAAAACCACACTGGCAGTGGTGGCCGCTTGCTCTGGCTTAACCCATTCCAGGGCGGCAAAACGGAATTGCTGAACAAAAGCCAAGTGCATACCCAGCAAAAGAATACTAAAACACAATCCCCAAAAGTTGCCATTACGTACACTGTAAAATGCCAAAATAGAACCCAACAGGGCCAGCATAGTGGCGTATATAAACCCGCTACGGCGTCCAATTTTTTGCATGATCAAGGCGGCTGGCATGCTGGCCAGCGCGCTGCCCACCACCAATGAGGCGATAGGCAAGGTTGCCATGCTAATGGAAGGCGCCAGCGCCACCCCTAAAAAACCACCCACAAAAATAACCATGGGCGCCGTTACCATGCCCAAGGTTTGTGCCAAGGTAATCAACCAAACGGGATACGGGATTTTTGTCACATGCCTGCCTTAAATATCAAAACTGATACAATCATAAAACCTAATCTGTAGCTTGCCATTATAACCCTTGCACAACCCGGTAGAACTGGTTTTAATAGCAACCTTTAATGGGCATTAAAACTGAACCCATTGATTTGGAAAAACATGACTTATATTACACATCAAAACTTCAAACACAATTGGCTACTGGCGCATTCACGCGGCTAGGCCATACTTGCGTAAAATAAGTATGTACCGGCTGCAACTAGCAGCCGATTGAAACCCTCTTAAACATTCAATCCTTCTAATTGCAGCCTTTGATTAAAATTTCTTTTAAGGATAAAGGCAGTGACTGGCTCCAACGCAAACCAAAAATCATTTCAAATCGGCATATTATTGGCTCTTTTAGCCAGCTTTATGTTCTCGCTAAAACCCATTTTTATTAAACAGGTTTACCAGTTTGGGGTGGGCAGTGAAGAACTGATGATACTGCGCATGTGGTTTGCATTTCCCTTTTACGCTTTTATGTTGTTTTTGCAGCGTAAAGCTTTACTGGAAAAACGTCGTTATTTATTAAGTGTTATGGCCATAGGTTTCTTGGGTTATTTCCTTTCCAGTTACTTGGATTTAATTGCCTTGCAAAGCATTACGGCCTCCACTGAAAGAATCATACTTTATGCGTACCCAAGCCTGGTTATTATTATCAAGGCACTTTATGACAAAAAGTTGCCCACTAAAAAAACGTTAGTGGCCCTGACCACTGTTTACGCTGGCATATTAATTTTATTACCTAGGGAGCTTAATGTGGCGGGATCTGGCATGGGCATCATGCTCATGTTCATTTGTGCGTTAACGTTTGCCTTGTATGTCATATTAAGTAAACCTTTAATTAGTCGCATGGGAGTGGGCGTGTTTACATCAACTGCCATGGTGTCTTCTTGTTTATTTACGCAGGTACACTTCATTCATGTGGAAATAAATGAAGTATTAAATTTCCCTATGGAAGTCTATGTTCTGGCTTTAGCATTAGCATTTTTTAGCACGGTTATCCCCAGCTATGCAATGAGTGCTGCCATTGCCAAGATTGGCTCGGAGAAGGTCGCTATTACCGGCACTACGGGACCCGCCTTCACTGTGCTGTTTGCCGTTTTAATATTGGGGGAGACGTTCAGTATTTATCACGCAGCGGGTTTAACGCTGGTAATTGCAGGGGTATTTTTACTTTCTAAAAAATGAGTGGGGGGGGATTAAAAATTCGCTCTACCAGAATAGTTCAAACCCAGAATTGATCGGTTAGATGTGTTGGCCACCAGACTTTGCAGCGGTAGGCTGCGGGGATGGAGGCCAACACCTCTAAGCGGGGCACTCAAAACCTGGAAGAAATTTCAATTGGCTTTTCGCCTGCAAGCAGCCTCCTACAAAAACAAAAAAGCCTGCACAATAAAATTTGGGCAGGCTTTTTTTTAGTTTTTAACTTAAAGTTTTAAGCTTTACAAGCTTAGAGTCTTCTCACCGCGAGCAATACCCGACACGCCCGTTCTAACTGTTTCTAAAATACAGTTTGAACCTATGGCTTCGATAAACGCTTCCAGCTTATCCGTGGTACCGGTTAGCTGAATGGTATAAACACTGGCAGTCACATCTACAATCTGACCACGAAAAATATCCGCGGTACGCTTGATCTCGGCACGCTGAGCGCCAGATGCTTTCACCTTAATTAACATGAGTTCACGCTCAAGGTGTGTGCCTTCGGTAAGATCCACCAGCTTCACCACTTCAATCAGCTTGTTTAGCTGCTTGGTGATTTGCTCGATCTCACGCTCGGTGCCCGAGGTGGTGATGGTCATGCGAGAAAGCGTCACATCTTCCGTGGGGGCAACCGTTAAGGTTTCGATGTTGTAAGAGCGCTGTGCAAACAGGCCCACAACACGCGCCAATGCACCGGGTTCATTTTCTAATAAAATAGAAATTATGTGTCTCATTAGGTGCGCTCCGTTTTACTTAACCACATGTCGCGCATAGCACCTGTGGGAACCTGCATTGGGTATACGTGCTCGTCTGGGTCGACTGCCACGTTAATGAATACCAAACGGTCTTTGTATTTACCAAAGCAGTCGTCCAACACACCTTGTAACTGATCTTTAGTGTCTACCTGTAAACCCACGTGACCGTATGCTTCGGCTAGTTTCGCCCAGTCTGGCAGTGACTCCATGTAAGAACTGGAGTGACGACCTTCGTAGTTCATGTCTTGCCACTGACGCACCATGCCCAGGTAACCGTTGTTCAGGCAGAAAATCTTAACCGGAATGCCGTACTGCAAGCAGGTGGACATTTCCTGAATGTTCATTTGAATAGAACCTTCACCTGTCACACACACTACCATCTCATCCGGGTAGTTCATCTTTACACCCATGGCCGCCGGAAAACCAAAACCCATGGTGCCCAAGCCGCCCGAGTTGATCCACTTGTTAGGCTCATCAAACTTGTAATACTGAGCAGCAAACATCTGATGCTGGCCCACGTCAGAACATATATAAGCCTGACCTTTAGTGGCTTCAAACAAACCTTCGATGGCTTCTTGAGGTTTAAGCAAACCGTTATCGTTTTTCTCATAACGACCGGCGTGACGCTTACGCCATTCATCTATTTGTGCCCACCAGGAAACCAACGCATCGGCATCTGGAGTTTCATCCATCTCTTTAATAATATCTAAAATTTCATCCAGCACGGTGTCTACCGGTCCCACGATGGGAATGTCGATGTCGACGGTTTTAGAAATTGACGATGGATCGATATCGATGTGGATAATCGTGGCATCCGGACAGAACTTGTCCACGCCGTTGGTCACGCGGTCATCAAAGCGCACACCGATGGCTAAAATCACATCTGCGTGGTGCATGGCCATGTTGGATTCGTAAGAACCGTGCATGCCTAGCATGCCCAAACTCTGACGATCGGTACCTGGGTAGGCACCCAGGCCCATAAGCGTTTGAGTGATAGGGTAATTCAAACCACGTACTAAACTGCGTAGCTGTTCAGAAGACTTGCCCAACACCACTCCGCCACCGGAATAAATCATGGGGCGCTTGGCCGCCAACAAAACTTCCACCGCCTTACGAATTTGGCCGGTGTGGCCTTTTTGTGGAGGCGAGTAAGAACGAATCTTGATTTTCTTAGGGTACGAGTATTCGTGACGATCGTTAGGAATCGTCATGTCTTTTGGTAAATCGATTACCACGGGACCCGGACGACCAGAGGTGGCGATATAGAATGCTTTTTTCACTACCTCAGGGATTTCACTGGGGTGTTTGATGCTAAAGCTGTGTTTCACCACGGGGCGAGACAAGCCCATCATGTCGGTTTCCTGGAAGGCATCACCGCCGATCAAGTGACTGGGCACCTGGCCTGTGATCACGATCATGGGAATAGAGTCTGAAAACGCGGTGGCAATACCGGTGATGGTATTGGTGGCACCAGGACCCGAGGTTACCAGCACTACACCGGGTTTACCGGATGCGCGCGCATAGCCGTCGGCCATGTGGGTCGCCGCCTGTTCGTGACGAACCAAGACGTGCTTGACCGCACTTTGCTGATAAAACGCATCATAGACATGCAACAAGCTACCGCCTGGGTAGCCGTATACATATTCCACGCCCTCTTCATGAAGGGAGCGTACTAACATTTCTCCGCCGGAAAGTAATTCCACCGTTGTTTCCTCTCATCCACTGCCCACCTAATGTGAGCTGGAAAATCATTGCAATAGAATGGCTGACATTAAAATAAATTCGTCAAGACTACCGCACCATACTGGCTTGGCCAGTGATAGGGGTGATGAAGCAGTTATAATGATTCATCGAATTCGACTGCATATTAGGCAGGCAAATAAATTTGGCTGGAACGAGGTCATCGACTCCAGAAGATCACAAAATTTGCCCTTCGGGGTGACCGAAACTAAGCATGAATTTTGGGCTGCTAATTTTGACAGCCACAGCCTCTAAGTCAAGGGAAAGCCTTGATTTTGCTTGACATTTAACACCTTTATCAAGTTATGCTTTGCTTTTGCACCGAATTGGTTACAGTCGCTCTACGGATGCACAATGACAAGCCCAACAGACAGAGTGAAATGAAACATTTAACCTTAATTTTTGTAATGACTTTAGCCGCACTCCCCTTACTTAGCCAAGCTGGCCAGGTATACAAATGGGTCGATGAGAATGGCAATACCCAGTTTTCACAATTCCCTCCTGAAAATGAGCAAAAAGCCGAACAGATTAAGGTTAAAACTCAGAAAAGTATGAATTCAGGGCAGTCTAAAGAAAAGCTGGAGTCCATGCGTCAAAAATTGTTGGAAAGCAGCGTAGATCGCAATACAGAGAACGAAGAAGAGAAGCTTGATAAGGAAAAGGCCGAACTCATGGCCCAAAACTGTGACAAAGCCAAGCAACGCTTACGCGACCTGGAAAACAATGGCCGTATTTACAAAACCCTGGAAAATGGCGAACGCCACTGGTTTGATGTTAAAGAGCGCGCTCAAGCCATTAAGGCTGCCAGGGGCCAGGTGACTGAATTTTGCTCTAAGTAGATGAGCACCAAGTTTCGCGCTACCGGCGCGAAACAGTTTTACTCAAGCCAGATACAGCTGGCCTGACGTCCACACACGCCATCACGACGGTAGCTGAAAAAACGCGCTTCATCGCTAAACGTACAAAACTCCCCCCCGTAAATATTCTCTATGCCCCGTTGCCTGAGACGTAACCTGGCTAGCGCATACAAGTTCGCTAGCCACTTGCCATCCTGACCTACTGCTTTAAACGCCGATTGCGCACTTGGCTGCTGAGTACAAAATGCCTCATACACTTCTTGCCCCACTTCAAAGGCAGCGGGACCAATGGCTGGGCCCATCCACACCAATATGGACTCAGGTTCATCACTAAAACTGGCCAGAGTATTCTCCAGAATGCCGTCCAACAGCCCTCGCCAACCCGCATGGGCGGCAGCCACCTGAGTACCTGCTTTATTGCAAAACAAAACAGGTAGGCAGTCGGCGGTCATGACAGTACACACCTGATTTTTCTGGCGAGTGAAACTGGCATCGGCCGGTGGGCAAGTCAACGCTTGCTGTTCATTGACCACCAGCGTGCTGTGTACTTGTTTGAGCCATAAGGGCGTGGCGGGTAGGGATTGCTCAAGCACCATCCTGTTTTGTGCCACATGCTGCTGGTTATCTTCAACATGATCCCCCAGGTTTAGAGAATCGTAAGGAGGCAGGCTTACCCCGCCCAATCGAGTGCTTTGCAATGTTTTCACATTGCTCGGCGCTGGCCATTGGGGCGAAATAAATTGTGGCTCGTTGCAGGATTGGGTCATGCCCGCATTAATACTCGGTGTCTTCTGCCATTTCGGCATCGTGCCTTAGCTCATCCAGCAGCTCTTCAAAGTCAGCGGGCAGCGGTACTTCCCACTCGACTATTTCGTCTGTGGCCGGGTGATACAGCTCGATGTGTTTGGCATGCAAGGCCTGGCGCGGAAACTTACGCAGTACATCGCGCAATTCGTTACTCACCCCTTTGGGCAGTCGTACACGGCCACCGTAGGTGCCATCTCCCACCAATGGGTGCTGAATATGCGACATATGCACCCGTATTTGGTGAGTACGCCCTGTCTCCAGCTTTACTCGAATATGAGTATGACTAGGGAATTTTTCCAAAATTCGATAATGGGTAATGGCATCTTTACCGGTTGGGTGCACCGACATTTTAGTTCGGTCTTTATCATGACGAGCGATAGGCTCCTTAACGGTACCGCCGCCTGTCATAGTGCCTTGCGCCACCGCTTCGTATTCACGGCCCATCTCACGGCTTTGCAATTGCTCAACAATGTGATTTTGCGCCTGCAGGGTCTTGGCCACCACCATTAAACCCGTGGTGTCTTTATCCAGGCGATGCACGATCCCTGCGCGAGGAATATTCTCAAGAGAGGGGCAATGGTGTAATAAACCATTAAGCAAGGTACCTGTGTAATTGCCAGCCGCCGGGTGCACCACCAAGCCCATGGGTTTATTGATGACGATGATATGGTCATCTTCATAGACGATATCCAGGTCCATTTCCTCTGGAAGCCACTCACCCTCTGCTTGCAGGGTGACATCCAGGTTCAATAGTTCGCCCCCCACCAGTTTGGCCCGGGGGGCAAATTGTTTACCATCCACGGTTAATTGACCGTCCATAATCCAGGTTTTAAGCCTGGATCGACTATAATCAGGGAACAAAATCGCCGCAATTTGATCAAATCGCTTGTTACCCAGTTCGTTTGGAATTCTAATAGTTTGTTGAATTTGCTCAGACATCTTGGTGACAGCCACGCCATATGGTTAAATTGCAGTCTTAACGACATTAAATACACTAATAATAAAGATTATATCAGATAGAACTATGCGAATAATTATCATATTACTGGCCGTGATCACATTGGCCGCCTGTTCCAGCAGTGGCAAACGCCAAAATGCCGAATTAACAGAGATAGAAATATACCAAAAAGCCGTCAAAGCCATCGATGACGACAACTATTTTTTAGCGGTAGAGACCTTCCAAAAGCTTGAAAGCCGCTATCCGTTTGGCAAATACAGCGAGCAAGCACAGCTGGAAATGATCTTTGCCCAGTATAAGGCGCAGGATCTGGAGAACTCCCGCGCCAGTGCCGAGCGCTTCATTCGCCTGCACCCGGAACATGACAATGTGGATTATGCCTACTACCTTAAGGCGCTTACTACCTATGAATTGGGCCTAAGCCTGGTAGAACGCTACTTCACCGACGAACAAGCGCAACGAGACGCGCAACCTGCCCGCGACTCTTTTCAGGAGATGTTTGAGCTGATTCGTAAATTCCCCGACAGCGAATACGCCCCTGACGCCCGCCAGCGCATGATTTATTTGCGCAACCGCCTGGCATTGCACGAAATACACGTGGCCCATTACTACCTTAAACGCCACGCCTTCCTTGCCGCCGCTAATCGCGGTAAAAACATCGTTGAAAACTACCAGGGCACAGATCATGTGGCCGATGGCCTAGCGTTGATGGTGGAAGGTTACGAATTATTGGGCCAGCAAGATTTGGCAGATAAGAGTTTGGCAGTATTAAAAGCCAACTTCCCCGAACACCCTCAGCTAGTAGATGGCAAGTTTGAGCATACCGATTGGGCACAAAGAGATCACAAGAGCATTTGGAATGTGGTGACTTTTGGTTTGATTGATTAAATTCCACTCTATTCGTTTTTAAAGCCGGCCTAGTGCCGGTTTTTTTGTGCTTGGTATTTTGAGTGTTTGAATTAGGTTTTAGGTGAGCCCATCAAGCACCCGCTTCACTGGCTACGCTGCTCCCTGCGACAAAATCCAGTGAAGCGGATACTTGATGGACTTGCTTGAGTTTTTGCGGGCTGAAAAAGTA
>MAAD01000142.1 GCA_002162985.1 Bermanella sp. 47_1433_sub80_T6 | reverse complement strand
ACCCAGGTGAGTCTCAAGGATCTGACCTACGTTCATTCGAGACGGTACACCCAACGGATTCAATACGATATCAACCGGTGTGCCCTTCTCATCGTAAGGCATGTCTTCGACCGGCATAACCGCCGAGATAACACCCTTGTTACCGTGACGACCCGCCATCTTATCACCAGGCTGGATAGTACGTTTGATGGCCAGGTAAACCTTAACAATTTTCAGTACGCCAGGCGCCAGATCATCGCCAGTTTGTAGCTTCTTACGCTTGTCTTCGAACTTCTCGTCAAGTTCTTTGCTACGCTCTGCCAAGGCTTCTTCGGCACGATCCAGCAATTCACCGGATGCTTCGTCTTGCGGACGAATCTTGAACCATTCTTTGTAATCAAGAGCGGCCAGGTAGTCTTCTGTTAAGACTTCGCCTTTAGACAAACCAGGTGCAACGGCAACAGTTTTACCAATCAGGCTACGTGTTAGACGCTCAAACGTCGCAATTTCTACGATTCGAAGCTCTTCGTTCAAGTCCTTACGAACCTGATCAAGCTGAGTTTTTTCGATATCAAGAGAACGCTGGTCTTTCTCAACGCCGTCACGGGTAAATACCTGGACGTCGATGATAGTACCTTTAGTGCCGGTCTTAACGCGTAAAGAAGTATCTTTCACGTCAGAGGCTTTTTCACCAAAGATAGCGCGCAGTAATTTCTCTTCTGGCGTCAGTTGGGTTTCGCCCTTAGGCGTTACCTTACCAACCAGAATATCACCGGCTTGTACTTCGGCACCTATGTAAACAATACCGGACTCATCCAGCTTGCTTAGTGCAGATTCACCCACGTTAGGAATATCGGCAGAAATTTCTTCCGAACCCAGCTTGGTATCACGAGCCACACAGGTTAGTTCCTGAATGTGGATAGTGGTTAGACGATTTTCTTGTGCCACTTTTTCGGACAACAAGATGGAATCTTCGTAGTTGTAACCGTTCCAGGGCATGAACGCGATGCGCATGTTTTGACCCAGAGCCAGCTCACCTATATCGATAGACGGACCGTCGGCCATGATGTCGCCACGAACAACCGCGTCGCCCTTACGAACCAAAGGCTTCTGGTTAATACAGGTGTTCTGGTTAGAACGTGTGTATTTAGTCAGGTTGTAGATATCCACACCTGCATCACCGGCTGAAGTTTCTTCATCGCTTACACGAACCACGATTCGAGATGCATCAACTGAATCGATGACACCACCACGTTTGGCAACTACACATACACCCGAGTCACGGGCCACGTTCATTTCAATACCGGTTCCTACTAATGGCGCTTGCGCGATTAGCGTTGGAACGGCTTGACGCTGCATGTTCGAACCCATCAAGGCTCGGTTAGCATCATCGTGCTCAAGGAACGGGATAAGCGATGCCGCCACCGAGATAACCTGTTGAGGAGATACATCCATCATGGTTACGTTTTCAGGGGCAGTTACCGTAAAGTCGTTCTTGTGACGAACACTTACCAGCTCTTCGGTTAGACGGCCATTAGCATCACGAGGTGCAGAGGCTTGTGCCACCACCTGGTCCGCTTCGTCGATGGCAGATACATAACGAACATCGTCGGTTACTACGCCGTCAACCACAGCACGATACGGAGTTTCAAGGAAACCGTAGCTGTTGGTGCGAGCGTAAGTAGACAATGAGTTGATCAAACCAATGTTTGGACCTTCTGGCGTCTCGATTGGACATACACGACCGTAATGGGTTGCGTGTACATCTCGCACTTCAAAACCGGCACGCTCACGGGTTAAACCACCTGGGCCTAACGCTGAGATACGACGCTTGTGCGTTACTTCAGACAATGGATTGTTTTGATCCATGAACTGAGACAATTGCGAAGAGCCAAAGAACTCTTTAATGGCAGCAGCAACCGGCTTGGCGTTGATCAAATCCTGAGGCATAAGACCTTCAGATTCAGCCATTGACAGACGCTCACGTACCGCACGCTCAACACGTACCAGACCTACACGGAATTGGTTTTCGGCCATTTCGCCCACAGAGCGAATACGACGGTTACCCAGGTGATCGATATCATCAACATCACCCTTACCGTTACGGATATTAATTAGCTCTTTAACCACGGCAATGATGTCGGAGTTATCCAGGGTACCTGAACCCAAAATCTCTTCACGACCGATACGACGGTTAAACTTCATACGACCTACGCCTGACAAGTCATAACGTTCATCACTGAAGAACAGGTTCTCAAACAAACCTTCGGCAGATTCTTTGGTTGGTGGCTCACCAGGGCGCATCATGCGGTAAATTTCTACCAGAGCTTCCAGACGAGTGCGGGAAGGATCGATGCGCAGTGTGTCACTGATGTATGCACCACAATCCAACTCGTTACTGTAGATAGTTTCAATTTGCTTGATGCCGGCAGCGTTCATGGCTTCCAAAATTTCAACATCAATTTGCGCGTTACACTCGGCAATCAACTCACCAGTAGATGGGTCAACCACGTCTTTGGCCACAACTTTACCGAAGATGTAATCGGTAGGAACTTCCAAGTTGACCATGCCGTCTTTTTCCATCTGACGGATGTGACGAGCAGTAATACGACGGCTCTCTTCAACGATGACCTTGCCTTTTGAATCCTTAATGTCAAACAAGGCGGTTTCGCCACGTAGACGCTCAGGAATCAACTCAAG
>MAAD01000062.1 GCA_002162985.1 Bermanella sp. 47_1433_sub80_T6 | reverse complement strand
GAAGAAACTCCCTTGAGCTTCTTTGCCAGTGTAAAAAATTGGATTAAAGGGAACTTTTAATATTTAATAGGCGCTAATGATAGAAGTAACGCGCCTGTCGAATAATAATAAGGAGAAGGGCGATGACTCAAAGAGATAGCGATATGTTTGAACTGGTAGATGAGCCCCAGCACACCGCTGTAATTAAAGTGGTAGGTGTTGGTGGTGGCGGCGGTAATGCTGTGGAGCACATGGTGAGCAACCATGTTGATGGTGTTGACTTTATATGTGCCAACACCGATTCGCAGGCGCTTAAGAATATGTCGGCACGCTCTGTGTTGCAGTTGGGTTCAACTGTGACTAAAGGGCTGGGTGCCGGAGCAAACCCTGAAGTGGGCCGTCAGGCTGCCATGGAAGATCGTGAGCGTATCGCCGAAGCCTTAAGTGGCGCCGATATGGTTTTCATCACCGCAGGCATGGGCGGCGGTACCGGCACGGGCGCTGCACCAGTTGTGGCCGAAGTGGCACAGGAGCTGGGCATCCTAACAGTAGCCGTGGTTACCAAGCCGTTTCCTTTTGAAGGTCGTAAGCGCATCAAATTAGCCGAGGGTGGTTTGACTGAGCTAGCCAAGCATGTGGATTCTTTAATTACGATCCCTAATGAAAAGCTATTGGCGGTATTAGGTAAAAATACCTCGTTGCTGGATGCCTTCTCGGCTGCCAATGACGTGCTGCTGGGAGCGGTACAAGGTATTGCTGATCTTATTATTCGACCCGGCATGATCAACGTGGATTTCGCCGATGTGCGTACGGTTATGTCAGAGATGGGGCAAGCCATGATGGGTACCGGTGTCTCCAGTGGGGAAAACCGCGCCCGTGAAGCGGCCGAAGCGGCTATTCGCAGCCCGTTGTTAGAAGATGTGAACCTGGAAGGTGCTCGCGGTATTTTGGTTAACATCACCGCAGGTACTAACCTATCCTTGGGTGAATTCACCGAAGTAGGTGACGCTATCGAAGAGTTCTCTTCGGAAGACGCCACTATAGTAGTGGGTACCGTTATTGACGAAAGCATGACCGATGAGTTGCGCGTGACTGTGGTTGCTACCGGGCTTGGTAATATTGAAACCATGCCCAAGAAAGTGGTTGATAATACCGTCACTAAGGCAGATGGCACGCTAGACTATAAAAAACTAGAGCGCCCAACCGTCACACGTCAAACTAATACTCAGCCGGAAAATCAGGCTAGAGCGAACAGTGACACCAATAAAGACATGGACTACCTGGATATCCCCGCCTTTTTACGCCGCCAGGCGGATTAGTGCAGGGCTGGTCAAAATGAAATTTGGCGGTATAATAGCCAATCGCTGTGCGTTTGAGTAAGTGAAGTATTGATGATAAAGCAATGTACCCTTAAAAATACAATTAGAGCCACAGGAATTGGTTTACATTCAGGCGAAAAGGTTTATTTAACCCTTCGCCCAGCGCCTGTGGATACAGGGGTTATCTTTGTCCGTACCGATCTGGAACCAGCGGTAGAGATTAAGGCCAAGGCCTTAAATGTGGGTGATACCACTCTAGCTACCACCTTAACCAGTGGTGACGTTAGAATTTCTACTGTTGAGCACTTGTTATCGGCCATGGCTGGATTAGGCATAGATAACGCTTATGTGGAATTGAGTGCCGCCGAAGTGCCTATTATGGATGGCAGTGCTGGCCCTTTTGTGTTTTTGTTGCAGTCCGCGGGCATCGAAGAGCAAAACAAGGCCAAGCAATTCATTCGTATCACTAAACCCGTTACTGTGACAGATGGCGACAAGTCAGCCAGTTTCCTGCCCTACAGTGGTTTTAAAGTCAGTTTCACCATCGAATTTGATCATCCGGTATTTAATGATGATAACCAGATGGCCAGCTTGGACTTTTCCACAACCTCTTTTGTAAAAGAAGTCAGCCGTGCCCGTACCTTCGCCTTCATGCGCGATGTTGAGTACTTACGCTCTCAAAACCTAGCACTGGGTGGTAGCGTTAACAATGCCATCGTGGTGGATGATTACCGAGTGCTGAATGAAGATGGCCTGCGCTATGACGATGAGTTCGTAAAACACAAGATTCTGGATGCGGTAGGTGACTTATATCTATTGGGTCACAGCCTCATTGGTGAATATGTAGGTGTTAAATCCGGTCACGGATTGAATAATCAGCTACTTAGAGCCTTGCTAGAACAAGTAGATTGCTGGGAATTTGTGTCATTTGAAGATGAAAAAATGGCCCCCATCTCTTATGCCAAGCCGGTATCTGCCGTTTAATTATAGAATACAACACTTTTATTAATTTTGGTTTCAGGGTGTTAAATCCAGTAACCCTGTGATTGATGTCCCAATGTTGGGGCTCAATTCGTCTAAACTGTTAATTAATGAATATTGCTTAGGGCGCTTACGTGAATATTATTATTGTTGGTCAGCGCCACGGTCGCTCGAAGACGTTTTCCTTGGGGCCCGTGGCCCGCTGGTCTTTGACGTTTATGTTAGCCGTTTTGCCTTTCTCTATGGGGGCGGCGGGCTATTACCTCACTATGATGCTGGCCGATGAAGGTTTGTTTGGCCCAGAAACCGCCAAAGCCTGGCAGCAAGATCTTACCCAGCAACGAGATCAACTCAACAAAATTCGCGCCCATACCGATGACCAACTAGTGGGTTTAACCCAGCGTATGGCT
>MAAD01000226.1 GCA_002162985.1 Bermanella sp. 47_1433_sub80_T6 | reverse complement strand
GCCTTTAGCTGTATATTTGTAGGCATCTTCTGGGTTTTCAGCAATGGCTTTAACTGGCTCAGCAACACCTGGGCTATAAGCAAGAGAAAGGTCGCGAGCTGAGTTAGCATCTGTTGTTAATTCAACGCTAATTTTACCCGGCTTTGGAAACTGGTGATAATCTAGTGCGTCTTGCTTAAAATCTGACATTCGATAAATTCCGCAATTAGTTTTTGTACCGCTTGAAACCGCCAAGCTGCTACTGTCATTGAGACGGTGCCGCATTATTGCGCAGTTTTATGCACTGTAACAACCCGCAATTCAATAAAAACTCGCTATATCGAGAATAGTTTCAGTTGATACCCCTTTAATAGCAGATACCGCGGTGTTTTGGCCTTATTTTGGGGATTTACCCACGCTTAATTCGCACAATATTAGGGCGCAGTCCATGACCTAGAGGGGAATATTTTCGTTTTTGGGGCAATATATTTAGCAGGGTATAAACCCTGTTTGAATGGGGTACTTTTACGGGGGCCAGAAACCAAAGAAGGCGCTCAATGAGCGCCTTCTTTATGTCCACGGATGGACTGTATCCTGGAAATGCAGAAGCAATTTCCAGGACGGGAGCCGAGCCCCCTAAACGTATAGCGGGGTAATTACTTACCGCGACCGCCAAAACGCTTCTTGAAGCGATCGATACGACCACCGGTATCAAGCATTTTCTGCTTACCAGTGTAGAAAGGGTGACATGCAGAACATACGTCCAAGTGCATTTCGCCAGTCTTAGTAGAACGGGTGTTTACCACGTTACCGCAAGAACAAGTTGCAGTAAGGGTGTCGTATGTAGGGTGGATACCTTCGCGCATAATAAATCCTCTTTTTCCGTTGCCGCCACTTATTCTCTGATGCGAAATACACCTGAGCCTCATAAGTACCGCTGGACCCAAGATCCTGAGCAAGCTCTATACAGACCTTTAGGGGGCGCGCATAATACCAGACCGGTGCAAAGCGTGCCAGATCAATTCGTTGTAAGCCCCAAGCTTACATGGCAACTAAATAATAAGAGACTGAATGACGTCGCCTTTTTTTCTCAGTGTGGCCATTGCGGCGCCTATCCCCAAGCTGTTTGACTACCTGCCGCTGGCAGAAACAGACATGAGCCACTACCAGGCGGGCCTGCGGGTGAGCGTGCCCTTTGGTTCGCGAGTGCTTACTGGGGTGATAGTGAGCATTCACCAAAACCCCCAATACGACCCAGCCAAACTTAAACCCATTAGTGAATTACTTGACGCCACCCCCCTGCTGCCCAACGACGTATATCAGTTAGGGCACTGGTTAAGCGAGTATTACCACCAGCCCATTGGTGAGTGCCTGTCGCTGCTGTGGCCGGTATTGCTGCGCAAGGGGGAACAAGCCCGAGCCAGCAAACAAACCTTTTACGCACCCACACCCAACCAGCCCGATGCCAGCACCATAAAGCGTGCACCACGGCAGGTGGATTTGCTGGAGCACATGAAGCAACCAAACCAGCAAACAGGCCAATGGCAAAAAGACCTGGTAAAGGCCGGCTTCACCCCCACCATTATAAATGGGCTTGTGGATAAGGGTTTTTTAGAGAAACAAGAGCGAGACAGCTTTCAACCCATTAAAGGTGAGTGTTCACATACCCCATTAACGCTGAACCAAGAGCAGCAGCAAGCCCTTACCTGCATTGAACAAAATCAGGGTTTTAAAAGCTTCCTTATTGATGGCATCACCGGCAGTGGCAAGACCGAGATTTACCTGCAAGCCATTGCGCCTCATTTAGAGCAAGGCAAGCAAGTGTTAATACTGGTGCCCGAAATTGGCCTCACGCCGCAAACCGTACAACGCTTTGCCCAACGCTTCGACGCCGACGTGTTATTGCTGCACAGCAAACTTAACGACCGTGAACGCCTTGATGCCTGGTTAATGGCCCGTAAACATGGCTCAAATACCGGTCGCGGCCAAATTGTCATTGGTACCCGTAGCGCCATTTTTACTCCCCTGCCCAATCTGGCCATGATCATCATAGATGAAGAGCACGATCAGTCATTTAAGCAGCAAGACGGCGTGCGTTATCACGGCCGCGACGTGGCGGTGGTACGGGCCAAGACCTTAGATATTCCCATTATTTTGGGCAGCGCCACCCCCAGCCTTGAATGCCTACACAACGGTTTGAGTGGCAAGTACCAGTATTTACGGCTCACCCAACGAGCGGGATCAGCCAGCATGCCCGAGCTGCAAATTTTAAATATTAAAAAGCAGGCGGTGCACCATGGCCTGGCCGACTCTTTATTAAAGCCTATTCAAGACACGCTGGATAAGGGCCAGCAGGTTTTAGTATTTGTGAACCGCCGCGGTTATGCCCCCACGCTTTATTGCCCGGATTGTGCCTGGATTGCCGAATGCAGACGCTGCGATGCCAAGATGACCCTGCATCAAAAACCAGCCCACCTGCATTGCCATCACTGCGACAGTAAACTGAGCATTCCAAGGCAATGCCCTGAATGTTTAAGCCACAAAATTCAAGCCATGGGCGCGGGCACCGAGCGTTTAGAGACTCACCTGCAATATCAATTTCGAAATACGCCAGTGATTCGTATTGACCGCGACAGCACGCAAAACAAACACGCCATGGAAGAATTGTTAGAGCCGGTGCATAAGGGTGAGCCCTGCATCATTGTGGGCACACAAATGCTG
>MAAD01000217.1:23008-28300 GCA_002162985.1 Bermanella sp. 47_1433_sub80_T6 | reverse complement strand
GGTGCTTGTGAGCTTCCTGAAGGCGTTGAAATGGTAATGCCTGGTGATAACGTTCAGATGGAAGTTACTCTGATTCACCCAATCGCCAT
Source organism: Bermanella sp. 47_1433_sub80_T6 (assembly GCA_002162985.1). Classification (GTDB taxonomy): domain Bacteria; phylum Pseudomonadota; class Gammaproteobacteria; order Pseudomonadales; family Oceanobacteraceae; genus Bermanella. The sequence goes on along the minus strand of MAAD01000217.1, from coordinate 28,211 downwards.
GGATGCTGGCCTACGCTTCGCTATCCGTGAAGGTGGTCGTACTGTTGGTGCTGGTGTTGTTGCTAAGATCGTTGAATAATTTCAACTCTTAATACGCACTAAGAAAAAGGTCACTTCGGTGGCCTTTTTTTATGCCTGTCGAAAAACTTGGGTTGGCCCGCTTAAGTATGTTGTCTTTTATCCCACTCAGCGTGCCGCTGAAAAGTGCTAAAAACAACATACTTAAACGAGCTGCTGAGTATTTATCATCGGCATTAAAAGACGTGGAGAATGGCGTGTAGTTAGGGGCTTTGAATTTTTCTGAGTATTTCTCTGCCACATTTTTATTGCCTGAAAGCCTGTTTCCATAAGGGTATGGAGAACTGTTTTTCAGGCAATAAAAAACCCTACCAACTCACGCTGGTAGGGTTTTTTTAGGTCTTAAAAAGAATTACTTCTTCTTTTTAGCAGCCTGACGCTCTTTCTCTTCGATAATTACTTTCTCTGCCACATTTTGAGGGCACTGAGAGTAATGAGAGAATTCCATGGAGAACTGACCACGACCAGAAGTCATAGTACGTAGCGATCCGATGTAACCAAACATTTCAGAAAGAGGCACGTCAGCCTTGATGCGTACACCAGAAGCACCGGCTTCTTGACCAGCGATCATGCCACGACGACGGTTAAGGTCACCGATAACGTCACCTACGTGATCATCTGGAGTGAACACGTCAACCTTCATGATAGGCTCAAGCAACTTAGGATCGGCCTTAGGGATAGACTGGCGGAATGCACCACGTGCTGCCAATTCAAACGCTACCGCAGAGGAGTCAACCGCGTGGAAGCCACCATCGTATAGTTCGATTTCAACATCAAGAACAGGGAAACCAGCAAGAACACCGGTATCCATCATGCCCTTAAAGCCTTTCTCGATGGCTGGGAAGAATTCCTTAGGAACGTTACCGCCCACAACCGAAGAGGTGAAGGTGAAGCCAGTGTTTTGCTCACCAGGCTTGATACGGTAATCGATCTTACCAAACTGACCAGAACCACCAGACTGCTTCTTGTGTGTGTAAGAATCTTCAACTGGAGTGGTGATGGTTTCACGGTAAGCAACCTGTGGCTCGCCCACTTCAAGGTCAACGCCGTAAGTACGCTTCAAGATGTCTACCTTGATGTCTAGGTGAAGTTCACCCATGCCACGCAAGATGGTCTGACCGGTTTCTTCGTCGGTGTGAACCAGGAAGGTAGGATCTTCAGCAACCATTTTACCAATGGCGATACCCATCTTCTCAGAACCACCTTTATCTTTCGGAGTTACCGAGATAGAGATTACTGGCTCAGGGAATACCATGGCTTCAAGTGTACATTCGTTTTTAGGATCACAAAGTGTGTGACCAGTTTGAACGTTCTTCATGCCTACGATGGCGATGATGTCACCGGCTTGAGCAGAAGACAGTTCTTTACGCTCATCGGCTTCCATTTCACACATACGACCAACACGTTCAGTTTTACCAGTGAACGAGTTAAGAATGGTGTCGCCTTTATTAAGGGTACCGGAGTAAATACGTACGAAGGTCAGGGCGCCAAAACGGTCATCCATGATCTTAAACGCTAGTGCGCGGAAAGGCTCGTCAACGGCAACGATGGCTTTTTCGCCAGTTGGCTCGCCCACTTCATCGGTAAGATCTTGAGGGATTACGTCAGTAGGAGACGGTAAGTAAGAAACAACCGCATCAAGAATTAACTGAATGCCTTTGTTCTTAAACGCAGAACCACAGTAAGTTGGGAAGAACGCCAACTCGTTAGTACCTTTACGGATACAAGCATTGATTTGGTCAATAGTTGGCTCTTCGCCTTCCATGTACGCCATCATCAGGTCGTCGTCCATTTCAACAGCGGTTTCGATTAGCTGTTCACGGTACATTTCAACGTCGTCTTTCATGTCAGCTGGAACATCACCAACTACGTAGTTTTCAGGAAGACCAGAGTCATCCCAAACGTAAGACTTACGAGATAGCAGGTCAACAACACCTACGAATTCGTCTTCTGTACCGATTGGCAATACCATTACCAAAGGCTTAGCGCCCAATACGTTTTCTACCTGGTCAACAACCTTAAGGAAGTCAGCACCCATACGGTCTAGCTTGTTTACGAAGATGATACGAGATACGCCCGACTCATCGGCATAACGCCAGTTAGTTTCAGACTGAGGCTCAACACCACCAGAACCACAGAAAACGCCGATGCCGCCGTCTAGTACTTTAAGAGAACGATATACTTCTACAGTGAAGTCAACGTGCCCAGGCGTATCGATGATGTTCATGCGGTGATCATCCCAGAAGGTCGTGATCGCAGCTGACTGGATGGTAATACCGCGCTCGGCCTCTTGTTCCATGAAATCGGTAGTAGATTCACCGTCATGTACTTCACCGGTTTTATGGATCTTACCGGTAAGCTTAAGAATACGTTCAGTTGTAGTAGTTTTACCCGCATCAACGTGGGCGAAAATACCAATATTTCTATATTTAGATAAGTCTGTCATAACAATCTCGACATTCAGGGTAAAAAAATTTCGCGCACAGTTTAATTGCTTTGGCGTCGATATTGAACAAAAAGTTAGCAATATTCCTTTTTGTTTTCTCAAAAGAGGTAAAACCCCGGATAAATGCCTGAGATGTGGGCTTTAGCGGGCTGGCATTTGTCTTTTTGCTCCTATACTGGTGTTGGTGGCACCTAAATAGCTTTTCTATATGAGCTGATCAGTCTTTAGTCCTATTGAGAATATAAGGTGTTTTTATAAATTTTGAGACCTACTCCATATCCAACTTTGGTCAGATTGCGCACAATTGCCCCCTGTTGAACAATGACGCTCTTTAAATTGCTGATATAGGGACTAAATATGGCCAGAAATGTACAAAACCGTCTTTTGCTATCTTTAGTGAGTTTGGCCTTGGCCGCTTGCCAGCCGGCTTCGCCCGAACAGGGTTCGGCTGCCAATAGTCGCCAGGCGTTAACCCATGACTTTACCCTGGATCAGTCCGAATTTAACGCTCTGGATACCTCACAGCAATACATGGTGGCCAACAAGGCGCTCTCTACTATGTTTCGTGGTTTGCCTCTGGATGAATACTTTGACCTGACGCAGGGGTTGGATAACCCTGTGGTGCAGCAAGATAACTATATGGCGAGTCTTCAGACCCGTTTACGCACCCCTTTAACCCAAGAGCAGCTGTCTGCTGCAAATATCGATATCTTTGGTAAAGATGATAACCCGGTAACCGAGGCCGATGAGTCCGTTCCCGCGCGTTTCACCAGTTTGGATAGTGAGCACCCTCATCAGATTTATATGGCCCGCATGCAGGCTTATCCCCTTAGTCGTGATCAATTAGTGGCCTGGATGAGTTATTTTCTGGCCAATACCATTATGTTTTCTCCTGCTCGAGAAATGGACAGCACTAATTCACAGGATATCGCCCGGGTATTGGGCTATTTAGAGCAGAGCATGATGAATGGGAGCTCTATTCGCGATGTCGTACGTGGCTGGATGCATAACCTCAGTCGTTGGAGAGTGTCGCGCTCTCCTGAAAATCATGCTCTTGAAATGTTCGAGCTGTATTTGGGTATTTTTAATGACACCCCTGAAGAGCAGCAAAACACCATCAATGGCGGCATCGCGTGTGATTCATGGTACCTCACCGACAATGATGCCGATTACCAATTATTAAAGGATTTAACCAAGTCGGGCAGTGGTCAAACCGTTAAGGTCATGGGGGAATACATAAGCTCCTGTGAAGACCTGTATGACCTGGTGGCAGGGCACCCTTTGTTAATTCCCCGTGTTATTGAGGTGATCGTTAACTATATTCTTGATGGTGCCTCTGGCAGCACAAAATCGGCTCTTATTCGGAATATTGTCAGTACCTCCCCTAAAACCTTTGATGATGTGTTTTTGGCCATTATTTTTTCCAAGGCCTTTTTACTGCATAGCGAGCGTCCAAAAACCTTCGAAGAGAATACTTGGGGTTTTTTAAATTCAATGCACTACACGCCACGGTGGTCTGGAAATAGTCAGCTTGGCACTAGGGTGCTGGATTATATGCTTGATTCCAGTAATAACAGTGCTCAAATAGCCGTTCACAGAATGGGGTGGGCGGCCATGGATTACAAGATTGGTCGTTTGCCTTTTTTACCCATGGATGTACTGAGCTTTGCCACTTACCACAAGGGTATTCGTGAATCGGTGTTAATGAATAACCGGGCCTTTGATGGGCGCAACCACCCTAAGGCAGAAACCTATACCGAGGCCGATACCCCAAGAGAGCCTCCCATTGAAATACATAGCGGTGCATTTTATTTGGCCGGCACAGAAAACTTAAAACCCGAGCTGGAAAACCTTAGTTTGTCCGAGTTCATCGACTTTGTGTTTTTGACGGCCTTAGATCGAAGGGCTAGTGACGCAGAGGCGACCGCCTTTATAGCCGAGGGTGAAAGACGAGATTATTTAAGGGTGTATGACGATGTTTTGTCATTGCGCCGTGCGGGAGGGGGTAATGATGAAATATATGAATATTGGGTCGATGACTACGCCGAGATCATGCTCGACTATATCTCTAGATTGCCCGAGTTTTACTACTATAAATCTGTAAGCCAATAGCTGGAGGCAAGAACATGCAAAGACGAAACTTCTTAAAACTTGCATCTGCCATGGCCGCCACAAGAGTGGTGCCGGTGGCGTTTGGTATGACAGCGCTGGCGCAGCGTGCTTACGCAGCCAGCCCTAACTACAGTGGGGTAACCATTAATACTCCCAGCGTCATGCCTCAGGTGATTAATATACACATGTATGGCGGGGCGTCTGAACTGGCGGGTAACCTGAGTAACATTGCGGATATCAACATTAACTCCATGAACGATTATTCGGCCAATAACGCCTTTGGTTCCGGTATTTTGACCGCCGCAGATGATAATGATCCGGCTGCTCGATTCAATGGTGGGCAGGTGACCGCCAATGGCTTTTGGAAGGCGGCTGGTGGTACGCATATGGAAGACATGATCACGTCCCGGGACATGACGGTCTACCGCACCATGTTTAAACAGAAAAGCCCCACACGCTCTCACCGTGAGAGTATCTTTATGTCCCACAAGGGCACTTTGGATATTGAAAACTCGCCTGGCATTGGCTCGCGTTTGGCATTGATGATGTTGGAGCATGAAAGCAGTT
>MAAD01000217.1:2356-22996 GCA_002162985.1 Bermanella sp. 47_1433_sub80_T6 | reverse complement strand
TGAGTTAACCCTGCCATTTATCTCCTTCGAAGGGGATACCCAGACCTATGCGTTGGATCCATCCCATCCTTTGCCCCTGTCGCTGCGTGGCTTGACCATGGACAATCAGTTTAATAACCCTTATTCGCGGGGCAGTGTGAGTGGTTCTGAATCGGCTATTAATGATTTACTGGCTGCCCAGCAGGTTAATAGTGATGCCTCCCGTGATGCTCATACCGCGGCCTGGAATGGTTTTGAGAAGCGCGAAGAGTTGGAAGCCAAGATGTCGGATTTATCCGGCCTGCTTAACGGCACCGACGACAATGGCAATGTATCCAGTGCCGATGCGTTGGGCGTGACTTACCCCAATACCGGTTTTGCCCGTCAACTTGAGGCGGCGGTAACGTTGGCCATTCATAACCCCCAGACCCTGTATATGGCCGTGGGCACACCCGGATTAGGCGGCTGGGATGATCACAATAACGGCATCGATCGCTATCGAAATCGCATGAATGATTTAATGGAGGCTATCAAGGCCGCCATGGCCCATATTAAAGCCGCTGCTACCCAGGGTGTTACCACTATATCGGGTACCGGGCGTACCCAAACCGACAATATCATCATTAACGTGATGGGAGACTTTGGTCGCTTGGTGAATCTGAACGGCTCCGGTGGTTGGGATCACGCGAATAACCAGAACCTGTATACCTTTGGTGGCGCGGGTGTGCGACCCACCAAAGAAGCGGCAGCGCTGGGCTCTGTGGTGGGTACCACGGTGCGCTCGGGCACCAGTAAAACCAATAATCAGTACACTATACCCACCACAGATTCTCCCACCTGGGAGCCCATGAGTATGGCTTCGTCTATCTATGGTTATTTTGGGGCGCAGAATTCGGCAATTTTAACGGCGGATGCGCTACTCAATCCCTTGGGGGATATACGTCTGGAAGATGCTCTGTAAGGATTGGCTGTTCATAAAAAGCCCCGGCCACATGAAATCATGTGGCCGGGGCTTTTTGCATTTAGGGTTATTGAAAGCTCTTGCCCAGGTCCACCACAAAAAACAGCGCGTCATCACTGGTGAGTATGGCATTTTTGTAGTCTCGGTAATAATAAGCCAGGCGAAAGTCTATGGAGCCCTTCTTGCTGGTCATGTAGCGAAACTTGGCGCCTATGGTGGTGCTGAGCATCTGCGCCAGTCTGGCGTCTGCCGAGGCGTAGGTGGGTAGCTCCACGGTATCAAAGGTGCCGCTGCCGGAGTAGTTGATGGTGCGAGTATGAAAGCTAGCCGCTTGCTGATGATAGATGCGCGCAAATGGCTCCAGTTTATGGATTTTCTCGAAAGGAAATGAATAGCTGGCCTCGAAGGTATGGGAGTTTAAGTCCCAGCTGTCCACGTGCAGGCGGTAGCTAAGGCTTAAGTGGTGGCCGCTTTCTGGCAGTTCGTGATTCACCTTGGAATACATAATATAGCGTTGGCGATTATCCGGGCGATGTTCAAATACGGTGGTGAGTTCGGCGTCATCTTGATCGGCGATGCTCACTACCTTGTAAGGGTCGGTGTGGTAGCCCAGTGACTGGCTATAGCTCAAATTAAGCATGGCCACGGTGCGGCGATTAACGACCTGGGTGAGACCCACCATGACGTCGTAGGTATTTTTGTGGCCGGCACCAAACATGATGCTGTCGGCCGACTCGGTTAAGGGGGAGGGGGTTTGCTCGCTGCTGCGGCTTACCTTGTCGGAGGCCACACCCACGCCGAGACTTAAGGTTTGGCTCTTGTCTTTTGAATCCATCTCCACGGCCAGGCTGCCACCCACAGAGGTGTAATCTCCTTCAACGGATACGTGAATACCGCTCTTGGATTTTAACAGGCGCTGCCATTCGTGGCCCCAGGTGACGTCCATGGCCAGTCGAGTATCGTTAAACGGTGCAGTGCCGCCCTTGCTGCCTTCTGCGGACGCGTTTCCAGAGGCACCGCTGACGGTGACCGACTCCGAGCCTGGCAGGGCGCCTGTTGGGGTGGCGCCACTGAGGGTGTCAAATACCAGCCCCAGCTTAATGGTGTCTTTGTCGCTTAGATCACCATTAATCATGGCCATGTAAGTATCAACGGTAATGTAATCAGGTTCGTTATAGTGCAGGTAGCCCACATCTACGTTCCATTTATTATAAAGCTGAGCGGCTTGCTCTTGTTCTGCCTGTGCACCGCTGGCCAATAGGGTCGCTGAGGCCAGGGCTAGCTTTGTCTTTATATTAATTGCAGCCACAGCCACCTCCTCCCACACTGGTTCCGCCAGTGCTGCCTTCCTTGCTGAAGTAGATATGATCATCTACATATTGGTCTATTTGATCCCCTGTCAGCTCCATTTCTGGCTTGGCAAGAATGCCTTTCTGCCAGGGTTTAACCTCTTCTACTTCAATCATGGGCTCTATAATCGAGCAAGCATTGAGCAGGCCGAGTATAAAAAGAGCCGCTAAAACATGTTTGGCTTTGTGCATGGTTTACCCATTTTCCGTGAATGGACGCAATGTGGAGGCACTATAACATGGCAGAAATGAATATTTACAGGGCAGTCCCGGCGCATTTGGTGCAATGGTGACGCCCCTCGCAAAAACCAAATAATAGCCAGGCAGTGTTTGTTTTTTAAGCATCTTTACCCAGGTGTTTGGTGGCAGGGGAGATCTAATTTCGTGTATTGAGGTGGTTTTCTGGTTGTATTTTAAGCAGTGTAATGCCTGGTGGCTGCTTTGTACCAACTTGAATATCGCTTGTTTAAAAAACATACGCGCAGCCTGCGGGGCCGCGAATTAACTGGGCTTAAGGAGTTGGTTATTTCTTGACAGCTTGACGAAACAAGCATATTATTCGCCTCCCCTCAAAAAGGGGATAGCGGATTTATGTCTTAATTTCGGAGTCTTTAAATGCAAAACCAGAAGATTCGTATTCGGCTGAAGGCTTTTGACCATCGCCTGATCGACCAGTCTACGCAAGAAATCGTGGAAACGGCTAAGCGTACCGGTGCTCAGGTTCGTGGTCCTATACCGCTGCCCACACGCAAAGAACGTTTAACTGTACTGACCTCTCCTCACGTCAACAAAGACGCGCGAGACCAGTATGAGATACGTACACACAAACGCATGCTTGACATTGTTGAGCCAACTGAGAAAACAGTTGATGCGTTGATGAAGTTAGATCTAGCTGCGGGTGTTGAAGTTCAAATTAGCCTTGGTTAATTTTTAGAACTTTTACACGCGCACTGATCTGGCATCAGTGTAACGCTTTGTTGGGCGGCCATAGTGGGTATTCAGCCCCGTACACAAGAGGTATTAACAATGGCACTTGGATTAGTAGGTAAAAAAGCGGGTATGACCCGTGTATTTACTGAAGACGGCGCATCTGTACCGGTAACTGTTATTGAGATTACACCTAACCGTGTTTCTCAAATCAAAACAACAGAAACCGATGGTTACAATGCTGTGCAAGTAACTGCAGGCTCTAAGAAAACATCTCGTGTTTCTAAGGCGCAAGCAGGACACTTTGCAAAAGCAAATGTAGCAGCAGGTGATAGCTTGTTAGAATTCCGCACTGAAGAAGTTGCGGACATTAAAGTTGGTGATGAATTAACGGTTGGACGCTTTGAAGCGGGCCAAAAAGTTGATGTTACCGGCACATCAAAAGGTAAAGGGTTTCAGGGCGGTATCAAGCGCTGGAACTTCACCATGCAGCATGCTACGCACGGTGTTTCCTTGTCTCACCGTTCAAACGGTTCTATTGGTCAATGTCAAACTCCAGGTCGAGTTTGGAAAGGCAAAAAAATGTCTGGCCACATGGGTGCTGAGCGCTGTACAACTCAAAATCTTGAGATTGTACGTGTTGACGCAGAGAGTAACTTAATCTTGGTAAAAGGTGCGCTTCCGGGCTGCACTGGTGGTCAACTGATCATCACGCCAGCTGTTAAGCTACGCGGATAAGGGGAATACTATGGATATCAATGTTCAAGGTGGTTCCACCGTATCACTATCTGATAACGCTTTTGCTCGTGAATATAACGAAGCACTAGTACACCAGTTAGTTACATCTTACTTAGCTGGCGCGCGTCAGGGTTCTAAAGCCCAGAAGAATCGCTCAGATGTAAGTGGTGGTGGTGCTAAACCATGGCGTCAAAAAGGTACAGGCCGAGCTCGTGCCGGTACTAGCCGTGGTCCAATCTGGCGTTCAGGTGGTGTGACTTTCGCAGCTCGCCCACGTGATTTTAGTCAGAAGTTAAACAAAAAAATGTATCGCGCAGCGATGCAGGCAATCTGGTCTGAACTAGTGCGTCAAGATCGTTTGGTAGTAGTAGATAGCTTTGATGTGGAAGACCACAAGACTAAAGCTTTCAACGCCAAGATGTCTGACATGGGTCTGGACAATGTTCTTATTGTTGATGCTGAAATCAGCAAGAACTTGTACCTGGCTTCTCGCAACGTGCCTAAAGTGGCCGTAGCTGAAGCTGATGCTGTTGATCCAGTAAGCCTAGTTTCTTTCGAAAAGATCGTGGTAACAGTTGCCGCGCTTAAGAAAGTAGAGGAGATGTTAGGATGAACCAAGAGCGTATCTACAAGGTAATCCTTGGACCTCACATTTCTGAAAAAGCAACAGTAGTCGCTGATAACGCCGGACAATTCGTTTTCCGCGTAGCGCCTGATGCAACTAAGCCAGAAATCAAAGCAGCCGTTGAGCACTTGTTCGAAGTTAAAGTTCGAAATGTACAAGTACTTAACATTAAAGGTAAAACCAAGCGTACAGCGCGTGGTGTTGGTAAGAAGAATGATGTGCGTAAAGCATATGTTCGTCTAGCTGACGGTCACGACATTGACTTCGCTGACGTCGAATAAGGGGTAGTTAAGATGGCATTATTAAAAACCAAGCCAACTTCTGCTGGACGCCGTCACCTAGTTAAGGTTGTGCACGCAGATCTTCACAAAGGTCGTCCGCACTCTGCATTGACAGAGAAGCAAAGTAAGTCTGGTGGTCGTAACAACAACGGTCGCATTACCACTCGCCATATTGGTGGTGGTCATAAACAGCTTTACCGTATTATCGACTTTAAACGTAACAAAGATGGTATCCCGGCAAACGTTGAACGCCTGGAATACGATCCAAACCGCAGCGCTAACATTGCACTAGTATGTTATGCCGACGGTGAGCGTCGTTACATATTGGCTCCAAAAGGCTTAAACGCCGGTGACCAGGTTGTATCTGGTGAGCACGCTCCTATTAAAGTAGGTAGCACAATGGCGCTGCGTAACATGCCTTTAGGTAGTGTTATTCACAACATCGAGCTTAAGCCAGGTAAAGGCGGTCAAATTGCCCGTTCAGCCGGTACTTCTGCTCAGTTGATCGCTAAAGACGGTGCATATGTGACTTTACGTTTGCGTTCAAGCGAAATGCGTAAAGTTCTTGCTGATTGTCGCGCCACATTGGGCGAAGTAAGCAACTCAGAACACAGCCTGCGTCAACTAGGTAAAGCCGGTGCATCTCGCTGGCGTGGTGTTCGTCCAACCGTTCGTGGTGTAGCTATGAACCCTGTTGATCACCCACATGGTGGTGGTGAAGGTCGTACCTCTGGTGGCCGTCATCCTGTTTCACCTTGGGGTATGCCAACTAAGGGCTACAAAACTCGTAAGAACAAGCGTACAGACAAGATGATTGTCCGTCGTCGTTCTAAATAACGGATAGGGTGAATTAGATGCCACGTTCATTAAAGAAAGGTCCATTCATTGATCATCACTTGATGGCCAAAGTTGAGACCGCACTTGAGAAGAACGACAAGAAGCCAATTAAAACCTGGTCACGTCGTTCAACAATCTTTCCTGAGTTTGTAGGATTGACTATCGCTGTACACAACGGACGTCAACACGTTCCAGTTATGGTTAGCGAAGAGATGGTAGGACACAAGTTGGGCGAATTCGCTCCGACTCGTACTTACCGCGGTCATGTTGCAGATAAAAAGGCCAAGAGGTAATTTGAGATGGAAACAGTTGCTAAGCTAAAAGGCGCGCACATTTCTGCTCAGAAAGCTCGATTGGTTGCGGATCAAATCCGCGGTTTATCAGTTGCAGACGCGCTAAACATTTTGTCTTTCAGCCCTAAAAAGGGTGCAGATTTAATCAAGAAAGTTCTTGAATCTGCCATCGCTAACGCCGAGCACAATGATGGTGCTGACGTTGACGAGTTGAAAGTTTCTACTGTCTTTGTTGACGAAGGTATGACCATGAAGCGCATTCGCCCTAGAGCGAAAGGCCGCGCAGATCGCATTTTAAAGCGTTCTTGTCATATCACCGTTAAGGTTGCAGAGGTCTAAGTCATGGGTCAGAAAGTACATCCAACGGGCATGCGCCTGGGTATTACCAAAGATCACAACTCGATCTGGTATGCCGGTAAAGATAAATATGCAGATCAACTGCTAACAGACATCAAGGTTCGTTCTCTTATCGAGAAACGCCTTGCTAAAGCGTCTGTAAGTAAAGTTGTGATTGAGCGTCCAGCTCAAACTGCAAAAATCACCATTCACACCGCCCGTCCAGGCATCGTGATTGGTAAAAAAGGTGAAGACGTAGATAAGTTACGTAAAGACGTATCTGACATGATGGGTGTTCCCGTCCACGTTAACATCGAAGAAATTCGCAAGCCGGATTTAGATGCGAAATTGGTAGGCCAGTCTGTGGCAAGCCAGTTAGAGCGTCGTGTAATGTTCCGTCGTGCCATGAAGCGTGCAGTTCAAAATGCAATGCGTTCAGGTGCTCTGGGCATTAAGATTCAGGTTGGCGGTCGTTTAGGCGGCGCTGAGATTGCTCGTTCTGAGTGGTATCGTGAAGGTCGTGTACCTTTGCATACACTTCGTGCGGATATCGACTACGCGACCTACGAAGCACACACTACTTACGGTGTTATCGGCATCAAAGTGTGGATCTTCAAGGGTGAAATTTTGGGTGGCATCGATGAAGTCCGTGCCCGTGCTAAAAGCGGCGGTGCTAAAAAGCAGCGCAAAGCTAAGTAAGGGGGGCGTAAAAGATGTTACAACCAAAACGCACTAAATTCCGTAAGATGATGAAAGGCCGTAACCGCGGTCTGGCGAAAGGCAGTAAAGTTAGCTTTGGCGAATATGGCCTTAAAGCTACTGGCCGTGGTCGCATCACTGCACGTCAAATTGAAGCGGCTCGTCGAGCGATGAACCGTAAGATTAAACGTGGTGGTAAAATCTGGATTCGTATCTTCCCAGACAAGCCGATTACCAGCAAACCTCTTGAGGTTCGTCAGGGTAAAGGTAAGGGTAACGTTGAATACTGGGTTTGCCAGATTCAGCCAGGTCGTGTCCTTTATGAAATGGAAGGGGTTACTGAGGAATTGGCACGTGAAGCGTTCGCGCTTGCAGCTGCTAAATTACCTATCGCAACTACCTTTGTTACTCGGACGGTGATGTGATGAACGCACAAGACTTACGCGAAAAATCAGTCGATGAGCTTGGATCTGAGCTTAAAGATTTGCTAGCGGACCAATTTAAATACCGCATGCAGAAAGCCACTGGCCAACTTGGTCAGAGCCACCTGCTAAAAGAAGTGCGTCGCGATATCGCGCGCGTTAAAACCATCATCAACCAGAAAGCAGGTAAATGATCATGGCTGAAACGATAGTACGTACTCTTCAAGGTAAGGTCGTTAGCGACAAGATGGATAAAACTATTACCGTTATGATTGAGCGTCGCGTAAAGCACCCAATCTACGGTAAGTTTGTTAAACGCTCCACTAAGCTGCACGCGCATGACGAGCAAAACGAATGTCTTATCGGTGATACCGTGACTGTTCGTGAATGTCGTCCTCTTTCTAAGTCCAAATCTTGGATGTTAGTTAGTGTCGACACACGTGCAACCAAGGTGTAGGCCCAGGAAATTAGGAGCTAGACCATGATACAGACACAAACAATGCTTGAAATCGCTGATAACAGCGGTGCAAAGCGCGTAATGTGCATTAAAGTACTGGGCGGTTCACACCGTCGTTATGCGCGCATAGGCGACCTTATTAAGGTTACTGTTAAGGAAGCAATTCCTCGCGGTAAAGTTAAAAAAGGTCAGGTATTAGACGCAGTGGTTGTTCGCACTCGTTCTGGTGTACGTCGTCAAGATGGATCTTTGATCAAGTTTGACACTAACGCCGCCGTTTTGCTGAACGCAAGCCAAGCGCCAATCGGTACTCGAATCTTCGGGCCTGTGACTCGTGAACTTCGTAATGAGAAGTTCATGAAGATTGTTTCACTCGCTCCTGAAGTTCTATAGGAGACTGACCATGAATAAGATTCGTCGTGAAGATGAAGTAGTTGTTATATCTGGTAAAGACAAGGGTAAGCGCGGCAAAGTAAACGCCGTTCTTCCTGACGGTCGTTTGATCGTTGCCGGTGTTAACATGATTAAGAAACACCAGAAGCCAAATCCTTACTTAGGTCAGCCTGGTGGCATCGTTGAAAAAGAAGCCGGTATTCAAGCTTCTAACGTTGCTATCTTCAATTCTAAGTCTGGTAAAGCAGACCGAGTTGGTTTCCAGATTCTTGAAGACGGCAAAAAAGTCCGTGTATTCAAGTCTTCTGGCGATCAACTAGACGCATAAGGGTGCCACTATGTCTCGTTTAAAAGCGTTATATAAAAGCGAAGTGGTAGCCAAGCTGCAAGAAGAATTTGGCTACGACAACGTAATGCAAGTACCAAAAGTAACCAAAATCACCCTAAACATGGGTGTTGGTGAAGGTATTGGCGATAAAAAACAAGTTGATTCTGCTGTAAAAGACTTGGAAAAACTATCTGGTCAAAAGGTAGTTATTACTAAAGCTCGTAAATCAGTAGCAGGCTTTAAAGTACGTGAAGGCTGGCCTATCGGTTGTAAAGTGACTCTACGTGCTGATCGCATGTGGGAGTTCATGGACCGTTTGGTAGATATTGCCATTCCACGTATTCGTGACTTCCGTGGCCTGAACGGTAAATCGTTCGACGGCCGTGGTAACTACAGCATGGGCGTGAAAGAACAGATCATCTTTCCTGAGATCGAATACGATCAAGTGGACAAGATTCGTGGTCTGGACATCACGGTTACTACTACTGCACCTACAAACGATGAAGGTCGTGCGCTTTTAGCCGCATTGAACTTCCCGTTCCGTAAATAAGGAGTAGCACCATGGCTAAAGTTTCCATGAAGCAGCGCGAATTAAAGCGCGAAAAATTAGTGGCAAAGTACGCTGAAAAGCGTAATGCGTTACTGGCAATTATCAAAAGCCCTACTTCTTCTGATGAAGAAAAATGGGACGCGCAAACTGCGCTACAGAAATTGCCACGTGACTCTTCACAGAGCCGCTTAAGAAGTCGTTGTCAAATGACGGGCCGCCCACACGGCGTATACCGTAAGTTCAAACTTTCTCGCATCATGATTCGTGAGCAAGGTATGGCTGGCAACATTCCAGGTCTTAAAAAGGCCAGTTGGTAAGCAATTCTTTCGCGGCCTAGTGATAGGCCGCGTTGATCTGCTGCACAACAGAGAGGTTAAAGCATGAGTATGCAAGATACTTTGGCGGATATGTTAACTCGTATTCGCAATGCGCAGGGCGCTGGTAAAGCCACTGTTGCAATGCCTTCATCAAAAGTGAAGGTATCGGTAGCCGAAGTTCTAAAGAACGAAGGTTACATCGCAGATTTCGCCATTGATGGCGACGTTAAATCAACATTAAGCATCGACCTTAAGTATTACGAAGGTAAGCCTGTAATTGAACGCATCGTACGCGTTTCACGTCCAGGTCTTCGTACATACAAGAGTTCGACTGAGTTGCCAAAAGTTGAAGCAGGTCTTGGTATATCCATTATCTCTACTTCTAAAGGCATCATGACCGATCGTGCTGCCCGTGCCGCTGGCATCGGTGGTGAAGTGATCTGTACGGTATTCTAAGGGGAGTTTGATATGTCTCGAGTAGCAAAAGCTCCTGTTACCTTACCAGCTGGCGTAGAAGTTAAACTTTCTGACGCGCAGATCACTGTGAAAGGTAAGCAAGGTTCTATCGATTTAGACATTCACTCGACTGTTGAAATTAAGCAGGAAGAGAATGTACTAACTTTCGCCCCTAAGGGTGGCGATAAGAAAGCAAGCGCAATGGCGGGCACGTTCCGTTCATTGGTTAACAACATGGTTACAGGTGTTGCTCAAGGGTATGAAAAGAAGTTGATTTTGCAAGGTGTTGGTTACCGTGCTAAATCTGCGGGCAAGACCCTGAGCCTGACACTAGGCTTCTCGCACCCTATTGACTATGTACTTCCAGAAGGCGTTAAAGCTGAGACCCCTAGCCAGACCGAGATTGTTATCTCTGGTGTGGACAAGCAAAAAGTAGGTCAAGTCGCAGCTGACATTCGCGCGTACCGTCCGCCAGAGCCTTATAAGGGCAAGGGTGTTCGTTATAGCGATGAGAATGTTCGTCGTAAAGAAGCTAAGAAGAAATAGGGCATAGATTATGAACGAGAAGAAAGTAGCACGAGTTCGTCGTGCTCGTCGCTCTCGCGTCAAAATGCGCGAGATTGGTGCGACCCGTTTGTGTGTGAATCGTACTCCACGTCACATTTACGCTCAAATTATTTCATCCGATGGTGCTCAGATTTTAGCAACCGCCTCCACTGTAGAGAAAGATCTACGTGAAGGGAAAACCGGTAACGCTGAAGCTGCTGCAAAAGTAGGTTCACTTATTGCTGAACGTGCTCTTGCAAAAGGCATCACTAAAGTAGCTTTTGACCGCTCTGGATTTAAATTCCACGGCCGTTTAAAAGCGTTGGCTGATGCAGCTCGCGAAGCCGGCTTGGAATTCTAAGGGGCGCTATCATGGCAAAAGAACGTCAAGAACGTAAAGACAACGACGATGGCCTACAAGAAAAACTTGTACAGGTTAACCGAGTTGCAAAAGTAGTAAAAGGTGGTCGTATCTTCGGCTTCACAGCTCTTATGGTTGTGGGCGACGGTAACGGCAAAGTAGGTTTTGGTCGTGGTAAAGCACGTGAAGTTCCGACTGCTATTCAAAAAGCATCGGACAGCGCGAAGCGTAACATGATTGATGTGAAGCTTGACGGCGACACATTGCAGTATCCGATTAAGGGCCGTCACGGCGCTTCTCGCATATACATGCAGCCTGCGTCACAAGGTACAGGTATCATTGCCGGTGGTGCAATGCGTGCAGTGCTAGAGCTTGTGGGTGTTCATAACGTGTTAGCAAAGTGTTACGGTTCTACCAATCCGGTAAACGTAGTACGCGCTACAGTTAATGGTCTTCGCGAAATGCGCAGTCCTGAACACGTAGCTGCCAAGCGCGGAAAATCTGTAGAAGACATTCTGGGGTAGTCCGACATGGCAAAAGTTAAAGTAACACTTACACGCAGTACAATTGGCAAGCTACCGAAGCACGTTGCTTCGGTTAAAGGCTTGGGTTTACGTCGCATTGGCCACACAGTGGAACTTGAAGATACTCCCGCAGTACGCGGTATGATCAACAAGGTTCACTACATGGTGAAAGTGGAGTCCGAGTAATATGAAACTTAATACTCTTAGCCCTGCACCTGGTTCACGTCCAAGCGGTAAACGCGTTGGTCGTGGTATCGGTAGTGGTATGGGTAAGACCGGTGGCCGTGGTCACAAAGGTCAAAAATCTCGTTCTGGCGGTAAAGTTAAGCCAGGCTTCGAGGGTGGTCAGATGCCTTTACAGCGTCGTCTGCCTAAATTTGGTTTCACGTCTCGTCAAGCTCAGTACGTAGCTGAAATTCGTCTTAACGAATTAGCAGTTGCCGGCACTGATGTTGTCGATCTGGACGCATTGAAAAAAGCCGATATTATCGGTGACAAAATCAAGCGTGCACGCGTGATTCTATCTGGCGAAATCAACAAAGCCGTTACCGTTAAAGGTCTTAAAGTGACCAAAGGTGCACGTGCTGCGATTGAAGCCGCTGGCGGTAAAATAGAAGAATAAGGACCATTTAAGATGGCTAAGCAAGGCTCACTACCAACAGGTCAGGCACCTGGCGCAGGATTAGGCGAACTTTGGTCTCGACTAAAGTTCGTTTTGATCGCGATTGTTGTATACCGTATTGGTGCACACATTCCGGTTCCTGGGATCAACCCTGATCGTTTAGCGGCATTATTTGAACAGAACCAAGGCACCATATTGAGCATGTTTAACATGTTCTCCGGTGGTGCTCTTGAGCGTATGTCCATTTTTGCCCTAGGCATCATGCCGTACATATCTGCCTCTATCATTATGCAGTTATTGACGGCGGTGAGCCCGCAGCTAGAAGCCCTCAAAAAAGAGGGTGAAGCTGGCCGTCGTAAAATCAGTCAATATACCCGCTACGGCACTGTGCTGTTGGCGTTGGTTCAGGCCTTCGGTGTTTCCGCCGGCCTGGCTAGCCAGGGTGTATCATTTGACGCCACACCACTGTATTACTTGACTGCTGTTTCTACATTCGTTTGTGGTGCAGTATTCCTGATGTGGTTGGGTGAACAGGTGACTGAGCGAGGTATCGGCAACGGTATCTCCTTACTGATTTTTGCCGGTATCGTTGCAGGCTTGCCTGGTGCCATCGGTCAATCTTTTGAATCTGCCCGTCAAGGCGACACCAACATCATATTGTTGTTGGCCATCGCTATTCTGGCAGTATTAATTGTCGCGTTTGTTGTCTTCGTTGAACGAGGCCAGCGTCGCATCGCAATTAATTACGCAAAGCGTCAGCAGGGACGTAAAGTTTTTGCTGCACAAAGTAGCCATTTACCTTTGAAAATAAACATGGCAGGTGTGATTCCACCTATTTTCGCTTCTTCTATTCTGTTGTTTCCCGGTTCAATGGGTCAGTGGTTTGGTCGTACCGAAGGTATGGAATGGATGCAGGATGTGTCTTTGGCGCTTGCGCCAAGTCAGCCTTTATACCTGATATTGTTTGCTGCAGCGGTTATTTTCTTCTGCTACTTCTATACTGCGTTAATGTTCAATTCCAAGGACATTTCGGAGAATTTGAAGAAGTCGGGAGCATTTATCCCTGGGATTCGTCCCGGCATGCAAACAGCCCAGTATATTGATGGGGTTTTAGGCAAATTAACTTTGTTTGGCGCTTTATATATAACTGCTGTATCATTGCTGCCCCAATTCCTGGTGGTAGCGGCCGACGTGCCCTTCTACTTCGGTGGAACCTCATTACTTATTGTAGTGGTGGTAGTCATGGACTTTATGTCGCAAGTGCAATCTCATCTGATGTCTCATCAGTACGATAGCCTTATGAAAAAGTCTAATTTGAAAGGCATTGGCGGCGGTTTGGTACGCTAATAACTGGAGACTTTCCAATGAAAGTACGCGCTTCAGTAAAGAAGATGTGTCGCAATTGCAAGATTATTCGTCGCAATGGCGCCGTGCGTGTGATCTGTGAATCAGATCCGAAGCACAAACAACGTCAAGGTTAATCTTTGACGTTTTATGGGGGATAGGCTTAATTGAGTCAAGTGGCAACACTTGGCTCGAGGATTGCAACAGTGCCTATCCAGATAAAAGCACTAACACGCTTATGGCGTGATGGAGTGATGTATGGCTCGTATAGCCGGTGTAAACATTCCTGACAACAAACATGCCGTCATTTCTTTGACGTATGTTTACGGTGTCGGCTTGCCTACTGCTAAACTAATTTGTAAAGCAGCTGGTATTGAAGAATCAACTAAAATTTCGGACCTTTCTAACGATCAGTTAGACATCGTTCGTACTGAAGTTGGCAAATTTACGGTAGAAGGTGACCTTCGTCGTGAAGTAGCTATGAGCATCAAGCGATTGATGGATCTAGGTTGCTATCGCGGTATTCGTCATCGTCGCGGTTTGCCTCTACGTGGTCAGCGCACTAAGACTAATGCGCGTACCCGTAAAGGTCCACGTAAGCCAATTAAGCGCTAAGGCAGGGTTGATTTATGGCAAAGCCACAACGTAACGTTAAGAAGAAAATTAAAAAGACCGTCGTCGACGGCATGGCGCACATTCACGCGTCGTTTAACAACACTATTGTAACTATTACCGATCGTCAGGGTAACGCTCTATCTTGGGCAACTGCCGGTGGTTCTGGTTTCCGTGGTTCTCGTAAGAGTACTCCTTTCGCTGCACAGGTTGCTGCGGAACGTGCGGGTGAAGCTGCAAAAGAGTACGGCTTGAAGAACTTGGACGTTGAGGTCAAAGGCCCAGGTCCAGGTCGTGAATCAGCCGTACGTGCATTAAATGCATGTGGCTTTAAGATTGGCAATATTACCGATGTGACGCCTATTCCTCACAACGGTTGCCGTCCACCCAAGAAACGTCGCGTATAAAGGGGGCAGACCATGGCTCGATATATAGGACCTAAGTGTAAGCTGTCTCGTAGAGAGGGTACCGACCTTTTCTTGAAGAGCGGCGTTCGTGCACTAGACTCTAAATGTAAAATGGAAACCAAGCCAGGTGTTCACGGTGCAGGCCGCGGACGTCTTTCTGACTATGGTTTACAGTTGCGTGAAAAGCAAAAAGTTCGTCGTATCTACGGCGTTCTTGAAAAGCAATTCCGCGGCTACTATAAAGAAGCAGCACGTGTTAAAGGCGCAACCGGTGTAAACTTGTTGCAATTGCTTGAGACTCGTCTGGACAACGTTGTTTACCGCATGGGCTTCGGCTCTACTCGCGCGGAAGCACGTCAATTAGTATCTCACAAAGCTATTTCGGTTAACGGCCAAACCGTTAACATCGCCTCTTACCAAATTAAGAGCGGTGACGTTGTAGCCATTCGTGAAAAAGCCAAGACTCAGTTGCGTATTAAAGGTGCTCTAGAACTAGCATCTCAGCGTAGTGACCTTGCTTGGATCGATGTGGATTCTAAGAAATTGGAAGGTACGTTCAAAGCAGTTCCTGAGCGTTCTGAGTTATCAGCCGAAATCAACGAACAGTTGATTGTCGAATTGTACTCTAAGTAATAACGGAGCAGGGGCAGCTATGCAGCGTTCAGTAAATGAATTTCTAACACCACGCCATATTCAAGTAGAGCAAATTAGCAATACTCAGGCGAAAGTTACTCTAGAGCCTCTAGAGCGTGGCTTTGGCCACACTTTAGGTGCTGCATTGCGTCGTATTCTGCTTTCTTCTATGCCTGGCGCCGCCATTGTAGAAGTTGAAATTGAAGGTGTTCTTCACGAATACAGCACGATTGAGGGAATCCAGGAAGACGTTATCGAAATCCTGTTGAACCTTAAGAATGTTGCCGTGCGTTTGCACGAGCGTGACGAAGCCTATTTGACTTTGCACAAATCTGGCGCGGGTCAGGTGACTGCTGCAGACATTCAGTTGGATCATGGCGTTGAAGTTGCCAATCCAGAACTTGTTATTGCCAATTTGGCTGACAAGGGCGAGCTGAAGATGACCATTAAGGTCGCAGCGGGTCGTGGTTATGAGACTGTTGAGACTCGTAACCTAGGTAACGAAGAAGAAACTAAGGCAATTGGTAAATTGCAGTTAGATGCGACATACAGCCCTGTTAAGCGAGTTGCTTACGGTGTTGAAAATGCTCGTGTTGAGCAACGTACCGATTTAGATAAGCTTGTAATCGATCTTGAAACCAACGGCACGATTGAAGCAGAAGAAGCGATTCGTCGTTCTGCTACTATCTTGCAACAGCAATTAGCTGTGTTTGTTGACCTTCAGAACGAAGCCGAGCCTGAGCCAGAAGAAGTTGAAGACGAGATTGATCCGATTCTACTTCGTCCGGTTGATGATCTAGAGCTGACCGTACGTTCTGCAAACTGCTTAAAAGCAGAAAACATTTACTACATCGGTGATCTGATTCAGCGCACCGAAGTTGAACTGCTGAAAACCCCTAATTTGGGTAAGAAGTCTTTAACTGAAATTAAAGATGTTTTGGCTTCTCGTGGTTTATCTCTGGGTATGCACCTTGAGAACTGGCCACCAGCTAGTTTGAAAAAAGATGATAAAGCACTTGCCTAAGGCAGGTTTGAGGTAAGGAATTAAACAATGCGCCATCGTAAAAGTGGTCGTCACTTTAACCGAACCAGTTCACATCGTCAGGCTATGTTTAAAAACATGGCAGTGTCTTTGTTTGAACATGAGATCATCAAGACTACTTTGCCTAAAGCAAAAGAGTTGCGAATGGTTGCTGAGCCGTTAATCACATTAGCAAAAGAAGATTCTGTTGCTAACCGTCGATTGGCTTTCTCTCGCACTCGCTCTAAAGAAGCGGTTGGTAAACTGTTCAACGAACTTGGTCCTCGTTACCAAGAACGTACCGGCGGTTACTTACGTATTCTTAAGTGCGGTTTCCGTGCGGGCGACAACGCGCCAATGGCTTACGTAGAATTGGTTGATCGTCCAGTAGCTGAAGAAGTTGTAGAAGAATCTGAAGATTAATCTGCAATTTCCTTAGTGAAATAAAAAAGGCACCTTCGGGTGCCTTTTTTTATGCCTGAAATTTACCGGTCTAGGCCAATTTGGTGGGCCCGATTCACTATAGGATCTGTCATCCCACGCAGGTGCCCTGCAAAAGTCTGGCAGATCCTATGGTGAATCAGGCTACGCAGGTTTCGATCTTGACAAAAATGGTATTTGTGAGTTGCTGGAAACGATAATTGGTCTAAAACAGAGGGGAATGTGTTACGGCAGGTAGGCGTTTGCTAAGTTCGGTTAGGTTTGTGGTTTATGACCCTTTGCGGCGGTACGCAGCGTGGGTCATGAATCACAAATCTAATTGGACCTGTAACAGTGAAGTAGGTGGAGAGGCTATTTCATGTACTCATCATACTTGTTGATGTAGTCATCCATGTTGGCTAATAACATGGCGCGATACTGTTCAGTAAAATAATCGATAGCTTCTACTTTATTACGGTCAGCTTCGGATTTGTCTTTGGCAGAAGAGGCCACAATAAACGCATTAAAACGTGCCGCTGCATACAACATGCTGGCGCTCACTTTACCTGTGTCCTGTTCCTTGCATAATTCATTGGCCACCTGAATAAACGCATCGGTGCGCTTAAAAAAGTCTTTATCCATATTTTGGGCGGTTTTCTCGTCGGACATTTTGTCTTCTCTATTCTTTAATTTATTTGGTTTTCAACATGGGTTTTAAAAACTTGGCGGTGTGACTGCCTTTTACTTTAGCCACTTCTTCAGGAGTGCCTGCGGCCACAATGTTACCGCCACCAGAGCCACCCTCTGGCCCCAAATCCACAACCCAGTCTGCGGTTTTAATTACATCCAGGTTGTGTTCGATCACAACGATGGTATTACCGTGATCGCGCAAGCGATGCAAAACGGTGAGCAATTGCTGGATATCATGGAAGTGTAAACCAGTGGTGGGTTCATCAAGTATATAAAGCGTTTGTCCGGTATCCCGCTTACTTAACTCTTTGGCCAGTTTCACTCGCTGGGCTTCACCGCCAGAAAGAGTGGTGGCATTTTGGCCCAAGTGTATGTAACTCAAACCCACATCCATGAGTGTTTCCAGTTTGCGGGAAAGCGCGGGAATGGCGGCAAAAAATGGCATGGCCTCTTCTACGGTCATATCCAATACTTGGTGAATGTTTTTACCCTTGTAATGAATGTCCAGGGTTTCACGATTGTATCGCTTACCTTTACAGGCATCACAAGGCACATAAATATCGGCCAGGAAGTGCATTTCAACCTTGATAACGCCATCACCCTGACAAGCTTCACAGCGTCCGCCCTTCACGTTAAAGCTAAAGCGGCCTGCTTTATAGCCACGGGCACGTGACTCTTCGGTGCCGGCAAACAAGTCTCGAATGGCAGTGAATAAACCTGTGTAGGTGGCCGGGTTGGATCTAGGTGTGCGGCCAATAGGGCTTTGATCAATGTCGACGCATTTGTCAAAGTGATCCATGCCTTCTACCTTGTCATGGGCGGCAGGTTTTAAGGTGGTTGCTCGATTTAATTGTGTAGCTGCCAATGGAAACAGAGTCTGGTTAATAAGTGTGGATTTACCACTGCCAGATACACCGGTGACACAGGTGAATAAACCAACCGGTATGTTTAAGGTGACATTGTTTAGATTGTTGCCGGTGGCGCCACTGAGCGTCAGTTGTTTTTTGCTATCTGCCGCTAAACGCGTCTTAGGCACTTCAATTCTTCGCTTGCCGGTTAAGTACTGGCCGGTGATGGAGTCTTTGCATTTAACAATCTTATCGGGTGTACCCGCGTATAAAACCTGGCCGCCATGCACGCCTGCGCCTGGACCAATATCGATAATATAATCGGCGGCTCGAATGGCATCTTCATCGTGTTCCACCACGATGACGGTATTGCCCAGGTCCCTTAGGTGCTCCAGGGTTTTCAGTAGACGGTCGTTATCTCTTTGATGTAAACCAATAGAAGGTTCATCCAATATGTACATCACCCCTACAAGGCCTGCGCCAATTTGACTGGCCAGACGAATGCGCTGCGCTTCACCACCTGACAGAGTATCGGCACTGCGATCAAGGGACAAATAATCAAGGCCCACATTCACCAGGAAATTTAGTCGGTCTTTAATTTCTTTCAATATTTTATTGGCGATCTTGCCTTGTTTGCCCTTGAGCTTAAGTTTAGTGAAATAACGCGTGGCGTCCCCTATGGGCAGGGCAGTGAGATCGGCTATGGTGTTGTTATCGACAAACACGTTGCGTGAGGTGGTATTTAACCGGCTGCCGTCACAGCTGGGGCAGGGTTGCACCGACAGTAACTTAGACAGCTCTTCACGCACCATATTACTTTCAGTTTCACGGTAACGGCGGCTTAAATTGGGAATGATGCCTTCAAACGGATGTTCTTTAATAACGATGTCGCCGCGGCTATTAACGTAATTAAATTTTACGTCTTCTTCGCCACTTCCGTGCAGTACCAGCTTGCGATTTTTTTTGCTTAATTTTTTGAGTGGTGTATCCATATCAAAACCGTAATGCTCGGCTAAAGAACATAACATCTGATAATAATAAATCGTGCGCCTGTCCCAACCTCGAATGGCCCCTTCACCCAGGGTGAGGGTGTCATCCACTATGATCTTGTCTTGGTCAAAATATTGGTCGACCCCTAAACCGTCGCAGGTACTACAGGCACCGGCCGGGTTGTTAAAGGAAAACATACGCGGCTCTAACTCGGTAATACTGTAGCCACACACGGGGCAAGCAAACTTGGAGGAGAACAACATCTCAACGGCGTTGTCATCCATGTTCATGGCTTTGGCGGTACCACCAGTTAGGCCCAGGGCAGTCTCTAACGATTCGGCTAGGCGCTGTTGCAGGCCATCGCGCACTTTAATACGGTCCACTACTACTTCAATGCTGTGTTTTTTCTTTTTATCCAGTTCAGGGACGTCGTCCATGTCCACTACGATGCCGTCAATGCGCACCCGCACAAAACCCTGGCCACGAAGTTGTTCAAACAAATGTAAATGCTCGCCCTTACGCGCCTGTACCACCGGGGCCAGGATCATTAATTTGGTGCCTTCCTTAAGCTCCAGGATTTGGTCAACCATCTGGCTAATGCTTTGTGCATCCAGTACTTCGCCATGATCCGGGCAGCGCGGTTCGCCGGCGCGGGCATATAATAATCTTAGGTAATCGTAAATTTCGGTGACGGTACCCACAGTAGAGCGCGGGTTATGGCTAGTGGATTTTTGCTCGATGGATATGGCCGGGCTGAGGCCTTCGATGTGATCAACATCGGGTTTTTCCATGAGGGACAAAAATTGACGGGCATATGTGGAGAGGCTTTCCACATAACGTCGTTGCCCTTCGGCATACAGGGTATCAAACGCCAAAGAAGATTTACCGGAACCGGACAAACCGGTAATGACCACCAGCTGGTCGCGGGGAATATCCAGGTCGATATTTTTAAGATTATGGGTGCGGGCCCCACGCAGAGAAATGGTATCCATAATCGCTAAATGCCAATTTTAAAAAGCGATAGTGTACCTGTTATGGAGGCGCTTTGCTTGTGGCATAACAGCAATGCACTGTTACGCCACTGGCCAGAATAGAGGGCTTTAAAGCGTCATCTCATGTTCAGGCAGGTGTTGCTTGGCCCAGTTGATGGCTTGTATGCGATTGCTTACGTCAATTTTCTTAAACAGGTTATACATGTGGGTCTTAACCGTGTGAGTGCTCACATTGAGCGCTTCGGCGATCTCGGCATTTTTGGCGCCACTGGCACTTAAATTTAAAATTTGTTTTTCACGCTTGGTGAGGGTGAAGGCGCTATTGGGGGTCTTGGTTGGAGTCTTACGGTTACTGGCCATGAAGCGGCTTAATAACTTGCGGCTAAACCACAATTCACCATTGATGATGGAGCGGACGCCTTGGCTAATTTGATTATGGCTGGAGGCTTTATAGAAAAACCCGCTCACGCTGGGCCATTGTAAAAGTTGCTCGTGCTGACTGCCTTCTTCAAGGTTGATGATGATGACTTTATTGGCGGTGGGCAGTTGTTCGAGAATTTGCAGGCAGCGTTCATATTTTAAGCCGGTGCCATCGATACACATTAAGTGTTCATCGCGCAGGCGGTGATTGTCGGCCTGGCTGTAGGGGTCGAGAATTTGGCATTCAAAATCAAGCTGCTGC
>MAAD01000217.1:0-2348 GCA_002162985.1 Bermanella sp. 47_1433_sub80_T6 | reverse complement strand
TCAAGCTGCTGCTGTAAAAAACCCAACAGTAGTGAGTTTTGAATATTTTTCTGGCCTAAAAGCCATAATTTCGGGTGTAGCTTGATATCCATATCCTGCTTTCCTTGCATGGTGAGTCAATAGCTAGAGTCATTGTAGGGAAAAGTGTGCAAAATGACAGCTCTACAGACCCTTGATATTCACAAATTGTTTAGCTTTTGGCCATTTTTGCCAACTTGCGACACAGAGGTTCTCATTATGTGGCCAGGTTGTTAAAATGCCGCTCTTTTTATTTCTGTAACCAGTATGTCACCCTTAGAAAAGCGCACCATTTCAGCCCTCGCCCTGATTTATGCCTTACGCATGTTTGGCCTATTCATGGTTTTGCCCGTTTTGGCACTCTATGGATCTCAATATCAAGGTGCCACGGCCACGCTAGTGGGCATCGCCATTGGTGCTTATGGTTTGACTCAGGCCATGTTGCAGTTGCCGTTTGGTGCCTGGTCGGATCGCATCGGCCGTAAGCCAGTGATTTTGGTGGGTTTAATCCTGTTTAGCCTGGGCAGTGCGTTGGCGGCCATGGCCGATAACATCTGGATGTTAATTTTGGGACGTGCCTTGCAAGGGGCCGGCGCCGTGGCCAGTACCCTAATGGCATTGATGACAGATTTAACCCGAGAGGAAAATCGCACTAAGGCCATGGCCAGCATTGGGGCTAGCATTGGTTTGTCGTTTACCTTAGCCATGGTGGCAGGGCCGGTATTAGCCGCCTGGTTAGGCTTGTCGGGCCTGTTTGTATTAACCGCCATATTGTCCCTGGGGGCCATAGTGTTGCTTTACACCGCCGTGCCCACCCCCACCCAGCAGGTACGCTCCCGCGATGCCCGTGCTTTTTTTCATCAGCTGATTGATGTGATGGCAGATCGGCAAATACTGCGTATCAGTTACGGTATTTTTGCCCTGCATGCGGTTTTGGTGGGCACTTTTGTGGCGGTGCCGGTGGCGTTACTGCAATCTGGCATGGCTCAGGTGGAGCACTGGAAAGTATATTTGCCGGTGATGATCAGTGCGTTTATCGTCATGGTGCCATTTATCATCGTGGCCGAAAAATACAAGAAAATGAAGCCGGTATTGATGCTGGCGGTGGCATTGTTGGTGGCCAGTGTTGCTTGCCTGGCTCTGGGCATCGATAGCCTTACTGGCCTCATCATGGCGTTGTGGTTATTCTTTTTGGCCTTTAATATTTTGGAGGCGAGCCTTCCGTCATTAATCAGTAAATTTGCCCCGGCCGGGTTTAAGGGCAGCGCCATGGGCCTGTATTCCACCAGCCAATTTTTGGGTGCTTTTATAGGCGGCGTACTGGGCGGCTATTTAAGTGAGCATATGTCGTTAGCCGGGGTTTTTTGGGGATTAATGCCCCTGTTACTGGTATGGTTTGGTCTGGTGGCCACCATGGCCAAACCCAAGCACCTTACCAGTTATATGGTGAACCTGAATAACCAGGATCAAGACAGCAGTATTGAGCTTGAAAACAAATTATTGGCATTGCCGGGCGTTGATGAAGTGGTCATCATGTTAAAAGAGCAGGCGGCCTATTTGAAGGTGGACAACAAGACCTTCGACCCCACAAAATTAAAGTTACTCAACATTTAAACCGTTAAAAAAATAGCCGATATAGGCGAGGAAGCAGCATGGCACGAGGCAGTATCAACAAGGTTATTTTAATCGGCACATTAGGGCGCGACCCCGAAATGCGTTTTCTGCCCAATGGTAATGCGGTAGTTAGCATGAGCCTGGCCACAGACGAAGGCTATAAAGATAAAAATACCGGTCAACAGGTGGATAAAACCGAATGGCACCGCGTGGAAGCCTTTGGCCGTTTGGCTGAAATTATTGGTGAATACCTGAAAAAAGGCAGCAAGTGCTACGTTGAAGGCAAGTTACGCACCGACGAATACGAAAAAGACGGCATCAAACGTTACAGCACTAAGATCATCGCCAACGAGATGACCATGTTAGACAGCCGTGCCAGTCAGGATGGTGGCATGAACTCTGGTGCGGGTGGCGGTTACTCTGCTCCGCAACGAGCGCCTCAGCAAGCACCAGCTGCCGCGCCCATGCAGCAACCAGCCTACCAGCAACCTGCTCAACAGCAGCAAGCACCACAGCAACCAGCTTACCAGCAACCAGCTCAACAGCAGCAAGCACCAGCCGCACCTTATGGTCAGCCACAACAGCAGCCTCAGCAACAGCAACGACAGCAGGCTCCACAGGCCGCGCCTCAGGCACCACAAGCCGCGCCGCAGGCTCAGCCAAGCAATTCATTTGATGATTTTGATGATGATATTCCGTTCTAGGAATTGCATTAA
>MAAD01000111.1 GCA_002162985.1 Bermanella sp. 47_1433_sub80_T6 | reverse complement strand
GGCCGTGTTAGAAGAATTGGGCGGTCATTTGCAAACCGTTGAAACGGTGAAAGACTATCAGCTGTATGCCGGTATTAATGCCCCCATTAATTTTAACGGGTTAATTCGCCAGTACTACTTACGCCAAGCCCCTCACATGGGGGATATTCAGGTGAACCTGGTGCACAAGTCACAGCGTGATTTACCAAGCCATGAAATAGCGGTGTTAATGCGTGAACCGTTACAGATCATAGGCAACAAGTACCAAGCCAACGTTAAGATCATTGAAGTGCCGCCAGGCCCGCCGGTGATGTTTCCCATAGTCGCGGAAGTGTATGGCGCCAATTACGAGCAACAAATTGCCACCGCTAAAAAACTACGGGCACTATTTGAAAATACACCGGACATTGTTGATATAGACGACAGTATTGAGAGTGAACAGGAAAAATGGATCGCTGTGATCGACCGCCAAAAGGCCGCTATACATCAGGTGCCCTATGATCAAATTGTAATGGCCATAGGTACCGCCCTGGCGGGTGAAGACGTAAGTTTTTTACATACTCATCAGCAAAAAATGGCCCTGCCCATTCGTTTGCAATTTAGAGATGAAAACAAATCTTCTTTGCAGTCGCTGTTGCAATTACATGTGCGCAACCAACAAGGGCGAATGATTGCTTTGTCGGAATTGGTGAACATTG
The DNA here is from genome assembly GCA_002162985.1 of Bermanella sp. 47_1433_sub80_T6. GTDB lineage: Bacteria > Pseudomonadota > Gammaproteobacteria > Pseudomonadales > Oceanobacteraceae > Bermanella. The sequence continues at coordinate 1,966 of MAAD01000111.1, read as the reverse complement.
AAAAAACCGTCATAGACAAAACCATTTACCATAAAAATTTGTTGCCGGTGGTATTTGTAAACGCCGATATGTCTGGCGAGTTAGACAGCCCGCTGTATGGCATGTTTGATCTTTCTTCTGCGATAAAAAGTGGGGCTATGAATGACGACCCCACTAGCCCGCAGCAGTATTTCATAGGCCAGCCTAACATCACCAATGCCCCCAGCATTAAATGGGACGGTGAATGGCAAATTACTTACGAGACCTTTCGCGACATGGGCATCGCCTATGGCGTGGGCATGATACTTATTTACTTACTGGTGGTGGCGCAGTTTAAATCGTACTTGGTGCCGCTGATTATCATGGCGCCTATTCCCCTCACTATTATTGGCGTGATGCCGGGCCATGCCTTGTTTGGTGCGCAATTTACCGCCACCAGTATGATTGGCATGATCGCCCTGGCGGGCATTATTGTGCGTAACTCCATATTACTGGTGGACTTTATTAACCAGCAACTGGATGACGGGGTAGAGCTCGTGGAGGCGGCGATTACCAGTGCGGCCGTGCGCGCCAAACCCATACTGTTAACCGGGGTGGCGGCTATGACCGGGGCCTTTTTTATTCTGGGTGACCCTATCTTTAACGGCCTGGCCATCAGCTTAATATTTGGTATTTTAATCAGTACTATCTTTACGCTGGTTTTGATTCCCATGCTGTATTTTGTGTACAAGCACCAGGATTAAGCGCTTGAGGGGCGAGTGATGCTCGCCCCTCTACGCGTCAGCCGCCCCATTTCAGCCACCACAGGAGAGTACTCAGTAAAAATCCTATCAGTGTTCATCATGGACTTATAACGTCTATGTATAAAAAAAAGCCTTTACTCCCCTATCCATACTCCTGTCTTGACTATACTTGCCTTAACGAGGAGAAAAACTATGTGGTTTCGCTTTAGACACTGGATCAAGAGTTACCATGCCCACATGGCCAAGCGCCATTATCAACGCAAACATTTTGCCCTGTGCCTGCACCACCTGATGCGCTTAAAGAAGTGGGATAGTGCCAGCCTGCAACAACCCATCTTTGCCGGTTACCTGGCCATGTGCCATTACCAGTTAAAAGACTGGAGCCACCTTACCGAGGAAGTGGAGCGTGCGTTATTTTTACTGCGCCGCCATGTACAAGGCAACAACGAGGCTTTGGTATTGTGGGAAGAGTTGAAATCACACTTGTCCGATTTGCGTTTTTTAGATCAAAGCCAACTGGATGTTAAAAAAGAGATGTCCGACAGCCGCCGTTAATGGTTTATCACCCTGCTTTACAAGGATGTAATTTTTTTGGCCGCTTTAGGCCAGTGTCTAGCTATAACCCGAGTTCCATGATTCAACACCTGCAATCTATAACTCACTTTGGTACGAGGCTGCTTGCAGGCGACCGCTTTGGCACGCATCCAAATAGAACTTAAAAGATCGCCTGCAAGCAGCCTCCTACATCATGTCGTCAATTACTTCCGTGGCTTTAAGAGGGAAATTACTCCAACAACTCGGGTAAATTCTGCGAAATAATCATTTGCACACAAAAGCCGCTGCCGGTCACGGGAAAAAAAAGCCGGCCATTGAGCACGCGATTCACCAGGTTATACACCATGTACAAGCCCAACCCTATGTGGCCATCGGGGCCTGATTTAGTGGTGAAAAAAGGCTGGCACAGGTTTTTCACTTGCTCTTGCCTAATGCCGCGGCCATTGTCTGTGAGGATGATCATAATGTTACCGTCACTGTCCAGTTCCCCCCGTATCCAGATGACCGGGTCTTGATTGGTTTCGGCGCCACTGTGCTGCAGGGCGTTATCAATTAACTGAACCAATACTACCGAGATGGCTTTTTGAAAACTCACCATGGACAACTCACTGGAGCAGTCCACGTTGACCCGCCAGCCCGCCATTTTCCAACGCTGACTTTCTACGGTTTCATCGATGACACTTCGTAAA
>MAAD01000247.1 GCA_002162985.1 Bermanella sp. 47_1433_sub80_T6 | reverse complement strand
GGTGACCGGTTACGCCAACACCACCAGAAATGGTGCAATTAGCACCAATTTTTGTGCTACCTGCAATTTTACAGCTGGCAGCCATGGCGGTATTTTCACCAATTTCTACGTTGTGGGCGATTTGAATGAGGTTATCCAGTATGACCCCATCGCTGATGCGAGTATCACTCATGGCACCACGGTCGATGGTGCAGTTGGCACCCACTTCTACATTATTACCAATAGAAACACCGCCTATTTGGCGAATTTTAACCCACTTACCTTGCTCATTGGCAAAGCCAAAACCATCCGAGCCAATCACAGTGCCACTGTGAACGATGCAGTTTTCACCTATGGATACATCGTGATAGATGCTGACATTCTGATGCAAACGGGAATCTCGGCCAATACGACTATTGTGCCCCACCACGCTACCGGCACCAACAATCACTCCGTCGGCTAACACAGCATGATCTTCAATCACCGCGTTAGCGGCGATGCTCACATCTTTGCCGATGTTGGCAGATTCGCTGATTACAGCACTGGGGTGAATGGTATGACTGGCTTTAGGCAGGGTCTCAAACAAGCTACTGACTTTTGCGTAACCTAAATACGGGTTATCCAATACCAGAGCAGCACCACTGCACTCATCGGCCTGATTAGGGTGAACGATGATGGCACTGGCAAGCGTGCTTTGAAGCTGGTCACGATAGGCCATGTTGGCAAGGAAACTTAATTCCCCTGCCTGCGCATGGGTAAGCGTTGCCAAGCCACTGATGACGATGTTTTCGTCACCAATTAGCTTGGCCTGTAAAAATGTTGCGATTTCGCCGAGGGTTATTGCCATTTACTTCTTCGCCGCACTCGCCTGATTAAGCTTGTTTAGCAGCTTTTTAGTTAGATCAAGATCTGGAGATACGTGGATAACCGCTTGGCCATTCAATACGATATCTACTTTTTCAGATTCGATTAGACCCTTAAGAATCTCTTGTAAACGCGGTAAGTTAGCGCGGAAAAACTGCTGACGCCACTGCTGCTCGGCTTTTTGTAATTTACCGGCGAAGAACTGGAATTCACCCTGTTTTTCTTTGATGCCGTTACGCAATTTACGTTGTTCGTCATCGCTCATGATAGCGCCGTCTTTTTGCAATTTTTTCTGGCTTTCCATCATTTCCTGTTCAAGTTTTTTAACCTTAACCAGGTCATCACCAAACTGCTCTTCCACTTGCTTAAACGAAGCTTTGGCACCTTCGGATTGAAACAAGGCGCGTTCCATATCGACTACCGCAATTTTGCCGGCGGCCATGGCTGATCCTGCCATTAAACAAAGACTGGCTACTAATACTTTTGTTAATTTAATCATTTTACAATCCACTTACTTTTTTTATTGGTTTTAACACTATTAAATTTTAAAGAAGTCAGTTTTAAAAAACCTGACCCAACGAGAACTCAAATCCTTCGGTTTCATCACCGGTTTGACTGTTTAGAGCACGAGCAAAGGTGAAGGTTAACGGGCCGATGGCGGTTATCCAGGTAAGGCTTACACCTGCACCTACACGTAAATCATCCACTTCGAAGCCTTCTACACAAGAAGGGTGGGCGGTGTCGCCGTTGCCGTCAGCTTCTAATGCATGACACTGGGTATCAAATACATTACCCACATCCATAAACAGTACTGAACGCATGCTTCTTTGATCTTCTACAAATGGTAATGGGAATACCAACTCCATACTGGCTTCGGTTAACAAGTCGCCACCTAGGCGGTTATTGTCGGCAACCCAAATAAAGTCATCAGTGTCTAAAATAGCAGAGGTAGTATTTTCTACAGTGTCACCATCTAAATCAGTTGTTGAGTACTGTTTAACTGCGCCTTTAGGGCCCAAGGTATTAGTGGTGTAACCACGAACCGAACCCACACCACCTGCACGGAAATTACGGAAGAATGGTAACTCTTCGGTATCCCCATAACCGCCACCGAAACCTACTTCCGAACGAATTCTAAATGTCCAATCACCACTGATGGGGAAATATTTCTGGGCATTGTAGGTCACGCGGAAATACTCTAGCTCGCTGCCTGGCACCGTGGCTTCAACAGATAAACTTTGCTTGGCGCCCGCTGTGGGGAACAAGCCTCTATTTAAGGTGGTCCAACTCCAGCTTGACCCCAGAGTCACTTCCACAAAATCATCACCCTGATTATCGATAAAGCCTAGAATTTCTTCCGGTATACCGGAGGTTTTAGCTTCCATTAAGGTGCGACTGGCTTCCACACTAAAAGATAAACGTTCACGGCTATTGATGGGGAAACCAAAGTTAGTTCGGCCACCATAGGTATCGGTATTGTAATCACTGAATGAGGTTAACTCTGAGAAATCCGTTTGGCTGTAGAACAAGCTATAACCACGGCTTATGCCATCCACAGTGTAATAAGGATTACTAAACGACAGGTTTAAACTGGTCACCGCGTCGGTTTTGTTCACCGAGGTACTCATCTTTTTACCTGTGCCCATGAAGTTATTCTGGCTGACACTGGAACCGATGATCATACCGTCACTGCTGGAGTAACCAATGCTTAGGTTCAAGCTGCCACTTGGCTGCTCTTCTACGTTGTAGTTCACGTCAATAAGATCATCACTGCCGGGGACTTTAGGGGTTTCAACATTTACGCCTTTAAAGAAACCTAACTGCTCGAGGCGGCTCTTGGAT
>MAAD01000298.1:5328-5882 GCA_002162985.1 Bermanella sp. 47_1433_sub80_T6 | reverse complement strand
TTCATGTCTATTAAGCACCTTTAAATAACGATGTTCTGGGTGTTAGCAACTAAACACAGAGGGATTGTACAAAAAAAAGCCATTGACCTTTAGAGTAATAGCTCTAATAATAACATAGATAACAACTCACATAATAAAGAATTGCCCACTCGAGGATAACACCATGGTTGCTACAGCCACACAGATGCAGGACGAACAACAACATATTGCCCATTTGCATGACGTCTTTGCAAAACAAAAAGCGGCTTACGCCAAGCAACCGTTCCCAAGTGTACAGCAGCGCCGTGCAGATTTAGACAAATTATCTGCCATATTAATTAAATATCAAGACGAACTGGTTACCGCCATCGACCAGGATTTCAGCAGCCGCTCACGAGATGAGACCCTGCTGGCCGAAATATTGGTGACCGTGGAAGGCATCAATTACAACAAGAAAAATGTTAAGAAATGGATGAAACCCAGCAAACGTCACGTAAGCGCGTTGTTTGCACCCGCCTCTAACAAGGTTTTATACCAGCCAAAAGGCGTGGTAGGCATCATTGCCCCATGGAACT
>MAAD01000298.1:795-5319 GCA_002162985.1 Bermanella sp. 47_1433_sub80_T6 | reverse complement strand
TGCCTTAGCCGCCGGTAACCGTTCGGTAATCAAGTTATCTGAATTCACCCCGGCCACTAACCTGGTATTAAAAGCCATGTTTGCCGAAGCCTTCGATGAAGATCAGGTAGCGGTAGTATTAGGTGAAGCCTCGGTGGGCATAGAGTTCACTAGCCTGCACTGGGATCACATAATCTTCACCGGCTCTACTATGGTGGGTCGCCACGTAATGGCTGCCGCGGGTAAAAACCTGGTACCTGTAACCCTTGAGCTAGGTGGCAAGTCCCCTTGTATCATCACTGACAATGCCTCGTTAAAAGGCGCCGCCGACAGCATCATCTTTGGTAAGGCCACCAACGCCGGCCAAACCTGTATCGCGCCGGATTACATTTTATGCCCGGAAAATATGCTGGACGACGTTAAGAAGCAAATTGCCAGCTCTTATCAAAACAGCTACCCAACCCTTAAAGACAATAAAGATTACACGGCGATTATTAACGAACGTCAGTTCAACCGCCTACAAGGTTTGATCACCGACGCCAAAGAAAAAGGCGCCAAGGTTGAGCCACTAAACCATGCCAACGAAGATTTCAGCGGCACTCGCAAGATTCCATTAACGCTGGTGACTCAAGCCACCGACGAAATGCCTGTGATGCAGGATGAAATTTTTGGTCCTATCTTGCCTATCGTTACCTACAAGTCTTTGGATGAAGCCCTTGATTACGTTAAAGAGCGTCCACGTCCTTTGGCCTTGTACTTGTTCAGCCACAATAAAAAAGAACAGGATCACGTGATGAAAACCACCCATGCGGGCGGCGTTGCCATCAACGATTGCCTAACGCACATTGCGCAAGACGACATGCCATTTGGTGGCGTAGGTGATTCGGGTATTGGTCATTACCACGGTAGAGAAGGCTTTTTGTCTTTAAGCCATGCCAAGTCCATTCATACCAAGGGTCGCTTCAACAGTGGCAAGTTTGTGTACGCGCCCCACGGTCGCCTGATGCACAAGATCATCTACAAGTTCATGATTGGCAAATAAGTATGGATCGTCGTCAGTTTTTAAAACTGGGAGCAGCCAGTTCGGCTGCTCTGACGGTGGCCAGCGTGACGGCCACCATGAGTGGCTGCAGCGAGTCCCTGCCTACCACAGGCCAGTGGAAAGCACTTCGGAAAAGTGATCGTGTTTTCTTAACGGCGGTGGCGCCGGTGATGCTCAAGGGCGCCCTGCCCGAAGAGCCCAAGGCTCGTGAGCTTGCCATCAATAACATGTTGGCCTACACAGATGCCGCCATATTTAACCTGGGTCCACACAATACCAAGCAGATGAAAGAGCTGTTTGATTTGCTCAACTTTGGTTTGAGCCGTGGTTTAACCACAGGTGTGTGGAGCAGTTGGGATAAGGCAAGCGACAAAGAAATTGAAAACTTTCTTAACCGTTGGCGTGAAAGCTCATTGGCCTTGTTTAATCTGGCCTACAACGGCCTCAATAAACTCATGTGCGCCACCTGGTATGGACAACCTGCCGCCTGGCAACAAATTGGTTATCCCGGCCCACTCTATCCAGAAGCCCTCATTACCAAGCCCAGCATCAGCTAGCAGCGCGCAATAATATTTAACAGGTGCCCCTATGGCCATTCCCGATTTATTTAAAGACCGCGCCAAAAGCGAAAACTGGCAGATTACCGATGCGGGCAAACTCGACAAAAACATCACGGTAGAAGCCGACGTTATCATCATCGGCACTGGTGCCGGCGGTGGCGTCAGCGCCGAAGTCTTAAGCCAGGCCGGCTTAAAGGTGGTGATGATTGAAGAAGGAGGTTTATACACCTCGGACGACTTCAACATGGACGAATTGGAAGCCTACGGTACCTTGTATCAAGAGGGTGCTGCCCGTGCTACCAAAGACGGTGCCATCAGTATTTTTCAGGGCCGCGCCGTGGGCGGAACTACCGTAGTGAACTGGACCTCCAGCTTTCGCACCCCAGACCCTACCTTAAATCACTGGCAACAACATCACGGCGTGAAAGGGTTCAGCCCCAGCGAAATGGCACCCTATTTTGAACAAATGGAAAAACGCCTGAGTGTGGCCAAGTGGGCCATGCCCCCCAACGCCAACAACGACATCTTAAAACAAGGCTGTCAGGCCCACGACTGGAGTTGGGCGGTGATTCCGCGCAACGTATCCGGCTGTTGGGACCTGGGTTATTGTGGGGTGGGCTGCCCCACCAACGCCAAACAAAGCATGTTAGTGACCACAGTACCCGAGGCTTTAAAAAATGGCGCTCAGCTGTTTTATCGTTGCAGTGCCGAGCGCCTAATATTTTCCGAGCACAAGGTCGAGGCGGTGGAGTGTCTGGCCTTGGGCAGTGATGGCAAGACGCCCACTGGCGTTAAAATTAATTTTAAGGCCCCACACATTGTGCTCTCAGGCGGCGCCATCAATAACCCTGGATTATTACTGCGCTCTGATGCCCCCGACCCTCATGATCGTATTGGCAAGCGCACTATGATTCACCCGGTGAACGCTAGCCTGGCCAAGATGGATGAAACCACCAACCCGTTTTACGGTGCGCCGCAATCCATTTATTCGGATCATTTCCAGTGGGAAACCCAGGGAGATATGGGCTTTAAACTGGAAGTGCCGCCCATGCAGCCGGTAATGGGCGCACAAATCATTGGTTTTCACGGCTTTAAACTGGTGGATACTATGGAAGACCTGCCGCAACTGCAGAGCACCATTGCCTTGATGCGTGACGGCTTCCACGAGGACAGCGTGGGTGGCACGGTAGAGCTGGATCACGGCGGTAAACCGGTGCTGGACTACCCCGTTACCGACTATATGTGGAACGGCTTGCGCAAGGCCCACCACAAGATGGCCGAACTGCAATTTGCCGCCGGTGCCAAGAGCGTTATGCCCCTGCACCACGACGCCAACTTCTCCACCAATCTGAAGGATTGCAAACAAGAGATCGATGCCTTGCCGGCCGAATTGCATCGCCATCGTCTGCTCACCGCCCATTTAATGGGTGGCTGTAGCATGGGGGAAGATGAAAAAGAGTCGGTGGTAAATAGCCAGGGTCGTTTTCACAATGCGGATAACCTGCATATTATCGACGGTTCTGTGTTCCCTACCAGCATAGGCGCCAACCCTCAGCTTTCTATCTATGCTCTGGCCCTTAAACAAGCTAGTGCTTTGGTAAAAACCATTAAGGGTTAACCCTCCATGATGAATGATCTGGCCTTTGGTCAGGTTGTTCATCTAGTGACCTGGCAGTCGCAATTCTCAGCTTAACCCTCTCGCCCCTTAAACTCCCGTTAAGCTGGCCGATAGCATCATGGGCACTGGTTTATTCATTGAAAACTTCCGCCATTCAATCTAGTACAAACTGATGGTTGAGTGCGCCAAGCAAATTGATTACCATGCCCGCCACAATATTTAGACAACAGAGCCAGCCCACAGGCGAATTCATGACTAAAGTTATTTACCCAGGCACATTTGACCCCATCACTAACGGTCACATGGACATTATTGAACGTGCATCACGCATGTTTGACCATATTGTTGTGGCCATAGCCGAAAGCCCTCACAAGAAGCCCTTGCTGGATCTGGAAGTACGCTGCCAGTTGGCCAGAGACGTGCTGAGCCACATCCCTAACATTGAGGTGGTGGGCTTTAACATCTTGCTGGCACGCTTTGTAGAAGAGCAAGGCGGGCAAGTCATTCTGCGTGGCCTGCGTGCGGTATCGGATTTTGAATACGAATTCCAGTTGGCCAACATGAACCGTGCCCTGGCGCCGGACTTGGAAACCGTGTTTTTAACCCCGGACGAAAAACATTCGTATATTAGCTCTACCCTCATTCGTGAAATTGCCCGCCTTAACGGGGACGTACATAAATTTGTGCACCCTGAGGTGGAAAAAGTTCTATTAGAGAAATTTCACGGCAAGGCGTAAACTTACCAGTATAAGTACGCCAACAGCATTTAACGAGGTAGCCCAATGGCATTGATCATTACCGACGATTGCATCAACTGCGATGTATGTGAGCCGGAGTGTCCCAACGAAGCCATCTTTGAAGGGGACGAGATCTACGAGATTGACCCCAGCAAGTGCACCGAGTGTGTGGGCCATTACGACGAGCCCCAGTGCCAGGTGGTGTGTCCGGTGGATTGCATTCCGTTAGACCCGGATAACGAAGAAACAAAAGAACAGCTACAGGCCAAGTACGAAAAGCTCACAGCTTAAACGCATTTGTCTGTTTTAAAATCAGCCCCATTATGGGGCTTTTTTGTTTCTGCCGATTACACTAAAGTAAACGCCTTCATCGATTTGCCAATGGATTGCCCCATGAAACTCCTGCCCCTGCTGTTTGTGCTCAGTTTTTTAGTTAGCGCTTGCTCGAACAATACCAATAGCCAGACGCACCCGGGCGCCGTGGCCAGTGCTCACCCATTGGCCACTCAGGCGGGCATGGACATATTAAACAGTGGCGGTAATGCCTTTGATGCGGCAGTGGCCACGGCGGCGGTATTAGCTGTAGTG
>MAAD01000298.1:0-473 GCA_002162985.1 Bermanella sp. 47_1433_sub80_T6 | reverse complement strand
ATCGCTTAAAAACCTTACAAAAATATTCAGCCGCTGCCGACGTATTTTTAGATAAAAACCATAAAAATCCAAAGGTCGGTTATTTAATCAAACAACCGGATCTAGCCAACACCCTAAACGCCATCGCACAAAAAGGCTTAAAGGGGTTCTATGCGGGTGATGTGGCTGCAACATTAGTAAATTCCGTGCAAAAGGCCGGCGGCATTTGGCAGTTAGATGACCTTAAAAAATATAACGTGATAGAACGTGATGTAATTGAAAGTGAGTATCAGGGTTTTAAACTCATCAGTGCACCACCACCAAGTTCTGGCGGCATTGCCATCGCACAAATGCTAAACATGCTGGATAGCCAAGCACAGGCTAATCCATGGCAAACATTAAACGAATCAGACCAAGTACATTTATTAAGTGAGGTCATGCGCCGCGCTTATTTTGATCGCGCCCATTACCTAGGTGATCCAGATTTTGTAGAT
>MAAD01000060.1 GCA_002162985.1 Bermanella sp. 47_1433_sub80_T6 | reverse complement strand
TACAGTGCCACCAATGTGCCCATTGGTATCACCGAGTTCGCGGGGGATTTAACCCCGGGTAAACACTGGGTACCGTTAACGTATGCGGGATTAATGATTCAGGATGCCCAGGAAACCGGCCCGTATGTTTTAGAGCAGGTTTCGGTGGCCAAGGTGACCATGCCCATGCAACGAGCGCCCTTGTTAAAACCGGATTATCAAACTGAGTCGTATGCGCTGGATGAATTTTCAGATAGCCCGTATCAGCCCTAGCTTATTTAAAATCATCGGCCACGGGGGTGGCCTCGTACGAGGGCAGCCCTTGCCCGATTCTTTGGTTGCACCTGGGCAATCGCACCTTGCATTGCCCTCATAAGAGCCATCCATAGTTTGATCGGGCTAGTTTACTCAGACGAATAACCCACAATCTGCAGCTCTTTGCCCTTGGCAATTTGAATGGCATCAAACAAGGTAAGTTGAAACCAGTACTCGATGTCGTTCTCAGAAAAATAGCTGAAGCAAAACATATTTTCTGCCGCGTTAAATCCCCCGCAAATCACGTCATTTTGAAACATGTTGCTGGACTCAATGTCGGCCCATTGATGGGCCGTTAAATTCTTAACCATGATTTGAAAACAAATTGATTCCAGTTCTTCACTGATGGGGATTTCCATTGACTCATCCTGGGCTGGGTAGTGGTACTAACGCAGCGAACATATAAAGGGGGCACGTGATTTTAGAATACGGGGGTAGGTCTTTTGGGCAAAACGTACCAACTAAAGCGCGCGCAAGTATATAGCATCGGGTCACCCCAGTCGCTATTGACAGGGCTCATATAAACTAGGTATCTTTACGGTGTAAGGTTGAGGGCATGACCTTGCCAATCCATCATAAAAATAACGACACTGGATTAACCATGAGCCAAACCTCCATCATTCGCACTTCTCAAGTATTAAGTCGCCTGCCTGGACTCATGCTTAATCTACCCAGCATGATCAAGGGTATTCGAGTGGCCAACAATACCGATAAAAACAAGCCAGTGGGCCTGGGTTTGTGTTTTGACGGTGCCGTAAAAAAGAACCCCCAGGGGCTGGCCATATTATTTGAAGAACGCCAGCTTACCTACACCCAGCTCAATGCCTGGGTGAATCGCATCAGTCACTATTTATTGAGCCAGGGCATTAAGAAGGGTGATTGTGTCGCCATCTTCATGGAAAACCGTCCGGAGTTAATCGCCTGCATACTGGCTTGTGCCAAGATTGGCGCGGTGAGCGCCATGCTGAATACCGCGCAAAAGGGCAAGGTGCTGGCTCACAGCATTAACATCAGCAAACCCAAGATGATCATCGCCGGGGAAGAGTGTTACCAGGCCTATGAAGACATTCGCCATGGTGACCAGGGTGATGTTAGCGGTATCCAGCAGCACCTGTTTTTATCCAATCTGGACACCTTAAATGAGCCCACATCTTGCCCGCAGGATTGGTTAAACCTGGCGCAGCTCATTAAGCCGCAAGCGGTGAGCAACCCCATATTAAAAACCAATATTACCTCTGAAGACCCTTGTTTCTACTTATATACCTCGGGCACCACGGGCTTGCCAAAGGCGGTGGTTTTTAATAATGGGCGCTTTATGAAATTGTATGGCTCATTTGGTTTGAGCGCGGTACGCCTTAAAAAAGACGATCGCCTCTATGTGCCCCTGCCGTTTTATCATGCCACCGCGTTGGGTGTGTGTTGGGGTTCGGTATTGGCCCAGGGTGCATGTTTGATTATGACGCGTAAATTCAGCGCCTCTAATTTTTGGCCGGATGTGAAAAAACATCAGGCAACGGCATTTGGTTATGTGGGTGAGTTGTGCCGCTACCTGCTGGATCAACCGAAGCAGAAAGATGACAAGCAAAATAGCATTCGCATCATAGTAGGCAATGGTTTGCGCACCTCCATCTGGAATGAATTTAAAGAGCGTTTTGCCATTAAAAAAGTCATGGAATTTTATGGCTCCAGCGAAGGCAACATTGGTTTTACCAACTTGTTTAACTTTGACCAAACCGTGGGCATTAGCCCGTTTCCTTATGCCATTGTGCAATACGACCGGGAGAGTGAAAAACCCAAGTTGGACCCTAACGGCAAGATGATGAAGGTGAAGAAGGGCGAGGTGGGTTTATTGATTGGCGAGATTACCGACAAGAGTCCTTTCCACGGTTACACCGATCCTGCCAAGACCAAGGCGGTGATCATAGAAAACGCCTTTAAAGACGGCGACAGCTGGTTTAATACCGGTGACATCATGCGCAGCATGGGATTTCGTCACGCTCAATTTGTAGACCGCAGCGGCGATACCTTTCGCTGGAAGGGTGAGAATGTCTCCACCACAGAAGTTGAAATGTTGGTGGAAGAAGTGGACGGCATCAGTGAGGCCATAGTTTACGGCGTAGAAATTCCCAATACCAACGGCCGTGCTGGCATGGCCAGTATTAAACTGGATGGCAAGGTAGAGGATTTTGATTTTGAAAACCTGGTCCGTCGCCTGCAGGAAAACATGCCCGAATATGCCATACCGGTTTTTTTAAGAGTTAACCAACAAATATCCTTAACCGGTACTTTTAAACATTTAAAAGCACCGCTTAAAGAAAAGGGTTTTGATCTGAATAAAAACAACTGCCCAATCTATGTGCGTCTACCAAAGT
>MAAD01000042.1 GCA_002162985.1 Bermanella sp. 47_1433_sub80_T6 | reverse complement strand
TCGCACCGCCACTTCCATGGGTAGCCGCTTGTTGCGCCGCTGGTTGAATCGCCCGCTGCGCGACCAGCAAGTATTAAACGACCGCCAACTGTCCATCGCCGCCATGATTCAAAGCTATGGTTATGAAAATATCCACAACGTGCTCAAGCAAATTGGCGACATAGAACGCATTTTAAGTCGTATCGCGTTGCGCTCGGCGCGCCCGCGGGATTTGGCTCGCTTGCGTGATGCCCTGGCAGTTTTGCCATCCTTACAAAACGCCATTCAGGATGTGGATGCCGCCCCTGTTACCACTTTGGGCCAGGCCATCAGTACTTACCCACAACTGGTTGAGCATTTACAAAAAGCCATCATCGACAACCCACCCGTGGTGATTCGCGATGGCGGCGTTATTGCCGAAGGCTTTGATGACGAACTGGATGAACTAAGAGGCATCAGTGAAAACGCTGGCCAGTACTTAATTGATATTGAGACCCGTGAGCGTGAAGCCACCGGCATTAGCACCCTGAAAGTGGGTTACAACCGAGTGCATGGCTACTTCATTGAGATCAGCAAGGCGCAATCCGATAAAGCGCCAGTGGAATACGTGCGTCGTCAAACTCTTAAGAATGCTGAACGCTTTATTACGCCGGAACTAAAAGAGTTTGAAGATAAGGCCCTATCCAGCAAGAGCCGTGCACTGTCCCGCGAAAAAGCCCTGTATGAAGAGGTCATAGAAGGCCTGGCCCAGCAAATTGCCGACCTGCAGCAAACCGCCGCTGGAATAGCCGAGCTAGACGTATTGTCGAACCTGGCCGAGCGCGCCGTGACACAAAACTATGTGCGCCCAGTATTTGTTAAAGAGACAGGCTTGAATATTCAGCAGGGTCGCCACCCGGTGGTGGAAGCCGTGATCGAAGACCCGTTTGTGGCCAACGATGTGCAATTTGATGAGCAACGTAAAATGCTTATCATCACCGGCCCTAACATGGGCGGTAAATCCACCTACATGCGTCAAACGGCCCACATCGTACTGATGGCTCACATTGGCAGTTACGTGCCGTGCGAGGCCGCCACCATTGGCCTTGTGGACAGAATTTTCACCCGCATGGGTTCCAGCGATGATGTGGCTGGGGGCCGTTCTACCTTCATGGTGGAAATGACCGAGACCGCGAACATACTGCACAATGCCACCGAACACAGCCTGGTACTCATGGATGAAGTGGGCCGCGGCACCAGCACCTTTGATGGCCTGTCTTTAGCTTGGGCCTGTGCCGACCAACTGGTGCAGAAAGCGGGCTCTTATACCCTGTTTGCCACCCACTATTTTGAAATGACCCAGCTGGCCGAAAATCTGGACAACGTGGTAAACGTGCACCTTACCGCCACCGAGCATAAGGACCACATTGTATTTTTACACCATGTGGAAGAAGGCCCCGCCAGCCAGAGTTACGGTTTGCAGGTGGCCAAGCTGGCCGGTGTGCCGGATGAGGTAATTGAGCAAGCCAAGTCCAAGCTGGTGAGCCTGGAAGATGGCAGTGTCATGGAGGTTGCACTTAAAACTACGACTAAGCTCGCGCAAGCAACCAAGCAAGCGGTTCAGGCGCCAGCATCACCACAACCGCTCTCTCCACAAAGTGATTTGTTCGCCATGCCACAGGAGCCCAGCAAGGTAGAGCTGGCCCTTAAGAAAATAAGCCCGGATGAATTAAGCCCAAGACAAGCACTTGAACTACTCTATGAGCTAAAGGCCAAGTTATAATACGTTTTTACTAGGGCTGCTGACTTAATGGCCAGCCCTTATTAAGCGCTTTATTTAGAGAATGGATAACAATCATAGTTTTAAACCATTTTAAAGCTATGCGAATTAGGGGTATAACAACCCCACTACGACACTATCTAAGGTGACATGTGGCCGAGCGCTTGCTCTGTTGGGGTTGCATCACTAGAATAGCCGCCGAAAGAGTGCCTATAGCCAGTTAGTGCCTACAGATTAAAACAGAGCGCAGCTTTACATTGCGCCGATGAGACAGAGAAAAGACCATGACATTCATTGTTATTGATAACTGCATCAAGTGTAAATACACAGACTGTGTTGAAGTGTGCCCAGTAGACTGTTTTTACGAAGGCCCTAACTTCCTGGTTATTCACCCGGACGAGTGCATAGATTGCGCATTGTGTGAGCCTGAGTGCCCAGCCGAAGCCATCTTCAGTGAAGATGAAGTACCCGCAGGACAAGAGCAGTTCATCGAGCTAAACGCAGAACTGGCCGAAAAATGGCCCAACATCACCGAGATGAAAGACAAACTTCCAGACGCCGAAGAGTGGGATGGGGTTGAAGGCAAGATTGAGCATTTGGTTAAATAACCATTCGCTATTGCTAGCTATTTAAAAACGGCCTACGGGCCGTTTTTTTATGCCCATGGATGGGCGGTATCCTCAAAAATGTCGGGAATATTTTTAGGGTATGGCCACGGATGGCCGGTATCTTATTTTTGCAGGAGCAAAAAATAAGGTATGCCCAAGGATGGGCGGTATCCTAAAAAATGCCGGGAACATTTTTAGGGTTCTAATTAAATGTTAAGAATTCTAATTAAAAAAACACTAAGTTAAAGGCCCTAAACGAGGAAAGGGCAGAAGCTTGTGGCCCCTACCCTTTTATTCACCCTAGGTGTCTTCCTGACAGGCCATCCTGGCCAACTCCCTATCACTCTTCCCTTAACATCCTGTTTGCAACATCCTGTTGCTGTGTCCTTACCGG
>MAAD01000233.1 GCA_002162985.1 Bermanella sp. 47_1433_sub80_T6 | reverse complement strand
ATTTACAGGCATTATTTAAGGATTCAGACGGCAATTTGCTCGGTTATGCCTTGACCGGAGACTGTGTTGCTGAAAAGATGAAACTCAACAAGGAATTGCCGGTTAGCTGGCTTTAATAATTAAAATAAAAGTGGATAAGTAAAATGCGCAAACCTGAACTAGCTGCCTACGTTGCAGACGAAGCAGACATCAGCAAAGATAAAGCTGGTGAGATCATAACCATTATTACTGATCAAATTACCGAAGCGTTGCGTCAAGACGACACTGTAAGTTTGATTGGTTTTGGCAGCTTTGTGCAGAAGCACCGTAAAGAGCGTCAGGGCAAAAATCCACAAACCGGTGAAGAGATCACCATTAAAGCCAGCAACTCAGTGGGCTTTAAGCCAGGTAAAGCATTGAAAGAAGCCGTCAATAGTTAAATATTGATGCATCTGGGTGCCGTGGTATCATGCCGCGGCGCGCAAGCGCTTGTTGTTGATTAATAATCTCTATCTCACAAGTGGTAAAACAGATGTTAAAGTTTAAGTTCCTATTATGGGCACTCGCCCAAGTTCTCAAAAAAAATGCTAAGAAAAACCCTGCCTGTGCGGAATACATTGCCGGCAAAGATTTGGTTTTTCAAATTCAAACAGTGAGCGGCAGCGGTCGTAACTACACTGTTAAAGATGGCAAAGTTAAATCTTCAGCAGGCCTTACTAAAGAACCTACCTTCACCCTTACTTTTAAAGACGCAGCCACTGGCATGTCGATTTTAACCGCCAAAGATAAAAATGCATTTATGGCCGGTATTCAAAGTAAAGACTTAGTGATCGGTGGAAACTTTGCCGAAGTAATGTGGTTCCAAGGCTTAACTAAATTCCTGAAACCTAAAAAGAAAAAATAACCTATGACAAAACCCCTCGGACTTACCCAAAAAATTCTCATTGCCATGGTGTTGGCCATTCTCGCAGGCGCCTTGGCACAAGCTATAACGGGTTTTACCGATTGGCTTGATGTGCTCATAAAAGACTGGCTGGCAGGTGGCCTGTTTTTTGTGATGGGTAAAATCTTTGTGGCCACCCTAAAGTTATTAGTGGTGCCCATGGTGTTTGTATCGCTGGTGTGCGGTGCATCCAGTTTGGGGGGCGGTAAGCAAATGGGCCGCTTGGGCGG
The DNA here is from genome assembly GCA_002162985.1 of Bermanella sp. 47_1433_sub80_T6. Lineage (GTDB taxonomy): Bacteria > Pseudomonadota > Gammaproteobacteria > Pseudomonadales > Oceanobacteraceae > Bermanella. The sequence continues at coordinate 1,608 of MAAD01000233.1, read as the reverse complement.
TAAAACGGTTTTGCTGTATTTGTTTACCACAGCCGTGGCCATCACCCTGGCCATGGTGTTGGCATTGTTATTCCAGCCAGGCGTGGGTGCCGAACTCACCAGTACTTCCCAGGTGAATATTTCCCAGGGCAGCTCTTTCGCTAAGGTGCTTATTGATATTTTCCCCAGTAATCCCATCGCGGCCATGGCCGAAGGCAAGATGCTGCAAATTATCGTGTTTGCTTTGTTGTTAGGGGTTGCCATCAATCACAGTGGCGAAGCTGGTGAAAGGTTAAAGAAAAACTTCCAGGACTGGAATGAAGTAGTCATGAAGTTGGTCGGCATGTTAATGCAGCTGGCACCCTACGGCGTATTTGCATTGTTATTTAATTTGTTTGCCAGTAAGGGGTTGGGCGCCATCGAAGAGTTGGCGGTTTATTTTGCCACGGTGGTGCTGGTTCTAGTGTTGCATGCCACCATAGTTTATCCCTCTTTACTGGTAGTGTTGGCACGTTTAAAACCCACCATCTTCTTTAGAAAGATGCGTCCAGTGCAGTTATTTGCCTTTAGTACCGCCTCCAGTAATGCCACTTTACCCATTACCATGACCACAGTGGAAAACCGCTTAGGGGTAGATAATAAAGTGGCTTCATTCAGCTTGCCGCTAGGGGCCACCTTAAACATGGATGGCACCGCCATCATGCAAGGTGTGGCCACTGTATTTATTGCCCAGGCTTATGGCATAGATCTATCAGCCATGGACTACTTAACCGTAATCGTCACCGCGACGCTTGCCTCCATTGGTACCGCAGGTGTGCCTGGGGTGGGCTTAGTAATGTTGTCATTGGTATTGACCCAGGTAGGCCTGCCCGTGGAAGGTATTGCATTGATTATTGGTGTAGACCGTTTATTGGATATGCTGCGCACCGCGGTGAATGTTACCGGCGACGCGGCGGTATCGTGCATCGTGGCCAAGTCAGAAGGTCAACTGGATGTAGCGTGTTTTGAAAGCGAAGATTCTAAATCTGCGCATTCTGATAGTTTAGTGAAATAGTTTAGTAGAGGATTAGAATGCGTTGGATGTGTTTGCCCATGTTGTTATGGGCACAGCTGGCTTGCGCGGCTTCGGCCCAGCAAAAAATTGAAGATTTAGCCCTGCAGGTGGCCCCTTTGTGGCAAACCATTCGGCCGGTATGTGTGATGGCGGTGCAGGCGGATTTGCAGCCGGCGCTACAGGCAAGGCTGGACTATTTGGACAGCCAATTACTGGCCAGTAATTTAATTGGTCGCTTGGTAGAGCAGGTGGGGCCGGATACCAATAGTGCCTGGAGCTCTCAAATTTGGGCACTACAGGAGCAACTGGAGTTCTTGGCGTTATCTCCCGGCGAGCGGGAGCCATTGCGAGAATACTACTTTAAGTTGCAAACCCAAACGCCTGGCGAACATCGTTCGAAGTTGGTGGCGGATGTTCAGTATATGAGTGAGCAACTGAATATGACCCTGCGCCAGCAAATTTGGAAAAGCTGTCATGCCCTGGGGTTGAGTCAGTTATCCACAGAACAAATGGAAGAGGCCGCTCAGCAATTGTGGTTAAAGCAAGCCAAGCGGGTGCAAAACCAGTTACACGAT
>MAAD01000290.1 GCA_002162985.1 Bermanella sp. 47_1433_sub80_T6 | reverse complement strand
CGAATTTTTCTTCCATTGCTTCGATCAAAGCAACAACGTCAGTTACAGACATTTCAGCAACAGCGTTTAGAATATCTTCTTGAGAGATAGCCATTTTTAATTACCTAACTTATGGGGCACAAAGCCCGTTTAATTCTTTAAAAAAAGGAAACACACACTTAATAACTAAATTAAGCTGCTGCTTCTTCTTTCTGATCACGGATCGCAGCAATGGTACGTACCAATTTGCCGGCAGATGCTTCTTTCATAACACACATTAGCTTGGCGATTGCTTCGTCGTATGTTGGCAATACAGCCAGCATATTAACGTCAACAACTTCACCTTCGAAAGCGGCTACTTTAAGTTCGAATGCATCATTTCCTTTGGCGAAATCTCGGAAGATTCGCGCTGCAGCACCTGGGTGCTCAGTAGAAAATGCAATCAAGCTTGGTCCAGTTAGAGAGTCAGATAGACACTCGACTGTTGTACCTTCGATAGCGCGCTTAGCTAGAGTATTACGAACAACCTTCATCCAGACGCCGTTTTCACGAGCCTCTTTACGAAGAGCTGTCATCGCTCCAACAGTTACGCCGCGGGCATCCGCGACAACTGCAGATAGAGCGTTCGAAGCAGCTTCCTGAACCTCAGCAACGATCGCTTTTTTACCGTTCAGATCTAAAGCCACGTTCAACTCCTACAAGTTGTGGTTAGTGCTCAAAAGAGCAAGTTAGGTGTGACTTAATTCAGTACTATAAAATTCTGAATGGGGACACACCATCTGCGCAGGAAATTAAGCTATACAGTTAGAATGCTGACTCATAAAGCCACTTAACTGCTTAGCACCTACGGTCTTTGACAGTCCTGCTCATTTAACAAAATGAAGCAAGACCCCAAAGTTCTTGTTTCCGGTTCTTTGAAGTTTAAGAGTAACTTAAACCGCGTCGATACCAGATAAATCAACAGTAATACCAGGACCCATAGTACTAGATAGGGTCGCTTTCTTAAGGAATACACCCTTGGCATTAGCTGGTTTTGCTTTCTTAAGGTCAACTACAAGAGCTGCCAAGTTTTCAGTGATGGCTTTCTCATCAAATTCAACTTTACCTAGAGAGCAGTGAATAATGCCGTTTTTGTCGTTACGGTAACGAACCTGGCCCGCTTTAGCGTTTTTAACCGCTGTGGCAACGTCTGGCGTTACGGTACCCACTTTAGGGTTAGGCATAAGGCCACGTGGGCCAAGAATTTGACCTAACTGACCAACAATACGCATGGCATCTGGAGAGGCAATAACCACGCCAAAGTCCAGGTCGCCGCCTTTCATTTGTGCCATCAAGTCTTCCATACCTACTACGTCTGCACCGGCTTCTTTTGCTTTTTCAGCATTAGCGCCTTGTGTAAACACAGCAACACGTACAGTTTTACCAGTACCGTTAGGCAGTACAGTAGCACCACGAACGTTCTGGTCTGATTTACGTGCATCAATACCAAGATTGATTGCAACATCTACAGACTCAGAAAACTTAACAGTGGCAGTCTCTTTCAAGATTGCTACCGCTTCAGTAAGAGAATAAGTCTTTAATACGTCAACTTTTGCGCGGGACGCTTTAACGCGCTTGCTTAGCTTAGCCATTACACAACACCTTCTGTATCTAGACCCATGGAACGAGCAGAACCCGCGATGGTACGAACCGCAGCATCCATATCAGCAGCCGTCAGATCAGGCATTTTGATAGTGGCGATTTCTTCTAGTTGAGCACGGTTAACCTTGCCCACTTTATCGGTGTTTGGACGACCAGAACCACTCTTAAGACCTGCCGCTTTCTTTAGCAAGAAAGACGCTGGTGGCGTTTTGGTTTCGAAGGTGAAGCTACGGTCGCTGTATACAGAGATAACAACTGGAATTGGACCTTCCATTTTCTGTGTAGCCGCGTTAAACGCCTTACAGAATTCCATGATGTTAAGACCGTGTTGACCTAGTGCAGGACCAACTGGGGGACTTGGGTTTGCTTTACCAGCCTGCACTTGCAGTTTGATGTAAGCTGTTACTTGCTTAGCCATAATAACCTCTTTATGTGGGTATAGCGCCTTGCGGCTTCCCGAATAGACCCACCAAAAAATTGGTTAGGTCACTTTTTCATTTTTGCCAAACTAATAGCTCGACCGGTATGAAACACCATTCTCACCTAACGAAAAATCGATTAGGCTGCCTTCTCCACTTGGGTGAACTCAAGTTCAACCGGGGTGGATCGCCCGAAAATAGTAACCGCCACTTTCAAACGGTTCTTAGCGTAATCAACGGTTTCAACCACACCATTAAAGTCGGCAAACGGACCATCGATAACACGAACAAGTTCGCCCGGCTCGTAAACTGTCTTATGAGTAGGCTGGCCATCGGCGCCATCTTCAATACGCTGTAAGATTGCCTCGGCTTCTTTTTTAGTAATAGGAGCCGGCTTAGATTTAGTGCCACCAATAAAACCCAACACCCGAGAAGTATCCTTCACTAAGTGCCAGCTGGCATCATTCAACTCCATTTCGACCAGCACATAACCAGGATAGAACTTGCGCTCACTCCTGCGTTTTTTGCCGTCGCGCATTTCAATCACTTCTTCGGTGGGAACCAATATCTCACCAAAGCTGTCTTGCATGCTTGTTAATTCAATTTGTTCTTTTAACGAGTTCATCACTCGTTTTTCATAACCTGAATAGGCATGAACTACATACCAGCGCATCGCCATCGTTGCTCTCCCTATCCAATCACGCTAGAAATGATCCAGCTTAG
>MAAD01000329.1 GCA_002162985.1 Bermanella sp. 47_1433_sub80_T6 | reverse complement strand
CTCTTGTTTCCACAGTGGAGTCTTGCTGGCAGTTGTCATAGAAGACTCCTGAATAATATGCTGTTGACTAGATGTCATAACAAACCCTCAATTACTCTTATCAAACTTCAATAAGCTGTTTTTATTTTAGCCGAATGATTATTGACAATGCCCAGTTCGTTAATATGACTAACAAGCTATAAGTATTGTCTATAACACTCGATTTTTGTATTTTTTGGACTGTAATTTCTACCTTGCTGGATACCCCATACATGGTAGTCGCACTATTTTTTATGCAATGTACGTTAACAGCGCTTTTGATCTAAATACCCCCCTGTGGGTATTCGGACCATATGAGCCAATCTGGCTATTTTGTCGTATATTATCCCAAACTCCCAGAGATCGTTTTGACGCTGCTGACAACTCGCTTGCTGCCCCTGTAGAGCCTCTAATCCGGCCACATTTAGACGCTATATTTGATCACAAAACTACAGGCATTGTGATCACAATTCAACGATATTTATCCATACTCCCTTGAATAAAATGGCAAAACCCAATTAAATGGTGCCGCTTGAGGACTGTGCCCCAATTGTCGCTGTAACAGCCACCCGCCCATAGACGGTAAATAATGGATAAGAAATCTCCCATCTCAATTCCCCTCACGGAACGCGAGGAAAGTGTCACGGTTACCCAGTGGGTATATCAGACCCTGCGCCGTGCGGTGATGCACGGACAAATACTGCCTGGCCGCGCACTCACCATACGTGAGCTGGCCAAGGTACTGGATGTAAGCCCCATGCCTATTCGCGAGGCCATTCGCCAGTTGTCGGCCGAGAATGCCCTGGAGATTCAGGGCAACCGCCGGGTAATGGTGCCCAAGATGACCGCCATGAAATTTAATGAACTGTGTGAGGCGCGCATTGCCCTGGAACCCTACGCCGCCGCGCGGGCTATGCCCTATTTGAATGCCGCTAAAATAGCCGAATTAAAGGCCCTCAATACCCTGGGAGATCAGGCCATGGCCCAAGGCAACTTTGAGGAAATTAGTAGCCTCAACCAGGATTTTCACCGCTTACTGTACAGCGCCAACCCCCACCAGGTGACCCAGCCACTGATTGAAAGTTTATGGCTGCAACTGGGGCCCTTTATGCGTCTGGCCACCAGTTCTTTAGAGGAGTATTACGTGGTGGACCGCCACGACGAAGCCATGCAAGCCATTGAAAAACACGACGCTATTGCCCTGCAATTGGCCATAAAATCCGACATTCGAGAGGGCATCGCCTTTGTGAGCACGCCCGAAGCCCTGCATAATTTTATTGAGCAATCTAATACCTCTGCCCGCTAGTCCCCTCCTTGCCTGCACGCCATTTTAGAACCCTTAAATTTATCCACAGATATTTTTAAGGGTTGACATTTTTATTTTGTGATCACAAAATAAAAGGCAGATCTACACACTATAATTCATTTATATTGCTTTCAACTGCAATATGGCGAGCCCTTAAGGCTCCACAGACCTGGAGAGAACCATGACTGATAACACCAATACCAAAGCCATACAGTCCCTGGATGCCCAGCACCACCTGCACCCTTTTACCAATACAGGTGCATTGAACAAAAAAGGTCCAATGGTGATTGATAGAGCCGAAGGGGTTTATCTGTGGGACAGCGAAGGCAACAAAATTTTAGACGGTATGGCGGGCCTGTGGTGTGTAAACATGGGGTATGGCCGTAAAGAACTGGCCGATGCCGCCTACCAGCAGATGCAGCAATTGCCGTATTACAATACCTTCTTCCAAACCACCCACGCCCCTGCAGCCGAATTGGCTAAAGAGATTGCCAGCGTGACACCGGGCGATTTGAACCACATATTTTTTGCGGGTTCTGGCTCTGAGGCCATAGACACCATCATCCGCATGGTGCGCCAGTACTGGAACATTGAAGGCAAGCCTTACAAGAACATCTTAATTAGCCGCGAGAACGCCTACCACGGCAGCACCGTAGGCGGCACCAGCCTGGGTGGCATGGGTGGCATGCACGGCCAGGGCGGTCCTTTACTGCCAGGTATCGAGCGTATTTGCCAGCCTTACTGGTATGGCGAAGGAGGCGACTTGTCTGAAGAAGCCTTTGGTCTTAAGTGTGCTCAAGCCCTGGAAGAGAAGATTTTAGCGGTGGGCCCTGACAACGTGGCGGCGTTTGTGGCCGAACCCATTCAGGGTGCCGGTGGCGTGATTGTGCCGCCTGCCAACTACTGGGCAGAGATTCAGCGAATATGTAAAAAGTACGATGTATTGCTGGCCTGTGATGAAGTTATTTGTGGTTTTGGCCGTACCGGCAGCTGGTTTGGCAGCGATACCCTGGGCATTACGCCAGATATTATGTCCATGGCTAAGGGTTTGTCTTCCGGTTACCTGCCCATTTCGGCGGTGGCGGTTGGGGACCGTATTAGCAACGCCTTCATCGAACACGACGACGACTTTAACCACGGCTTTACCTATTCAGGTCACCCAGCCAGTGCGGCGGTGGCGTTGGCCAACATTAAGCTTATGAAAAAAGAAAACATCGTGGAGTATGTGGGCAAGGACATAGGTCCTTATTTGCAAAAGAAGCTGCGCGATACTTTAGGTGACCACCCACTAGTGGGTCACATCGAAGGCATGGGCCTAGTAGCCGGTATTGCCTTGGTTAAAGATAAAGAAACCAAAGAAGGGTTTGGCGACGATATCGACATCGGCATGATTTGCCGTGATCACTGCTTTGAAAACGGTTTAATCATGCGCGCCGTGGGCAGCCGTATGATCTTGTCACCACCACTGGTCATCAGCCATGCCGAAGTAGACGAGCTGGTTGAGAAAGCCCTATTGTGCTTTAACCTGACCCTTAAATCGGTAAGTTAGCAAGCCATCGCGCACGGGGTGCACTCGTACGAGTGCTACCCCGTGGCCGACCAGGGAAATGCTAATGCCGTTTTAGGTTAATCAGCAGATATTAGAGCAAACCACCTTGCTCACAGAAGATAGCTCCGTTCTGCCCCTGCCTCAAGGCGCAGGCAAGGCATCTTGGACAAATTAAGCTAGAATATTAGCAGGTAGCGATAATTCGTTTGTCATTCTACAAGGATTTAAAATGACGATTACTGATTAAAGGCTTGCCAGGAATTTAAATTTGCTTCGAGTATGTGCAGTTTTTTTGGCACACACTTAAGCACAGGGCATAAGACTTTATATGAATCACATTTCCAGATCCGACAGCTTGATGCTTAATCGCAGCATGCAAAAAAAAATCGCCTCGTTAATCGATCATATTCGCCTACGCAGCTTTCCCAATGCGCTAGCCGATTTTTTGGCCGGCTTATGTCATTTTGATAGCATTATCATGGTGACCTATAAAGAGTCGTTTAAACCTGTGATGGTTTTTCCTATGGATAAAGCCCAGCAGAGCCAAGCGCTTAAATTGTATTTGGAAAAGTCTTACATTCTAGACCCGCTCTATAACGTTATTAAATCGGGTAATCCACCTGAAGTATGCCGCCTTAATGACATCGCACCGGATTCGTTTGAAAGCACCGAGTATTACCAAACCTGTTACAAAGATTTCAATTTCGCCGATGAAATAAATATGATTATTCAACTGGATAATCAAATTGGCTTTGCCATCACCATTGGCCGAAACGATAACCTTAGTAGTATTACCCGCGCTGAATTGAATCGCCTTAATGATATATTTCCGGTGATTAATTCTCTGGTGCGCCAGTTCTGGTTATCGCAATCACAAGAATATGTAAAATATGAAAAATCAGAGGGCCCCATGCAGCAGGCATTAAGCACCTTTGGCAGCGGTATATTAACCCCCAGAGAGCAGGAAATATCCGCACTTATTTTGCAGGGGCACTCCTCCAAGGCCATTGCCAACCAGTTGAACATTAGTTTGGGCACGGTGAAGGTACACAGGAAGAATATTCATACCCGCTTGAATACTTCCACTCAGTCGGAAATTTTTACGCTGTTTTTACTGCACTTAAGTGAACTTGAAACTGCTGCCGCTAATGTGGGCCAGCCGCAAGAGCAGCCGGCGCCTTAATACTCCTAATACTTCATTTCTTTTTTGCCCTGTAGCTTAAATGGGGCTTTTTTCGCACAAGTACGAGCTCACCCCGTGAGCGATTTGTCGGGCACAGGGTGCCCTCGTACAACTCTGTATCTCGCCGTTTCAAAGAAGACTGGCAACCACTTTAAGCAGAGGGGGCTTATGCATGCAGCATGTATCACTCCCCCTTACCGATTGGTCGGGCACGGGGTGCCCTCCTACATGTCGATATAAACAAGGCTAGCACTGCTTTCACATTAGCAATGCAATAATAATTGCGCGCATAAAAAAAGCCCGTCACCAGCGATTCATCATCACTGGTGACGGGCTTTTTAGGTCCTGCGCTTTAGTTTAACGGCCAGACTTTATGTCGACCCACAGGCGAGTCAGCAATTTATTAATTTTCTGTTTACGAACGGTCTGAGTAAACAATTTCTTTCTCACCTCGTCACTTGGGTAGATGCCACCGTCACTTGAAATCTCTTTGTCTAAAAGCTTAGTCGCCGATGTATTTGCGTTGGCGTACCAAACATAGTTAGTAACATCGGCAATCACGTCAGGGCGCATTAAGAAGTTTGCAAATTTGTGGGCGGCTTTGGCGTTTTTTGCGTCGGCAGGAATGGCCAACATATCAAACCACAAGGCGGTGCCTTCTTTAGGAATCGTGTAGGCAAGGTTAATACCATTGTCAGCTTCATCGGCACGATCACGGGCCTGCAAGATAT